>JBDNFN010000266.1:0-17983 GCA_041689795.1 Fuerstiella sp. | reverse complement strand
ATTCTCAATGACGGCGCGCATCATGACGCTCACGGGACTGGCTTCGACAAAGCGTTCAAACGGGCCGTTGAGTAACATCCATGTCCCCCTCGTCAAAAATTTGCACGATCACGATCACGATCACGATCACGATCACGATCAGGATCACGATCTCGATCTCGATCTCGATCAGCCCGCTATCTTCTCTCACCTCCGCCAATGCTCATACACCAGTTCCTGAATGACATTTTCACACCTTCAAAGGGCTGACCTTTAATGTGTCTGTTAATGACGGACAACCTGTGAGATGGATGTCACAGTGCAACGCCTCTAACGAGTTGGCTTCCGTCGCGGCACCCTGATCTACGGGAATAACTCGATTGAACGCGTTCTCCGGTGAACGCGTTCTTCGGCGTTCGTGGCCAACAAAACTGATTAGTACAGCGGCAATCTTCAATCGATTTCCAGGGAGAGTTTGTATATACCGTGATGCGCTTGGCAAACACGGTTCAATTTTGGAATTGAGTTACGCGTACGAGACGGACCTGCGCCTCCGTGAACAACTTGAAGAAAACGCGATCGCGAAGCCAAAATTGAACAGTTGCAGGTCGCCACTCAAATTACAGAACAGGATGTGCTGATTGAGCTTATTGACTGTGGACTGCGAGCAGAATCACTACACGTACTGACACTGGTTCCGATGGTGTCGGTTGCCTGGGCAAATAGTTTCGTCGAACGTGGTGAACGCCAAGGCCATTTCAAAAATGGCTCAGGAAAACGCTATGAAGCCAGAGTCAAACGCATTCGAATTGCTGACCGGATGGCTGAAAGAACGCCCGAATCCGTCATTGCTAAAGACATGGAAAGACTACGTCGGAGTGCTGCGCCGAATCGTCATCCGTGAGTCTTATACGACTTTGCGAGACGCCACCATTTCACAGGCCATAACTGTCGCCGAAGCCTCCGGCGGATGCCTTGGATTTGAAGCTGTATCAAGGGCCGAACAGGCTGTTATAAATAACCTCACATCAGCCTTTGATGCTTAACAAAAGCTGTATCCAGGCTGCGTTGAACAACGAACAGTACTTAAGACGGGTTACCCCTTTTAATCAGTGAGCGGGGCACACCAGCAACTGCAACACGGCTGGATAGCTGGCCGTGGGGTTGCTGAATTCCCGGTGAAAGTTTGTTTTACTTCCACAGTTAGGTTCATGCGAATTAGAAAATGAAACTGGCATAAGATCGCGAAAGAACATTAGCACTTTCGATTCTTTCAGTCTCCACATCAACATTCGCTAAGTACACGACGTTCTCATAACTGCAGCCCAGTAACGATGCAGCCCGGCGTCTCATGTTTCTCAAAATGTTTAAGCGACTGTCCTGCACGCACGCACTTAACGACAAGAGTCTGCGAGCAACACCGACTTCCGCTACACGCTTCAAAGTCATGCAACTGAAAAGCGGTTGCCATAACTAACACGGCTCCCGGGGAGGCCTTAAGTGCCAAGGGGCCTCCTTGGTGAGTCAGGTTAAACAAGCCTGCAGTTAGCACAGACGTTCCAAAACGTGGTGGCAGTGTTATCGTTAGTTCGGTTCGATCAGATCAAACCCAGACGGTGTCAGCAACGCGGATACGGGCGTTCCTTTTCCAGCCTGCAGACATTGATAGTTCTTTTCCGCAACGGCTGACGCAGCCTCAATCACCTGGACGATGTCGCGCTGACTTGCGGCCGTGGGATAGGTTTCGTCCAGGTCTTCTATCGATTCGTCAAATATTCGACGACGAATAATGGCCAACAGCCCGGCAGCGATAGACGCTTTTCCGTAGCCAAAAATTTCCAGCTGCCCGCCGTGATGACGAATGCGTCCGCCAAACGACGGGTTCCGGGTTCGAGACCCATCGCCGATAATCGCTTCTCGATATCCGCGTTCCTGCTGGTCCACCATGCCTCGACCGTAGATGCCGTACAGTTCAATTTCCTGATTCACGGCTCCTTCAAATTCGGCCGGATTGATCCAGTTGTTGTTGTAGTCGCCACGCATACCGTTGTCATAAGTGACTGCCACGTCCATGCTATCCCATGTGTTGATAGAATCCCGACGCTTGAACGTGGACGGATCAACACCTCGGCGAGCCGCAATTTCAACGTGATGTTTATCCCAGTTTAACAGCAGGTTTTTCTGCCCCGTTGCAAACACGGCGAGCGGCTTTACTTTCATATAGTGGTGCACGACATCCAACCAGTGGCAACCAACATATGCAAAAGGGTTGCTGTCTTCGGCCCATGCAAAAATTTCGGTGCTGACTTCCAGAGGCTCTTCCAGCACCGCTCGCACACGATTGATTTCGCCGTACCTGTCCGGAGCTTTCTGCATCATTTCGCGAATGAATGGGTCATAGCGTTTGTGCATATCAACGGCAACAATCCGTCCGGCTTCGCGAGCCTGCTTTATGATCGTGTCGGCTTCACTGGTGGACAGACAAAGCGGCTTTTCAGTGATCACGTCGATTCCGGCAGCGATGGCATCAAGGATCGGCTGCGTATGAACATTATCGGGAGTCGCCACAAACAGCACGTCGGGCTTGTGAGTCTGCATGATATCGCGCCACACAGCGTCTCCGTAGCATGCGTCCATGCGGTGTTCGGGAAAGTCTTCGGCAAACCATTTCACGATGTTGCCTGCGGTACCGCTTTTTTGGCTGCGAGTTCCCACGGCACACACATCGATCTTCACATCAGCCACGGTGGGCGCAAAATGACTCATGCCGATGCTGTTTAATGAACCGGCAATTCCACCTCGCATAAAGTCTTTGAACGTCTGCCCGATGATGTCGTCAAAAAACATGCCGCCGCCAATGATGGCGACTTTCAGAGATCGATTGGATGTCATGGATCTGTTGCGAACAAAAATGTAAAGCGAAATAGACTTATGGTGTGAGCCTATCGAATCGTCGTGCGAAGGGCCAGCAATCATAGAAATCACATTGTCCGTGGTTCGAACGGCGGCTTGCGGCAAAGTGAAACGATCGTACACCCGTTTCGCCTATTTCCAAATACTCAACAGATGTAAAAAACGGGCTGTATTCCTGGATAAACTCTGCCCTATACTCGGATGGGTGCTAATTTTCCTTTCAGTCGCTTCCAATCCAATTCCTGCACGCCGGTGCCATCATGAAAACCCAACTTTCACGCCCCGATGTCGCCGACATGGTGCTAAGAACATTCGAACGGACCGTCCATCCTGAATTGTTCGAATCAGAAAAACAAAGCACTATTAATTTTGGCGGCAACCGTGCGACGTTGCGTTTAGGACGAACGGGACACGTAATTGAATTTCGCTCGGCTGACGCAGTAATCACTGAAGTCGCGACGACCAAACACGAAGAAATGCCATCGACGAAGAAAGTGATTGACCGGCGACTGATCGGCTACAGAACTCACATGATCGATCTGCCAGGAATTCGCTATCACTGCAGCTATCAACTGGAACACGTGCCTCTGGATGTCTATCTGCAACTGCATCGCGAATTTGAAGTCGATGCTCGCAACGCAACTCTGTCGGTCCAACTGCCCGGATCGACGCCGCAAAGCCCGAGCTGCATCAGCCTGCTGAAATGTGACATTCTTTCAGAGGGACTTGTCGTACACGGGTTTCATACGTTTCCTGAGAATGCCGCGATTCTAAGAATCCAGACGCTGTTCGAACTGCTGTAGCTGGCCATAAACGCTGGCGAGCGCCACAGATCGATTGGTCAATCGCATCACACGTGTTTGTGTACGACTAAATGTCAACATAACGGAAACATGTTTTGCCATGTTATTAAGACGGTTTTCCAGCGATGCATTCACAAATGCCGCCCGTTATTCGGCATCGGCAACCTGCATTAGAGCTGTTTAACACTGCCCTGTCCGGGGCAGAAATGTGCTACTGGCAAGTTCCTGACAGCGTCGCAGTAGAATTGATGGCTCGCCGTGCGAAACGCAGTTCTGGAACATGTGCTGGCCAATTGTCGAACCGCAGACTGGATCGGTTCCCAGCATCTGCCGTTGCCTGTTACCATACGACTTCTTCACGACACGGCGAATGGTTCGCGATGTGCTGCCTGGCCTATACAAAAGTTGAGTGTGTTTGTGTCTGACTGGCTTCGCAGAATTCCCTACAGCATCCTGATTCCGTGCATGCTGATTTCTATGTTGGGGCTGTGCGGCATTCATCGAGCGGATCAGTTGTATGGCCCGTCCGCAGCGTTTGATCGCCAGTTGGTGTGGCTGATGCTGGCGTGGCCCTCCATGCTAATGGTAACCAGTATTTCTTACCGCCCGTTGCGACATCTGAGTCCCTGGTTATACGTGCTGAGCCTGGTATTGCTGGTACTGGTGCTGTTTATGCCTGCTATCAACGGTTCTCGGCGATGGATTCCTTTGGGCGTGTTTGACTTTCAGCCCAGCGAACCAGCGCGACTGGCCTTCATTTTGGCGCTTGCTCACTATTTGATGTATCGAGAATCTCAGCGCACCATCCGCGGGTTGATTCCGCCCTTGGTGATGACCGTGTTTCCGCTGATGCTGATACTTCGCGAACCGGACCTCGGCACAGCCATGCTGTTTTTACCAATCCTGTATGCCATGTTGTTCGCTGCCGGTGCGCGCGTAGAACATCTGCTGGCAGCCGGCGCCATCGGAATAATGTTGTTGCCCTTGTTGTGGGGACAAATGTCGGCCGAACAGAAGTCTCGAGTCGTAATGGTGTTTACACAGACTGACGGAGGCACCGCTCCACCGGGTGATGGTTTCCACCTGCACCAAAGTAAGCAGGTGATGTCGCTTGGCGGAATTAAAGGCAGCCTCTTTAGCGATGATAGCAACGAATTGGTAATTGACGATCCGACAGCGTACACGCTGCCAGCGGCTCGCACAGACTTTGTACTGTCGCTGATTGGCGAACGCTATGGAGTGGCCGGCTGTGGATTTCTGTTGATCATGTACGGCGTGATCGTATTTAAAGGGCTTAGCGTAGCCCGAAAAACTCGTGAACCCTTTGGAAGGCTGGTTGCCGTTGGTATTGTGACAATGCTGGCAACGCAGTCGTTGCTGAACGCCAGCATGACAGTGGGGCTGATGCCGATCACCGGAATCACGCTGCCCATGTGCAGCTATGGTGGATCAAGTCTGCTGTCCACGTGCGTTTCAGTGGGCCTGCTGATGAATATCGCGATGCGCCCCGGCTATGAAGTCGCCGGAAATCCCGTGTTTGATTGCTGACGAATCTACGATCGAAAAAAAGTTGTCGCGTGTGATTTATTAAGTAAAGATCCTGCCAGTGCGGCTAGCCTAATTCGTTGGAGACCCAATTGAAACTTCGCTAAAAACTGCGAGCGTTTTAGGTAGGCGAAGCGATTAGTGGCGCATTCAGAGAATGATGAATACATTGGAAAGGTATCAACACTTTCGCCGCTCAACTTTCGTCCATCAACACGCGGCTTCTTTAGAACTCGCCGATCGTATTTCCGTCAGCTCGATTTAGTAGGTTTTGGAACACGAAATCTCCGTTTGTCCCGTTCTGGTCACGTTGAATGTTCTCGCTGATAAATCGAACTCCGCCATCAGCCAGAAGAAACTGAGCTCCGCCTGCATGGCGACTGGAAAATGATCGCGCACAAATTTCCACAGCTGGATTCGTGGTCGTGTCGTTGCCCGTTTGATTAATCCCGAACAGTCCTTTAGCCATCGCAACGCGCTGCTGAGCCACTCCACTCAGTGCACTCACTCCGTAGATGGTTGCTGCACGGCAGGAATCAATACCGCCGCCGGGACCGCGAGGAAGTTCCCACGCTCGTTCACCAACCATAATTGTGTTACTCGTGCCATCCGTGTAATCGCGAATCATTACATGGCTGTTTCGCCCGAACGAACCAGTCAAAGTAGGCTCACTGCCCCAGTTGCCTCCGCCATTGGCGGCAACAAAGTTGGAAACGGCAATTTCACGCTGCGTTCCGCTGGCTGATAAAACGGTGTGCTTGTTATTTAGTTGCGGACCAGTATCTGAGGGACATCGAAAAATTGGCAATGGCGTTGTCATCTGTCGCAGTTTTCCGACATTATCCAAAGCGGCTCCCAGACTTTCCGTACCAACGGCCAGCTGGCTGTACATGTTGCCCTGATCAATCATAGGAAGCAGATAAGTGCTCCAGGACCAGTTGGCCGCCGACCCGTTATTTTGATCGATCCAGCCGGGTGGAAAACCCTTATGAGTGTCGTGGTAGTTGTGCGCCGCAAGCCCCAATTGCTTTAGGCTGTTCTTGCACTGAGTGCGTCGAGCCGCTTCTCGGGCCTGCTGGACGGCGGGCAAAAGCAAAGAAATCAAGATGGCGATGATCGCGATTACGACCAGCAGTTCGATTAATGTGAACCCGCGTTGTTTCCGAACAGCTTGATTTTGCATCTTTGATCCTACTTCCTGAATTCACAAGAACGTGACGTCACAAGTTTAGTATCGCCACAGAATTTGCGGTGGAGAATCCACAAAAAACGGGCAATTCCGTAGTAAACGGACTTCGAGAGCGGAATCGTCTGTTTTTTTTCAATTTGCAAACTTCTGATAGAGTCTCGACTCGGACGAACGCGGGTGAGAATAATAGCCCCTTAATCTTTGCAAGCCGTAGCTGAAACGCCAAATCATGCCCGCCCACGGTGGCTCACTTCTTGAACCCGGCTCAGCCACCGCCTTACTAACACAACTCAGCTAAAAACTAAGTTGTCGTGTCCAGGAGGCACGGCGCAGACAATACGTTTGCCCGGATTTTGCAGCAGAGATGCCGCAATACTATCCCTTACTAATTAGCGAAGCCTGTCCAGAAAAATGGCGATCAGCGAGCTCAACTGACTGGCGACAACTGTGGCCATCTGTAAAACATGGGTGAAGGCGATTACACAACCGAGCCGCTGCTCAACTTTTATTGAAGCAATTTCCATCACAAGGCATCATTCATGAACCATCCGCTTATCGTAATTGCGTTGACACTGTGTTGTGCGGCCAGTGGTTCGATCGCAACAGCTCAGGTTACTCGTTCGCAAAATGCAGATGAGTTACTGCAGTTTCAAATCGCCGATGGTACGCTCCAGACAATCACCTCTGCAGAACAATGGCAGCTGCGAAAAGCTGAAATCGTTAAGGCGATGCAGGCCGTGATGGGGCCGTTCCCGGGCAATGACCGTCGCGTCGATCTGGACATCGCCGTTGATGAAGAAGCAGACGCTGGAAGCTACGTTCGCCGATTGATCACGTACCAATCGGAACCAGGCAGTCGAACGCCCGCTTATCTGTGCATCCCGAAAGACGTGCTTGCTGGCAAACGCACGGCCGCCGCCGTGTTGTGTCTGCATCCTACGGACAACAACGTGGGGCATAAAGTTGTCGTCGGTCTCGGTGGACTGGCTGGTCGACAGTACGCCGCAGAACTGGCCGAACGAGGCTATGTAACTCTGTCGCCCGCTTATCCACACCTCGCCAATTACTGGCCGAATCTGGGAAAACTGGGCTACGTCAGCGGAACAATGAAAGCGATCTGGGATAGTTCCCGGGGACTCGATCTGCTGCAATCACTGGACTTTGTCGACAGTGCAAAAGGCTTCGGAGCGATCGGGCATTCACTCGGCGGCCACAACGCAATTTACACGGCCGTGTTTGATACAAGAATTTCCGCAATCGTCAGCAGTTGCGGATTTGATTCCTACAACGATTACATGGATGGCACCGAAGCTGTCTGGATGTTCGACAAAGGCTGGTGTCAGATCCGCTATATGCCTCGCATGTCAAACTATCGAGGTAACCTGAAGCAAATCCCGTTCGACTTTCCCGAACTTCTGGCCGCGCTGGCTCCGCGAATGCTGTTTGTGAACGCTCCGTTGCATGACAGCAACTTCCGCTGGAAAAGCGTTGACAAATGCGTGGGAGTGGCGGCACCTGTCTATAAACTTCTCGGCGGAGACGGAAAAATCACGGTCGTTCATCCCGACTGCGATCACAACTTCCCTGACGAAATCCGTGAAGCGGCATACCAGGCAATTGACAGAATTCTAGAGCCACAGTAATCAACTTTGACGGCCGTTATTTCGACTTCATCGTGGTAACTTTATAGACGTTGCCGATCTTGTCGTAGGTTGTCCATTGTCCAACCTGCTGGTCGTTTTCAAAGTACCCGGAACGCATGATCACGCCGTCTTTGTGAAACCATTCCCAGTAGCCCGTTGCGACACTGTCCATGGACTGTCCCTTCGCCCGAAGGCTGCCGTCTTTGTGATAGCGAATGTCTTCGACCGCTTTGCTATTCTTTTTTGCCATGCCAGCCATCCCGGGAACTTTGCCACAATAAAATCCGGCCCTGTGTAACCCGACTCATACAGGATGCCTTTTCCTGGCCGTTGACGGTTGCGCACGTTCTGATTTCGCGACAAGTTTTGAAGGCACATTCACGGCAGAGTCGTTGCTGCAAAACCATGCTAGCAAAGGCTTTGAATCATGAGCTGCATCAAAATCCCCCTGCATTTCCGGTTGCAAAAAACAGGCAATTTGAACCGGCACGCATAGTACAAATGAATGTTCCTGCGGCATATACGCCAAAGGAACATCCCAAGTGTGACGATTCTTCAATAGTCTCCAGTTGTATGCGTAGTGTGAAACGAAGGGATTCGTCACATGAAATTTCGTCTGTTCTTAAGCCTGTGTGTGGCATTCCCAAACGTCCTGGCAACCCAAACATTCGCCAATAATTCGCCGTCTCCGGCAGGGCTACAAGATGCTGTCCTAAAAAATGTTGAGCTGGATGAATCAGGCATTCTGAACCTGCTGGTCGTAGACAACATCGGAAATCCTCAACCAGACGTCGCCGTGCATCTAAACAGCGGGAATCTGCAAGCCTCAGGCGTAACAGATGAATTCGGACAACTGCTCATTCCCCAACTCTCCGGCGGGACCTGCATGATTCAGATTCAGCAGCAGATGTTTGCCTGTCGTGTCTGGAAAAACGGGACGGCTCCTCCGAAATCGCTGAAGTCAATCGCACTGGTCAATGACGATCCCACAATTGTTCGAGGTAACGGATACGCCCAGGGAAATTACTGTCCACCAAACCAATGCGAACCAACTCATCATTTGTCCAGTAAAGCCAAATACGGACTCGCCATCACTGCTCTGGGCGCTACTGCAGCCTACATGGCTCTCAGCCGCGACAACGCCAGCGAGTAGCCATGCGGCATGACCAGGTTTAGCATAAGACATCATTCAACAGCATTGACCTCAGTAATCTCGATCAACTGATTCGGCTTGATAGGACCTTCAAGTAATTGTTCTTTCCCGGATGGCCAGGTAACGACAATGCGATCCACTGACGAATTTTGCCCAAGACCAAAGTACAACGGCATCACGCTTTGTGACAGGTAGCCCGAGGCTCCATTATTCAGTTGCTGCTGCCTCCCTGTTGACGTTTCCACCACAACGACAGCTCCCAGCGCGTCGCGACTGCAAGTGCTGCCAGCCAGTTTAACCTTCAGGAACAATGCGGCGTTGGCATCGTTAAGGTCGTTTCGAAACACCTGCGGTTGTGTATTGAATTCGTTTGTGACGATGTCCAGATCGCCATCGTTATCGAAGTCGAATACGACACACGATCTTGTACCGGTGGCTGACCAGACAACGCATGTTCCGTCGCGACCTTCTCTTAGGGCGTTTTCTGAATCCTGCCCGTCGAAGTCCAGAGAAAACCACGGTGCCATCAGCTCTGCTGGACGTCTCGGTTCGATCCCCGTGGTGAACTGTGCATCCAGAAATCGCTTTCCTCCCGCATTCAACAACAGCGAATTCACGCTGTACCGATATGGGAAGCACATGCTTGAACAAAGAAAAGCGTCCTGAAAACCATCGGCGTTGAAGTCTGCAGTACTGAGTCCCCACGGCCAGTAATTTTCTGCGTTGATGCTGTCTGACACTTCGTTGAACTTACCACGGGCGGTCTGCTGAAAAAACGCGTTGCCGTAGATGCTGCGCCCTTCGCTTTTTAGGAATTCTTCGGGCCAGGTCACTTGCGACTTATCCTTTTCCTGATCCGGACCAACATCCCTGCTCATGTCTGAGTGCATGTCAGTCAGGAAGAGATCAAAGAATCCGTTGTTATCAAAGTCAAGTACTGCAGCGCCCATCGTGCCCCATGGTGTCGCTTTGAAAAACTCCTGAGTTCGATCAGCAAACTTTATTCCCTGATCATTGATGTACAGGTGATCGTGTCCCTGCATACTGCAGACATACAGGTCCGGCCAGTGGTCATTGTTTGCATCGAAAACAATGGCGTCGCCTGACCAACTGACGTCGTTACCCAGCCCCATCGACTTTGTTACATCTTCAAAACGATTATCGCCGAGGTTTCGATACAGGATTGATTGCTCAGTCAGATCCGGAGCAAGGTGCCCGGCAAACGCATCGGGACGTCCAACGAAATAGTCAAGGTCCGTGCCTGGTTGAGAATTACAGAAATCGTGACGGACACTTACTTTTTCTTCCGTCGTGAACTTGCCAACGTTGCACAGAAACAGGTCTGCCAGACCATCCCGATCGTAGTCAAAGAAAGTGCCTTTCGATGAGTGCCCGGAATAGACCAGCCCGGCGTTTGTCGTGGTATCTGTGAATCGGCCCGTTCCATCATTTTCCAAAAACACGTTGCCGCTACGGATAGAAGTGACAAACAGATCGGCATCACCATCGTTGTCTGTGTCGCAGAACGATGCGGCGACGCACAGTCGATCTGCGAGTCCCACTCCCGCCTCTTCGGTGATGTTTTCGAATCGGCCGTCGCCAATGCAGCGCCAAAGTTCGTTAGGTCCAACCTGCGATGTAAAGTAGATGTCCAGAAGTCCATCGTTGTCAACATCGGCAACGCTGACACTGTTACCATGGTCGTAGTGATTGACCAGAAGTCGATGACGCTGATCATCAACAATCTGCGGCGAGAACGTGATTCCGGTTGAGTCCACACACTCCAGAAATCGCATGCTGGGCACAGCCTCGCGCAATTGAAGTTCCGAAAGTTCTTTTTCTGCCATGTCATTCAGCCAGTCTGTATCCAGAATGTTGGCTGGCTGAGCAATATGCACGACGTCTTCAGGTAAACCGTGCTGCTTAAGAAGTTGCTGATCAGGGGCGAATTCGGGCAGAACCGTGTCGATCGCGTTCCAGAGTTGTTCAAACCCCTGCTCTTCCAACGCATCAAAATAGCCTCGAATCTTGCCCGTCCGGTCAATCAAAGCGAACTTGGATTCGTGCGCAATTGGAATTAGCGGGTCACTGGCATTGGGAGCGACAGCCATCCCCATTCCGTCTTTACTAAAACTCCAGATAGCGTCTTTGTCACCTGTTAGAAATGACCAGACGTCGAAGTCCGCAGCGTATTGACTGCCATATTCCAAAAGAACATCGGGAGTGTCCGTTTCCGGGTCGACGGAAATTGTGATTAGCTGGACGCCGGATGATTCAGCCTTTTCAAGTCGATCCTGCAGTGCCTTCATCGCCACAGACTGTCGCGGACACGTACCAGGGCAGGTTGTGAAAATAAAGTTCACGACAGCCAGCCTGCCAGCGATCGATTTTTCAGTAAACGCTTCGCCGTGCTGGTTGGTGAATTCGAATGCACCAATCGACCTCGCCTGTGCGCGATTGACAATCCCATCCACCGGTGTCTGATCGTTTGCAGAAACCGCAGGCGTCGACTTCTTCGTGGCTTTTGTCGTATCGGTTGCATCGTTGCGACAGCCAGCGGTGAACACCGCCAGCGCCAGCATGGTTGTACAGCAAATCATCGAAGTCGAAGCCCGGAGGGAATTCGATGACTGGTCAAGAAAAACTGAGGCCATTGGGACACTCCGCGATGATGTTAAACGTGTTTTTAGATGGAATTATGGGCGAAATCCAACATCCCCATACAGCGGGTTTGCGGGAACGTAATTTTCGCCAAACTGCGGGTCATCCGCAGTAAGTATATTGGTATCGGAAGACACCGTTCTTTGCAGATCCGGGTGTTCAGAATAAAAAATGCAGCCTTCGACTCCGCCCGCGTTAATGATATCAAGTTCGTAGGGATGGCCCGGGCGAGATCCATCCGACGCGTCGTTGGCGGCAAAAATTGTTTCTACGTATCTGCTTGATTCACTGCGGTCATCAACCGCATTCCAGTTCCCCACAAAGGTGCACCGGTTGACCATAGCTTTGGAACCAGGGAAGACAGTCAGCGCTCCCGACCCATGTTCGCCGTTATAGGACAGCTGATACTTCTCCTGCACTTCGGTCATCCCATAGTTGCCAATATTGTCCACGAAAAGGCAGTTTTCCAGACTCACCGAACTGCCCTGCAGCACGTCAACAGCAGACCCGGTTGCCGGACAGCGATTGCGCAGAAAGCGGCAGTCCCGGAACATCGGTGGAGACGTTTGAAATCCCTGCTGTTCAATTGACACAGCGCCCCCGCAAAGTTGTGTGAGGTTGTCCACAAAGTCTACCCGTTCAAACACAGGCGACGATTGCCCAAAGATCTTGACGGCACCACCGTCCATGAAGAAGAACAGTCCTTGTTTTAGAAACGCTGCTCGATCGCCATAGTTTTCAACCGGAACACCACCGTTGGTGGCCATTCCATTTGCACCTGTAATTGTCAGGTTTCGAAAAACGGTGCTCTGCGTGATTCCGTCACCACAGTAAATGACGTGGCTCACCGTTGCTGCATTCGGGTTGTCAGGAGACCTGGCCGACAAAACGACTCCATCGAGTCCCTCGACTGTGAGCCCGTCGTGCTTTGATGTAACGGCCAGTAGACAGAATTGTGTTTTCGCAGTCTGGTACACGCCCGGCTTCAAAATCAACCTGCGGTCTACGGTGGCGGAAGCAGCAGCATCGAGTGCCGCCTGAAGATCCTGATCCGGCGTGACGTAAACAGGCCCCGAACGCGCGACGGGCGGACCATTCGTAACCACAGAATCATTGTCACGGCAGCCCAGCATTGAAGCGAACACGAAGGGAAATATCAAAACGTTCAGACGACTACTCATGTCACGCCGCCCTGATCTGCACGAACTGCAATTGAACGGAATCGCCGGCAACTTAAATCGGAGCCACGCATAGCTACTCAACGGCCTTAACAAAAAGGGCTCGCTGATGTTCTGATGAAAGGTTTCCGCACCCCTGTACCAGATCAAATTCCCATGTGCCACTTTTTAGGGTCACTGTCATAGTCGCTGTTACTCCAGGAAGAACTACCACTGCGGACTTTGTGTCAGATTGCTGCACCGTGTAGACATAATCCTGACTGGTAAAAATCATCACTAACGGCTTGCCGGCCTTCACCATCGGTTGCCTGTCAGCATCCGCAAGTGTTCCGCCATCGCCATGTCTTTCCTGTTCAAACCGTCCTTGCCTGATTGACACGTCCAGCCTTTCAACCAGTCTCAACGGCGCGACGGAATAACAGATAGCAATGCCTACAAGGAACAAAACGATGATCGCAAACAGCACAGACATCTGTTTGCCGAACTCGAATTCAGGGCGATTTCGTTGAATTGGATGCACGGCTAAGTTTTTCCTGTGCTTCGGCAGCAAGTAGTCTGTTTAACAATTCCGTTTGCCTGTTGGCTTCCGACTCTTTGCCGGTCGCCGACAACACTTTGATATAACTCCTCCGTGCCGAATGCACCAGAGGATTGATGGACAGTACTTCTTTCCATACTTTACTTGCCTGATCTGTCATTTCCATGACTTCCAGCAACGCGGCTTTTTTGGCCTGTAGCTGCCAGTCCCACGGTGCCAATTTCAGAGTTCTGTCCAAATAACCCAACGCAGAATTATAGTCCTTCTCGGTCTCGGAAATAACAACAAGAGCTTCAAGTGCTGATTCATTTTCCGGATTGAAGGCGACTGCGTGTTCGGCCAACTTTCTAGCGGCCTGCAGATCGCCGAGCTGAATCAGCAGCCAGGCCGCGGCGGCAAGCACCGGCCCATCGTCAACGCCCTTATGCAACGTTGGTGCCAACAGATCCATCGCTGTCGCGGCGTCCGATCTGCTGCGAATATTCTTTTTCAGTTTTAGTCCGTACGCACGCTGAATTTCATCGGTCGGCACCGGCTGCGTTGCTCGTTCAAAAACGTCCAAAGTCGGTGCGACTTCCTCGGCTGTCGCCGCGTCATACATCCGAAGTACGCGGTGATCGGTCTGGGCCGTGTGAGGCACATCAGTGGCAGCCGCTGGCGGCATGTGGCACTGGATACACGAGTCTTCCGCTGACGTCTGCAGCCGAGAAACAAGCGGCAGCGAGCAATCGTGACCTGCCTCAGTGTGGCACTTCAGGCAATTGTTGCGATAGAACTCGACCTTTTCCTCCGGTGATGGAGTGCGGTGCGGGTTATGACAGCTAATGCAACCGAGCAGTCCGTCGCTCTTTGTGTAACATTTGCTGGCAACCATCTGCTCAACCTGACTGACCGCCTTCAACTGTGTCGACGAACTGTCTGCAGACGGTGTGTTTACAAACGCCACCCAAACGTCTGAAAGCCGGTCCCCCGGTCGAAAGTCATACTCTGATCGAGCCGTGCGGAGGATTCGGTCACGACCGTGCAGGTGACATTGGTAACAGACACTGTCTCGTCGGCTCGGTTCGAGTTTGGCCGGATTGACGATCCTATCCGATTCACCGGGGCTGGGATCACCCGACTGAAAAGCAACATGCTGTTCGCCTGGACCGTGGCATCGTTCACAGCCGATCGTCGCTTCCAGAAAAACGGGCGTCTTGAATCGATCGGTTGCTGACGGCAAACGGTTAGCTCTTCCAGCATGACAGACAATACAGCCGTCAGACATTCTGCGACCAAACCGTGGATGGTCGTCTGGGTCATAACCAGGGGAAAGATCCCACATCTTCTCTTGCGAATACCATGTCAGCGGAGACTGATACAGGCACCCATCTCTTTCCGAAACAAACGAATATCCACGCGTGCCCGATCCAATGGCAAAGTCAATTGAACATGACTGCGTATAAATCAATCCGACTTTGTCGCTCATACTTTCGGATTGCTTCAGTACCTCGCCGTCCATTGTGACGGCGTAGTGCCTACCGCCCGCGTCCAATGTGGCCGGAACAGAAGAACGAGCCACTGCGTCCAATTCGTCAGGAACCTTCACTGACTGCCCCATCGGATGTGATGAGAAATATTCACGACTAATGTCCTGATGACATTCAGCACATCTCACGCTGCCCACATATTGATCGTCTCGTCGCCGATCGGGTGGCCATTCCGCGTTTGTAACAACAGTCTCCTGAACTTTCTGCTGCTGGTGATTCACACGAACAGACGGCTGATCACGACAACCGGAAACAAGCAGCGTATGCGACATAACGGCCAAGCATACGTAGAAGCCTCGTCGCCCCAAAAAAACCAAAAGTACTGAAAAGATTCGATGCGACATCAGGGCTCTCGGACGGTCAGAATCTGATTCAATTCAACGGCATCGACCACTGTTTGCTGCCCGCCCGGCCAGGTAACAGTCACCGTTGCCAACGTACCCGCGTCCCCGAAACCAAAAAACATCGCGTGTTCGTGAGACGCACAAAAACTGGTTCCGCCATATATGGCGGAAGACCACGATCCTGAATCTAACCGCACGGTCGCTGATGTGCCAATGGCTGACCGATTGGACGATGTTGGTATGGGCACTACTTTTAGCCAGTTGCCCGATTCTGAGATATTCTCAAGAAGTTCAAGCGGTTCATTTTGATTAGCGATAGCAAGGTCCGGATCACCGTCGCCATCAAAATCGCCGAGTGCGATTCCACGCCCAACATGTGTTTCGGCGAAGTAATCAGAAGCTGAGTCAGATACATCACCCCAACGTTTCCCGTCAAAAGTGAGCAATTGCGAGTGCTGCATGAACCCGTCGCCATCTGCGTTATTCGAATCAATATGCCCATTTGCCACAACAAGGTCCAATTGACCGTTTGCATCAAAGTCGCACATCACAGTGCCAAACCCCAGCTTCGAATTGCTGATAGGAAATAGTCCGGTTTTCCCGGACACGTCATGCAGCCCCAACCCTTGCAGGTTCTGATACAAGGTGTTTGACTCACCAGTGAAGTGGGTTAAGAAAATATCCGTTGTGCCGCTGCGATCATAGTCGCCAGCAGCAACTCCCATACTGGCCTGCATCGCTCCCGAAGCGTTCAGTCCGCCGCCAAGCTGCAGAGAAGACTCATCAAATCTCCCATCCTGACGATTGACAAAATAGAAGTTGGCTGTTGTGTCGTTAGCGACATAAATATCCGGCCAACCATCCCCTGACAGGTCAGCCACAACAACGCCAAGCGCCTTGTTGCCATCACCAATAAGACCGCGTTCAGTGGACACCGATATAAATGTCCCATCACCCTGATTCTCAAAAAATTCGTCCGGCCAGGCTTCAATCTGACGCGGATGACATAAGGCCGGCAAGCCATTCTTTTCGCAGGGTAAAGGGTTTAATGGGTCATACTTTAGATAGTTACAGACATACAGATCTAAATCTCCGTCAACATCCGTGTCAGCCCACGCGGCGCTGGAACTCCATCGCTCTGAACTGACGCACGGCGAAGGCAGACTCGGCGTAAACGTGCCATCCCCACAATTGTGAAGCAACTGGTTGCGGCCTACGTTGGTGATGTAGATATCCTCAAAACCGTCATTGTCAAAATCGCCAATGGTTACACCCTGCCCATAGGCTCGGTCATCAATTCCAGCCACATTCGTCACAGACGAATAATGTCCCGAACTCAACTGCCGGAAGAGTTGGTCAGAGGAATTGCCGGCGACGTCGCGGACGGCCGGATTGCCGCCCTGGACACAAAACAGGTCCATCAAACCGTCTCGTTCCGCATCCAACCAACCCAAGCCTCCTCCGATAGATTCAACCATCAACAGCTTACCTGTGGCACCCGACTGGTAAGTATGCGATAACTGCCGTTCCGTCGCTGAACGTTTGAACAGAATCCTATGGCTTCGTGGCGCAGAACTGAGTTCCCGATCTGTGGCGGCAGCTGAAACGGTCGCAGCAGCAGGTTCGCCCAGCACATCGGCAACAGGCACAGTCGATTCCGCATTGTTGTTAACCGTTGCCGTCCCAAGAGACTCGCGGGAAGCCGGGCCGGATTCCGACCCGCCTCCGCAGCCCGAAGTCGACACGGCGAGTACGGTCACCAGCGTCATTAACAATCTGAGGTTCGACATGAAAACTGCCTGCAGAACGACCTTTATCGAAACAGTCGGTTATTTTGAATCGACAACGTCAAGCTAGGCAATTGCTGGGCACCATCATCTCAAAAAACGCTGAACCGGCTGTTATTCATACGCATTCGCGAGCGTTAACGCGAGTCGCAATAAGTCTAACACCTGAAATTCGTTGCCACTGTAACTAGAAGCACCCACGAAAAAAGGTTGCTGCAGTTAGAAAACCGCAGCAACCCTTTGAGTTGCAATCCGCTGTTAGACTGAATTCAGTCTAGAATTCGCCAACGACCATGTTGTCGTTTCGAACTGAAATCTTGTAGCGAATTCCGTGGTCAATGTTCTCTGTCAGAAAACGAACAGAACCGTCGCACAACGTCACTTGAATACCACCAGTGTGGTAACTGCTAGGACTTTCGCAGCGAAGGTCATTCGCTCCCTGTTGCCATGCAGCCTTGGTGTTGTTGATCGGGTTTCGAAAGTTGTGAAGGGCACCAAGAGGCGTAACCCAGCCACTGTAGTTACTATTTCGGTAATCAAAGGTCACACCGTTTCCGCCACGCCAGTGCATGTTCTCGAATACCCCAACTGTATTGGACGTACCATCAACGCAATCACGAATAGCCGTTCCGCCAATATACTTGAACACGCCGTTAACGTTAGCCTGTTCGTTGGGAACTTCGCCATTCACCCAAGGAGTACCCGGATTACTTCCCTTGGT
>JBDNFN010000265.1:0-30273 GCA_041689795.1 Fuerstiella sp. | reverse complement strand
TGAAGGATTTTGGACGGCCGTTCAGCGTGGTGGCGGGCCAACCACACAGGATCGACCAGCACCGTTCAAAGATCGCCGAGAATGCTCACCACTTCCGAATTCGCCGAGAAGCTCGCGAACTTCTGGCGACGGCATACCCAATCACGATCCACCTCCGAACATGCCGACCTCTCAGCGGGCGAAGGTTCTCCGCCCAGTTGCTACCGACGCGTCGATCGGCGAAGGTGTGAACGCTGCGCTGGCACTTCTTGCAGTCGTTATTTTCGAGCAATGCCACGCCCTCGAGGCTCTCACTCGGCATCAGCCCAGACGCAGTCGCCTGCAACACCTGACCTTGTTGCACAAAAAAGCCAATCACTCCTATATGCGTCGAACTCGCCAGAGACCATCATTGTGTGTCCGCAAGCTTCTCCAGAGGCGAGGTCGGACAAATGCTACTGGTGTTGACTTCAGGCTTTACGCTCATCTGCTTTTTGAGGACAGGTTTGGCAACCGACCCGTAGAGCCCGTCAGTTCCGGCAGCTTACCGCAGCGGAACGCATCGGTTTCTTCAGAAGCCACTTGCGTTAGAAACAGATGTCGCGAGATGGAAGCAGGCGATTAGAGCCGACGGTGGCGGAGCAAAACATAAAGCCGTTTTGTGCGGCGATCCGGTGCTGGTTTGATCAGTCTTCGTGCATGTTTCCGATCTCTGTGTGTCAACATGACCTAGCTTGGCACAGTGGAACTTCATGTGCAAAGAAACTGCTCAACCGGAGCGGTTGCCAAGGACTTCAGATAATGGCTGTCGCGGAATTAGAACGCCCTGAATCGCGATCGGAATCTGTACATGCAGAGAGTCGTTATGCCAGAATTCAACTTGCCGAAGAGCTACTTAAGCGTTCTGAAACGCGAAGTGGATCGTGGCGTTATCGTTTTCACTACCTTCGGAAGCAGTGGCTGTGGCATGTGTGCATCGCTGGATCAAAGTTACTGAAACGTGCCATGGACGCGGCTGTTGCGTTGTTGAGGTTCTTGTTTTGTCGCCTCTTTTAATAGCTGTGGCCACCTGCATCAAGCTGACTGATCGTGGTCCGGTGCTGTTCTGGCAGAAAAGAGTTGGCAAGTGGGGGCAGGAATTTCCGTTTCCTGAATTTCGCTCAATACTGGTGAACGCTGAGCAACTAAAGGACGAGCTGATCGATGATGGTGGTCAAACCGTTACATTCAAAATGAAGCGTGATCTTCGTGTTACAGCGATCGGTCGCATTATCCGCAAGTTCAGTATCGATGAATTGCCACAGTTATGGTGCGTGTTAAGGGGAAAGATGTCGTTGGTTGGCGCCAGACCTCCGGTTCCGTGTGAAGTGGAGGTCTGGCGGATCGTCGGCGACTGGATGCGACTCCGGGACTGACGTGTTCCTGGCAGGTGAACGAACGTGGTGATCTTGCACTTAACGAACAGGTCGAACTGGATGCTGTGTATATAGACAGCCAAAGCTTTCTGGGTGACATCAAATTGCTGCTAAAAACGATTCCCGCTGTACTACAGGGGAAAGGTGCATACTAAACACTTTGTCGCACACCGGTGGTGACTGAGCTATCGATTGCGGTTGTGACCGTTGTCGACCGGATAGATTAAGTATTGGCCTTTGTTGACGGCCTTTGTTGACGGCCTTTTCGGTCCAACTAAACCATGAAGCGACATTTCAATAATCACGAATTACGAGCCGTCATTTTCGCTTTGGAGATAGGACGAGACGCTGACTTTGCGCTGAATGGTTCGGCCTTTCTGATGCCATTGACTGATAAACCCGTGGTTCAGCAGGTTATCGAATCCGTTGTTCGCTGCGGGGTGACTCATGTGGATGTGGTGGTTGCCAGCGACCATGATTCTGTCCAGGCGATCATCAATGAAGTCCTTTGCTGGGGTATTCGCGTAGAAGTTCATCGTCCGGTTGATGTCCAGCGTCCGTATTCAATACTGCGACGCTTTGCCGCAAACTGTACCAGTATGACCGGCCGTATTTTACTGGTGCATGCGGATCGCTTTTGCCCCAAACTGCCGATTGAAGAATTTACCGGCAACTCACAGATCGTTGCCTTTACTTTCGAAGATCACTGGACGGGCACCGCGTTGCTGATGCAATCGGACCTGGCCACCAGATATCGATTGAACACGGGACGCAGATTGCTTGGTGAAGCCATCATGGAACAGGCTCGGCAGTCAGGGCGAACTGTGTCCGTAGTTGAGCCGATTTCATTGAACTCAGGCAGTGACTATCTGCGTTCTCAGAGACGCATTCTGAACAATGAATTTCCCGAACTTCTGCGACAGGCGAAAACCGCTGAAGCCGGCATCTGGATTGGTCGCAATACGCGATTGCATCCGACGGCGCGTTTGACGGCCCCTGTGTTTATTGGAGCAAACTGCGTTATCGGTCGTGGTGTGAGACTCGGGCCAAATGCGGTCATTGAAAGCGAAAGTTTTCTGGGTAAAAAAGTCACAGCCACCAACAGTCTGGTGTTATCCGGCAGCTGCGTCGGAGCAGGGATTGACCTGGCAGATGCGATTGTCTGCGGGCGTAAGGTTTACAACGCCAGAATAAATGCCTCGATCAATATCTGCGACGACGTGCTGATCAGCGACCTTCGGGCGGGTAACGTGGCGCAGATGATGTCTCATCTGTTTTCAAGACTAATGGCGATCATACTGCTGCCGCTAATTTGGCTGCCAGCGCTGTGCCTGTTGCGTTTGGTATCCCTGTTGACTGGCAGGCTGCAGTTGCAGTCGATGGAATTCGTCCGGACTCCGACACATTCAAATCGTTATACATGGCGTTCTTCCAGCTTGGTATTCTGGTCTGCACAAAACATGGCATCAAACCCGATCATGGCTGTGTGGCAAGATCTGTTGCATCGAGTTATTCCAGGCCTACCGGCTGTTGCGAAAGGCGCGTTGAAGCTAATCGGCGTGTCACCGCGAAGCTCCGTTCATCTGGAAGGTCTGCCGCCGCATTGGAAGGACCGGTTGTTAAACGCACCGACAGGACTGATATCCGAATCGTTGATTCAGTTTGGCCCATTCGCCCCATCAGATCCGTGTTGCGTGGCCGACTTGTGGCACACCGCTTCTGATCGTCGTTTTTCGAAGCTTGTGTTTTTGTGTCGCTATCTAAAGACATTGCTGGTTGGGCCAGTGAATTTCATTCAGGCAGCAGAAAGAACTGTATTTGACTCGGCAAATTCCGTTGTAAAACCAACGATAGCGCAGTCGAATTCCACTCGACCGACTCCAGCCACGGTAGGTGCCTAAGTGGCCTTGGAAACATTACAAACGACATCCGATGTGGGGCAGCTTGTGGTAAGCTCGGACTTATCAAGTCTGAGTCAGATTCGCAAATTCCTGCGAGCGGTCTGCGAATCGTCTCCCGTTCTAAACTGCAATACTGAACACTTCGCCAGGGAAGTGGCCCGATCTGGAGCTGGCCGCAAAAGAAGTCATCAGCAACATAATGACGCCTGGATTTCAGAGGCTTTCCGCAGTTTTCCGGAAATCGAATGCGAAGTAGAAGCTGTCGGACCATTTCTGAACAACCATTCATCTGATTTCTATCATGAATATCGACGAACTATTACTACAGGACCATCTGCCGTCTGTTCCGGCGGTCGCGTTGCGAATTCTGAAGCTGATTGACGACGACGCCACGTCTTCTGTTGATCTGGCTAACGAAGTCAGAACAGATCTGGCGATGTCAGCACAGTTATTGCGCCTCGCAAATTCGTCGCGCTATTGCCCCAATCGGGAGGTCACGTCGCTTCTGCACGCCGTTTCGATGCTGGGGCGATCCACTGTGGCAGCTTCTGTTCTGACGTTTACGCTCAGCCAGTATGTCGAAACGAATGGCGAGCTGCGCGACGAATTTAACAGATACTGGAGATCCAGCGTACTGCAGGCGATCAGTGCCGAACTGCTGGCGGGCGATGATCGCGTGAAAGGTGACGAATATTTCATGATCGGTCTGATGGCTGACATCGGACGTCTGGCAATGATCTGTAGTCTACGGAACAAATACACGGATCTGCTTTCAAAGGCCAGAAAATCCGGCGAGTGCCTGCATGAAGTCGAAGAAGCGGCGTTCGGGTTTTCACACACCACGGTAAGCTGTCGACTTGCGCGGCAATGGGGTTTGCCACTTTCATTGATTGATGCCATTCGTCTCCAGCATACTGACGTGGCTGACATTGTAAAAGAACCCGGAGTACAACCGATCGATGCGGTGGCAAGGATTGGTTCTTACGTCGCTGACTTGTTTGAAAACCAGGCCGCGGCCAACACCGCCGTTTCCGTCGATTGCATTGCGGGACAGTTTTTTGGAATCTCCGCTGAGAGTCTGCTGCAGGCCACTCGAAAAAGAGTCGGTGAAATGAGGCATGTCTTCAACGTGGATAGCAATAGCCTACCCCCGGTTGTTGAGATCATGGCTAATGCGAATGCCAAGCTTGCCAAGCTGCTGATGCTGTCCACCGCACCTGCGCTGGGGCAACCACTCGCAGAATCGCAGAACACTAATAAAAACACAGCTTCTGAAATACTTATGAATTCACTGTCGGTGATTACCCGCGACGACTTTGATATCTGTGCTGGACCTTATGTTGAAAAATGTCTTGAATCAAACGGTGCTGTTGGCATGTTGCTGATTCAATGCCACACTGCTGATATCTGTCAAAACCGAAGTGACGAAGACCGATTTATCAGAAGCGTAAGAGAAACCCTGCGGGCGAGCATCAAGCCGGAAGATCTGGTCGCCCGGTTTGAAGGGCACTATGTGTGTGTTCTGTGTCGACTTGATTCTGCTGATGAACTGATTCAGATGGCGGACAGACTGCAGCGTGTTCTTGTCGCGGAATACGGACTTCCTGCTGTGATTCCAACAAGTATCGGTGGTGTCGCGATCAGCGGAAACATGCAAACCACGATAGCCCAATTACAGCAATTGGCTTTCTTTCGATTGGAAAAAGCTCGGCAAAATCGGAATCACGGAACAGATGTTTCAGTGATTGCCCCAACCATTCATCTCACACGTTCCACGGTTACAGCGGCCATTGAAAGGCAACGAATTTAGTGGTGATGAATCAGGTCAGCAAAGGCCAATTACGCTGAACGGCAGCCGTGAATTACGAGTTTCATTTCATAAAGCCTGTCTTCAATCAGTCCAAACCGGCCCTGTGCTGCTAAGGCATCACAGACGGTCCACTGGCGTTGTTACAAACAGGCCCGAAGGCGATAGCGTCTGGTCGCGAAGTTGGTTTCCGGACAGCCGATTCCGATGCGCCCGAGCTGTGGCACTCCAGGCATTGTTCAGAAAGTATTGGTCGGATGTGCTCGCCTAAAACGCAACAGTTCTTTGGCCGAAGCCCAGACAAGGCACGCAAAGACAGCCAATGAACTTCTCCAGCAATTGACGCGGCTGAAATTTGAACGGGCGAAGTTTGCGGCGAGAGTGTTCATCAGTTACCTATCGACGTTGGTTTCAATTGCGGAATTGTTAAAAGGTCAGTAGCGGTGTTAAACAATATCCGATGCGGCTGAAGCTGCCGCGGTACTGGCGCCGGATCGCTGTGTACGACAACCACATGCTGAATACTGGTATGGAAACTCTGGGTGAATGCGGACGTGGAGCCATCCTGTCAGTGTACGAACACTGCACAGAACTGAAACAACAAGGCCATGCATTGTGATTTCGAGCTTCTGGTTGTGACGTCGATCGGTAGAGCTTTAAGTTGAGTCTCTGTCAGCTGCTGCAGCCATTCAGATTACTGAGCTTCTTCACGCCGCGAGTTTCCGCCATGCGATCGATTTCCGCTCGTTTCGTGGCGAAGATAACTACGTAGATGTGAGTTCTATCACGCAGCTTCTCAAGCTGCGATATTGCCAAAGCTCTGTGCTGCTGCCAAGCCGCGACAGAATTTCAGCGACCTCTTTCGGAACACGAGTCTGACCGACGCGAAGTAACCGACTGCTCCAGTCCAGCAGTTGCAGATAACTGGCCAGGTTCGTCTGCGGCGAAATCCCCGCTCGCGTTCCGCCCCGTTCTCGACGATCCCCTATCGGCACCAAGCAAAATAATTCATCTTCCAGCGGCGTACCGTGTTTCGTGCCATCGTTCGGCTGATCAATGACTTCGCGCAATGTGCCTTGTTCGCGGCAATGATCGACGCGAGCTTTCACAGACGTGTATTCGGATTCTTCCGTTGTCTGCGCCACGCCAACCGCAACAAGGTTAAGGTCCACATACGCCAACGTCGTCAGCAGGGCTTCTTCATCCAAAATCGCGATGCTCTTAAAACGCCCTTCAAAGAACGTGCCTTTGCACTTGTCTTCTTTGTTGGACATGCGAGCCAGCGGTTCCTTCAGGCACTTCATGAACCAGTCCAGACAATTCAGTCGTCTGCGAGTTTCCGCCGCCCACTTCGCATCCTTCAACTGAACCTGCACCCACGCTTCCGAAACGTCCAGAGACTGCTGCTCCTTTCCGCGAGGAGAAACAACCGGCCCCAGGACGAACCACATCTTCGTCCAACCACCCCACAGCGACGGTATCATCCGGTCTAAGAACCACATGCAGATCATTGTCGAGAACCACATAGGCGGCGACTTCAACAGCAAAGATCGAATCCAGCTCACGCAGTCGATCTTCAATCCACTGCTTCCGATGCTCGCACCCGTACCCACACCAAAGCGCCCGCCGCACACACCGGGAAATGCAGGATTAATACGGCGTCACCGCCGTATCAATCAAGTCGCCACGCGCCATCGTCATCGCAGAATACTCCCGGAAAATATTGAATATTTCGCCGAAACACGTAGACGGCACACAGCCGCCCGGAAATCACAATGCTTTTACTTGCTCTTTTACTTTGTCCTTGTCCTCTTCTTAGATGTTGGACAACGTATTGCTGCAGGTCATCGCGCACTTCATCGGCATCCCATTTCGCGCGCCGCAGGAAGTGCTGAATGTTTTTCGGCGTCGCATCGCCGGCGTGCTCCGCCAACTGCCAGCCGTTCTTGCGGGGCACATTCGAAAGCAGCACCTCCAGATAAACCCAGGTCCGCTGACGAATTTCCAGTCGACCAAAACGAGGCCCAATTTGATCGCTCAGACGACAAAGCTCATCTCGCCATTTCCTGATATCACTGGCACCAGCCTTCCATGCCATACTGGCTCTCCCCAAAAAACGATTCCGGGAATAAACAGCGTTTTCAGGCAACTGCGACGATAGTACCAGGAAACCGTGTCCTGCAAACTATCCGTTGTTGCGGTTTGCTTCAACGACATTTCGTGACTTGAATCTTTTGTAGACAGGTAGTCCTTGCTTCCGGCTGGCCTGGAAGCGAGGCCCGTGCGTTCTTCCATAAACCGAATAACGGCCTCCATCCCCTGAGACTTGCCGTCAAAAACCGGTATGTTTCGCTCGACTATGGCTCTGCATCGCGTCGTCGCCGATACTGCGACACCTGCTGGTTCAGCCATATCATCAGTTCCATGTTGCCGCTGGTATCTCCTGCTTCTTCATCCAGCTTCCGCAAAGCTCGTTCAAGATATGTCTGCAACTCCCCAACGGAATTGATGGCTGTTCTAAGTCGTTTCTGTGTCTTACGCTTCAACATCGCGTGGCCCTGTGAATGCAGTTTTCGCTGCCGCTGTCACGGCAAAAGGAATTGTGAGGTTGCTGTTCAGGTACGATGTGTAAGCCCAGACATTTAAGATTGCATGAATTCCTTGTGTAGATTCAGTCTGTAGTGGGCTTCACTACGCATCGCAAGAGATTCAGCCACGTCATCAACAGCAGATTTTCAGGAACAGAGTCAGACAATCGCGGGGCTGCTGACAGTTCCAGTGAACTTTCCAATCTCATCCAAATGGACGATCGATGCTGCCAATAAGGAACCATAATCGACTGAAACAACCGCAGGAATGCGTCTGCCAATGCACTTGCGACGATACTCCAGCGCATTGTTGCTCGACACGAGAATAGCACAGACATATTATTAAGGCAGCATGACACGACAATAGAACGCTGCAGCACTGCTCCGTTTTCCGGGTTGCCTTCACGCAAATTTCACAGCTTCTCATCACCATGACTGCATACGAGCAACAGGGTCTGGAAGCCTGTAATAAAGGGGCGTTCGAATTGTAATCGCTTGAGTATCGAGTGTTGAAAAACGTGGTTTTAGTTTGACGCAGCTGTGCTGGTTATGGAGATCGTCGATGAGCGGATACAGTTTTGAAGAGCATCCACAGTTTTGCACTCTGCGATTCACTCCAGAGCTTTCTGAAATGCAAAGGGAAGATCTTGAGTCCGCTACAAAACGTGTAACAGAACTCGTGCAGAATGCTTCAGCAAACACAGTGCTGCTTGATCTTTCTCAAATCACGACAATCCCCAGCGGCATCGTGGCGTCGCTGGTAAGAACATGGCAGGGCATGGACGAAGCCCCTCGACGTTTTGTGGTCATTTCGTCGCACAAGTCTGTCACGATGGACCTGCAACAGTCGGGACTTACAGATCTCTGGACCATAGTTACCGATATAAACCAGGCGTATCGTCACCTAGGCGTTACAAAGCTGTCCGAGGCTGAAATTGATACGATTTCGGAACCGTTTGAGTTTTCAGAACAACGCAGATATTGCACGGTGCAGTTTTATTCAATGCTTAGCGGGATGGACTGGGCCGTTGTGGAACAGGCCACGTCTGACGTGATTTCAAAAATTGAAGCGTCAGATAAAACCAACGTGCTGGTCGATCTCAGCGACATGCAATACATCAATAGTGGACTGGTTGCCTCGCTTGTACGTATCTGGAAATCGACCGGGCAGAAGAAAGGTCACTTTTCAGTTGTCAGCCCCAACGACATGGTGGTCGATGTACTGAAGTCTGCCGGACTGTACAAACTGTGGAGCGTTGTGGATTCGCCGGAAGACGCCGTTTATGAATTAGGAGTCTCGACTGCAGCTCGACTGGAGCAACGCGAACGACGCATCCTGACAATAGTCGCCGTACCCTGCGCTGTAATAGCAATTCTGACCACTGTGCTGATGCTTATGAAACGCAGTGAAGTAATGGGCGTGAATGCACAGCTGACAGCATTGCTATTCGGATCAGCAGCGATCGCGACAGGCGCCATTTCTGTACTGAAAGATCATGGCACGCGTCGCAAACTTTCGGCGGCTTCAGTCATTGCAGGTTGCCTTGTCCTTTCAACCTTGTGGTTCGAAAATAACCCCATTGCATTTGGGCACCAGTTCCCTGAACGAAATTTAGATCGTGACGACGAGACCGGTGCTAGTCCGCCTCCTGCAAATCCCGATGTCGATAATTCCAGCCATAGTGCATCAACAGATTCGGACACTGACACCAAAACAACGACTGACAAACCCAGCGCTGAACCAACCAACCAGCCAGCCGCCGAATTTGCTGACAAACCCAGCGTTGAACCAACCAACAAACCAGCCGCCGAATTTGCTGACAAACTCAGCGTTGAACCAACCAACCAACCAACCAACAAACCAGCCAACCAACAAACCAGCCGCCGAATCTGCTGACAAACCCAGCGTTAGCCCCGCTGACACAAAGAGTCTGCGGCCTAACTGAAGGCTTCCTGCATCGCTCGAGAAAACAACGTTCAACTAACACTTCAAACTAATTTTCTAGCTGACTGCGTACGATGGAATCACACAACAATCCAATTCAGGCTGCGGCAACCTCCGGCAACCAATCATCATCACGGCAGCAAAATGCCGCTCTGGTTGCAGAACTTTCAGAACTGCTAAGCGTTGTCGGGCCGGCATCTGTTGCAAACATGATCCTGCAGCGAGCATTTTCGCATCGAGCAACCGACATCCATCTGGACCCCACCATCCTTGGCACTCGAATTCGTTTTCGTGTCGATGGGGTGCTTCAGGACATTCTGCCGATTCCAGCAGACAAAGCGTCGGTACTGCTGTCTCGTATCAAGGTGATGGCTGGCATGGATATTTCTGATCGTCGCCATCCGCAGGACGGAGCGATTGCGGCAGAAAAACACGAAGGGCTACCCCGAGACATTCGTGTCAGCAGTGCACCAACGGTAAACGGCGAACGACTCGTGTTGCGTTTGATGCCCGACCCGAAAGAACTTACTGATCTGTCATCACTGGGACTGTTTGATGATCAGCTGACTGCAGTAAATCAACTGCTGAATGCGCCATATGGTTTACTGCTTGTGGTTGGCCCCATTGGATCCGGCAAAAGCACGACGGTCTACAGCCTGCTAAAAGAACTCAACAGCCCGGACAAAAGCGTTGTAACGATTGAAGATCCCGTCGAACAACGCATTGCCGGAACAAACCAGATTCAGGTCGACATAAAATCGGGACTCACGTTTTTGACCGCTCTCCGCGGCACTTTGCGGCAGGATCCGGACATCATCACCATCGGTGAAATTCGCGATCCTGAAACCGCTCAGATTGCCTGTCGAGCCGCCAACACCGGCGTGTTGGTACTTTCCACTCTGCACGCCAATAACACGGCATCTGCCGTGGATGTGCTAAGAAATTTCGGAATTCCTTCCATGGCCATCGCCGACTGTCTGCGTGGAGTGATTTCTCAACGACTTGTCCGAAAGGTCTGCAGCAAATCGCGAGAAGAATTTTCGCCCTCTGAAGAAGAGCGCCAACTACTTGGCCTTGACGAACATTCGCAGGCAAAGCTTGTTAACGGCATTCCGACAGATACTAACTTCAACACAGGCTATTCAGGAAGAACGGCCGTCTTCGAAACTATGCTGGTGACTGACACAGTCCGTAACGCCATCCATGCAAACGAACCGGCCTACCAAATCCGCCAAATCGCCCGAGACGGAGGAATGGCCACGCTGGAAGAAACCGCTCGACGAAAAGTGCTCGATCAAACAACCTCTATGCAGGAATTTCGCCGAGTCGTTTCAGACACCCGAATGCATTCGTAGATGCCCCGCTTTGAATGCAGCCATACAGGGGGCGAGACATCTCGGTGGGTCATGTTATGGTTGACGGGGTCATCGGGTTAAAGTCCCGAACAAATGTCGCTCTTAACCAGAATCGCAGAGAAGCACTTTTGTAACCGCAGCAACCTTTGCAAGTCTGGTTTAGTCGACTTTAAGGAAGCCACTTTCATGCAGCGTCGACGATGGCCAGGGGCGTCCACGACATGCGCCCATCTCTGTGGCGCGATGAACTATCTGACGCCCGCCTTTCAATGCTGGATCGATACGTCGCACTGTACTGCCACGAATCGTGCACATGATCATCGAAAACGGCAAACGCCGAGCACAGCACAGCAGCCACCTCTTCACTTTGAAGTCGCCACCAGCGCTAGTTGCAAATCATAATGTGGCGATTGCCGCACAGGCGACACGACTAACTAAACGTTTCACGCGCATGCGGTATCGGCACTAAACCAGCGCCAACAACGACTGCGAAGACAGCAATCAGAAGCCCCTCAACTTTGGTGAACTTCCAACTACGCACAACGCCACTCCTCACGCAACCAAAGTCGCCACTCCAACATTCATTTGCTGTCGTCACCAAACAGCATCCGCCAGCGCCGACCGGGCGTTTCAAACCTGCCCGGACTTGAGATCAATCTTTGCAAACGCGGCCGACAGCAGCGCCCAACCCACAAGTTGCAGAGTACCGCCGATAGGAGCGACCAGCCCCCATTTGATCCCACCGAACGATGGTCCGCAGATGACCAGCACATACAAAGCACCGGAAAACAAAACGATGCCTCCCACAAAACACCACGCCGCAGCAGACAGCAGCTTCGATGAGGCTTTCAGCATCGCCAGTCCGATTCCCAGCAGGGCCAGAGTGTGCCACATCTGATAGCGAACTCCGGTTTGAAAGTCCTGCAGGTACTTATATGCGGCGGGAAGTTCCATTCCGGCGACTTTTTTCAAATCCAGGTCACCATACTTTCGTTCCAGAAAACCGCTGTCCGCCAGTCCGTGAGCACCAAAGGCTCCCAGCAACACGGCGACAAATCCGGAAACAGCTGCAATCATCAAACACATTCGCGCCGACATAAAAATTCACTTTCCACTAAACATCTTCGCTACCGAAAAATTACAGAACACCCAGCAGCTTCAGAAATTCGCGACAGAACGCGGGATGAGCAGGCCACGCCGGAGCACTCACAAGATTACCATCGACGTGTGCTCCATTAATGGCTATTTCGGCATACGTGCCACCCGCCAGAGTTATTTCCGGACCGCACGCCGGATATGCGGTGCAGGTCCTTCCAGCCAGAATGCCGGCAGCCGACAGAATCTGCAGCCCGTGACAGATCGCCGCGATCGGCTTCTTTGCCGCATCAAACGCCCGAACAATGTTCAGTACGTCCGCGTTCAGCCGCAGATATTCAGGAGCACGCCCTCCGGGAATCAGCAGCCCGTCGTAACTGTCCGGGTCGATTTCCGCAAAGTCGGCGTTTAGAGTAAAGTTGTGTCCCGGTTTTTCACTGTACGTTTGATCGCCTTCAAAATCGTGAATTGCGGTCCGAATCTGTTCGCCAGTTTTTTTTCCGGGGCAAACGGCATCGACCGCGACACCAACAGTCAGCAGCGTTTGAAACGGGACCATAATTTCATAGTCCTCAACAAAATCCCCGGCCAGCAGCAACACGCGTTTGCTTGTCATATCTTCATTCGCCTTCTGAATACGTTGGTTTTCTTAGAGCACTTCAGTTCTCAGGAAGAATGATAATCCCGGCTGCACGAAAGCTCTACAAACCGCTATACTTTGCAAGCTGCAAACTCACGGTTGAGAACAGCAGCTGAATTCACGGTTCAGAACGTTCATGCGGTTACCCACTCAATTCAGCCAGCGAACTCCCTTGCGGTTCAACATCACACCACTCATTGACGTGGTGTTTCTGTTGATCATCTTCTTTCTTGTCGCCAGCCATTTTGTTCGCAGCGAACAGGCGGAACCCGTAGAACTGCCTCTGGCCACCGCGGGAGAAGTCGACAACGAACAGGCTCCCTACCGCCTGACCATCACGATCGGCCAGGACGGAAGTCTGTTTATCAACGGAGAAGCGGTTACAGAAGCCGAAGTCGAACAAAGGATAGAAGAACTGCGACCTGCTGCGGAAGCCGCTGGCGTAACTCCGGAAGTTCGTTTGCGAGGCCACAAGGACGGTCAATACGGTGCGATGCGAAAGCTGATCGAATACTGTGCAGCTCAGAATATTCGCAGCATTCGTTTTGCCGTTACTCGACAGGGAGAGCAGTAAATGCGCATCCCGAGCCATTCGCGACAACGAGGTTCATTAGATAACGACAGCATGACGCCGATGATCGACGTCGTCTTTCTACTGCTTGTCTTCTTCGTCTGTGCATCGATCGGCCAAAAGCCAGATCGTCTATTGCCAGCTGAACTGGCGGCCGGAACCACCGAATCCAAAGTCAAAATTCCGCCGGAAGATCCCGATGCCATTCCGTCTCAGGAAGTTCGCATTCAGCTAAAACGGGATCCGCTTTCCGACGAACTCACCATTGCTTTAAACGAAGGCCCACTGTCGGGTGCTCAAGAACTGAAGCAACGACTGGAACGACTGGCAACGCTGGATCCCGATACAAAAATAATCATGGACGTTGCCGACGAAGTTTCCGTGCAACAATTCATCGCCGTCTACGATTTGTGCCAGGCTCTCGCCTTCAATTCCATCTCATTCGCGGTGCGTTAGAAGCGGTCCCAAAACCGCTCCGGCGAACTTCCTGATACAAGCACGACGCGCAAGCGAGTAAATTCTGCAATGGCTGGGTTAACCTGCTCGCGCCGCGTGCTCGTAAATTTGCGATTCCAGGACCGCCTCGAAGCCAAGACGCCTCGGTGGGAAGTTGAATCGGGCCGCTACGACGCGTGCAGTGAATCGCAATCGGCTCAACATTCACCATTCCCTCGACTCACTTCCCCACCTCGGGATTATTCACCTTTGGAAACGCTGCAGCAAGCTGCTTCTTCACATCCGAGTGTTCTGGAAACTTGGCGAGATTTCTCCATTCGTAGGGATCGGCATCGTGGTCGTATAACTCTTCGCTTCCGTCTGAGTATCGAATGTATCGCCAGCGTTCCGACCGAGCGGCATGTTGCCCGAAACCGTGAGTGGTCACTGCCGGCCGATCCCATTCGGCGTTGGGATCTTTCAGCAGCGGAAGCAGACTGACGCCTTCCAGATGCGGCGGCTTAGCCAGGCCGGCCAGATCGCACAACGTCGGATAGATGCTCATAAAGTCCACCGTTCTCGGGCAAAGCTGTCCTTCCGGAGTGACTCCCGGTGCCACCCATATGAGTGGAGCTCGCGTGGCTTCTTCCCATAACGCAAATTTTCGCCAGTGATGCTTTTCTCCCAGATGCCAGCCGTGATCTCCCCAAAGCACGATGACGGTATTCTCTTTTGCGGACGATTTTCCGAAGGCATCCAGAAGTCGGCCCAACTGAGCATCCGCGTAAGTAATTGACGCCAGATAGGCCTGGATCGCTTCCTTCCAGACGCCGGCTTTTTGAATGGCTTTGTGGTCACCCATCGGCTTGGCCATGTTCACGCCCAACTGCGGAATGTCGTTTAAATCGTCTTCCTGATACGCCGGCAACTTGATGTCAGCCAGAGGATGCATGTCAAAGTATTTTTTCGGGACACTCCATGGCATATGCGGCCTGAAGATTCCGCACGCCAGAAAAAAGGGCTTATCGCGTGCAGTGCGATTCAGTTCGTCAATGCAGTAGTTAACCGTGAAATAATCGCCAACGGCATCATCGCCGCCTTTCAGCACGCTCCAGGTCACGCCGTTGTAATCGCTTTTGCTGTACGCACCCTGATTATTCACTTTCACTTTCGACTGATAGTCATCCCATTCACTGCGTCGTCCGAAAGTGCCGTGATAGATCTTCCCAGCCCCCGTTACGCGGTAACCGTTCGCTCGGAAGTGCGAATTCAGAGTTTGTTCGGGAGCAATATAGGGACGGTAGTCGTTTGAATTGTAATACACGCCTGTTATCGAAGGTCGGATGCCCGACATCAGGGCGGCTCGCGAGGGATTACACGCCGGAGCAGCGCAGTACGCACGCTGAAAACTGACTCCCCAGCTTGCCAGACGATCCAGATTCGGCGTGATCGTCTGTTCGTTACGTTTCAAATGTCCCACCCAGTGATTCAGGTCATCAACCGCAATAAACAAAACGTTCGTTTTTTCCGCGGCACGCAGCGATGGCAAAGTCACCGCATTTGCCATCGATGCCACTGTAATAAGCACTACAAATCGCAGAAACATAAACAGAGTCCCATAAGCTTTTAACGAAGTCTGAAGCAGACATCTTAGCGTGATCGCCGGATTGGTTTCCAACCAAGGCCGAATTCAACTTTTTACTCGACGAAGCCCCAATGGCAACGATTCGCCGAACAACGCGTTTTGAGTTTCGGAATCGGTGTCACCCACTTCATTGATCAGTCTCACCAACTTATCATGGCCTGACATTTCTTTAAGGAAACGAGCCGCTTCTGATCGAGCTTCGCTGGACAGATCCACAAACCGATCATCCGTCCGTCTTGCCAGCTGCATAATACATAGCGGTAGCGACTGAGCATCATCCAGCTGCATTTTCAACAACTGATGCAACCAACGTTCAGCGGTATCGCGGCTAACGGTTGAGTGAGCGTTCCCGTTCAATGGAACACGCGAACCAATTCGGCCCAATGCCCATATCAAGGGTTCCTTCACCGGCTGCATTCGAGGGCGACGAAGAAACTGCAGCATAATATCACCCAATTCGCGGCGAACGTTCGGCGGAAGCTGTTCGAATGCACCCAGCACGCGCCAGATCTCGGCGGCGTCTTTTTCGTGCAGTACGACAACTCCACCTTTGCCTTTGCCGCTGCTCATTTGCTGAGCCGTTTGACGAATGGAACTCAGCAGTTGTGCGGCCAAAGCATTTTGCTGTCCGCCGGTCAAACCGCCGGCAATACGTCGCCACATAATCCACCACTGGTTGCGAACATCAGCTGCCGCGTGCACCAGCCTGCCTCGCAGCAAGTCCCACATCGTGTCGATTCGCCAATCATCCATGGCGTAACCGCAGCCAGGACGCAGCGAGAATCCAATCAGGTTCAACCAGCTGGATTCATGAGCCGGACTTTTTCGACGTCCATCTGCCACGTCGATCAGCATGCGCCACATTTCTCGCAACAGCGACGTCGGCCAGTCATTGCGACTGATGTTAATTTCGCTGGCAATACGCCTGGCTAGACCTCCGGGTTTTTCTTTGCCATCAGCAGCAAACACCGACTTCAGAATGGCATCCGTTTTTTGCAGCGTTTCAGCATCAACAATGCCTTCCGCCTCCGCCGCACCCGCTTCGTGGGCCGCCATGTCTGTGCGAACAGCGCTGCGAACATCAAACTGCAGCTTCCAGCGTTCGCTGTTGTCCAGCGCCGCACACCAAAGATCCAGAGTTCCGATTTCGGTTAGGCGTCCGTTCACTTTAATACTAACAGTTTCACCTTCAGAACCAGACTTGCTGCGAATGACAGTTCTGATCGGAGGCAACGCAGTCAGCTGAACTTTGTCGGCTTCCGCTGTGGTGCCAACCGCAACTGTGGTGCCAACCGCATCTGTCAAACGCGTGGCCGAATAGAACACGGGAAATTCAACCGGAGTATCCGTTTGCAGTTCAAACGTCTGATTCGGCGGTTCCAGATCGGTGCCCGGTTCGGTTCCGGCGGGAATCAGACACACGGCGGCCGTGCCGGAATCGGTTTGCACTCCCAGATAATACGTTCGCGGCAGGCCTGCTGAAATGCGAACGCCGGTGCCTCGCGAAACCATGCCATAGCATGCGGCTCCGTGAGCAACCGCCAGATCCAGTCTTTGACAGTCCAGAATCTGCGGAATCCACTTTTGTTCCGGTGTGCTGAACCAGCTGGAAATAGTCTCCGTCATCCGTTGTTGCAGCACGGGCGATTCAAACAGGCCGCCATTGAACAGCACAATATCAGGTCGAGCCGGAAAGGCATCGTCGTTCAGCATCGCATTATCGACGGCCGTTTCCGCATGGGTACGCAGAAACTGAGCAAGATATCGCGTGATCGCAGAATCGGCGGCGTACGGCAAACCGAATTCGCGAAAGCCGCTTTGAAGTTGCTGCGGCGAATCGCTGAAGGAACTTTTTGGCAGAAATCCTTCCAGTAATACGTCGCACACCTGCTGCCGAGTTACTCTGGTTTGAAGTCCTCCGCCAATCAGCTTCGAACCTGTGCCCGGCAGATTAACCGTGTATTCTTCGGCCGCGTTCGGAGACAACATGGCTTCCTTCACCTGCCTCGCAACTCGTACCAGCATGCTCCATTGCCGAGGCGTGAGTTCCGAAGTGCCTTCCTGCTGAAACCGAGCTTCCAAAAAATAAGCCAACGCCAGGTCCAGATTGTCTCCGCCCAGGATTAAGTGTTCCCCAACCGCTACTCGGTGAAAAACCACTTTGTCTTCTGAATCGGCCTGCACTCGAATCAACGTGAAGTCTGACGTGCCTCCGCCGACATCGCATACCAGAATCTTCTGTCCCGAAGTGACTAGATTTTCCCAGTCTTTACGATGACGATCAATCCATGCATAGAAAGCTGCCTGAGGTTCTTCGATTAACAGAATTCGCCGCAACCCTGCTTTCTGAGCTGCCTGGATCGTCAGATTACGAGCGACTTCATCAAACGATGCGGGAATCGTCAGCACTACCGTTTGATCTGCCAAAGGGTAGTTCGGAAACGCCTGGTTCCAGCATGCGGCCATGTGCACCAAAAAGCGGCTGCTAACATCAACAGGAGACAGCCGGTCAATATCGTCTGCTCCCTGCCATGGAAGAATCGGAGCAGTCCGGTCAACACCGGGATGGCACAGCCACGACTTTGCCGAAGCAATCATACGTCCTGGCAGATGAATACCGTGATCTCGTGCCAGCACTCCCACGGAATGATCCGGACTGCCAGTTTGCCATGGCAGGTTTAGTCCACCGGCCGCAAATTCGTCTTCGGATGGCTGATAGTGAAACGACGGCAACGTCTCGCGAGCTTCCACCTGACCGACAGCAACTAATTGCGGCAGCACCAGAGTTTCGACGACATAAGAATCGCCGGCAGCGGAATCCACAGCCTGAGTATCAACATAACACACCGCCGAATTGGTTGTGCCAAGGTCAATGCCGACGACAAATCGTGGAGGGCCAGCCTTTTCATTATCACTTGCACGATCGCTGTTCATTTTCTGACCTGAATTCTATTCCCAGTCTCGTCATGCGGACATGTTGACAAACATCATCATCAAAAAATTAAATTGAAATTTCATGCCACCCCCGGATTCTGAACGATGTTCAGAAGGTTGCAAGACGTTGATCCCGTAAGCGTAACGTCTGATGAAATAAGGGATTAGCATCTCAGGGAAGGGAATTCGCCCAGGCCCCTAAAGTTTCCGTATAATCGCTAAACTTACAGAAAATGAATATGAATTCAGCAGGAAATGGAAACGCAAGTTAGCAATCGTGGCTTCGATGATCGCCTATGTTCGACAAGATCCTCGCACCCTCGACTTACACAGCAAACGTCTTTCAGCAAGGTCCCAAAGTGTCAATCACTATGAAAAGAACTCATGTTCGAATTACCCGCCGACGATTCCAACCGGATGCCGAAGGCAGTAATCCTTTCGCCGATCGAATATTGATGTTTGACGCCCTGGTAGAAGCGTCCGACGAAATCAATCAGGCAGATCAGGACCAGGCCAAACCAGAAGAAGGGCCATCTGTGGCTGAACTGCGACAGATGATGAACCGCGAAACGACCGCTCGAGAAGACTACCTTGAAGAGATCCGCAGGAAACTCGAAAGCGGCCACTACCTGACTCGGTCGGCCGCCGAAGAATCCGCAGAACGAATGATGAACGACGGCGACTTTAATCGGCCCTTTGACAAGTAGCACCGATTGTCGCACTCAGCCGTCTACCGAAGCTGTGATCAGTTGTCTGTATGCCAGCGGCTAGCAATCAACCAGCCGCCCACATTTGTCTATCAAGCATATTTCCCGTCGCTGTGCGAACGGGGCTAACCTGCAACGCATGCTACTATGCCAGCCGAGCGGTGTTCTGAGCATCCGTCACGGTGCTCCAGATTGTTCCGTCGGCGACCTGAGTCTTGATTTCGATTCCCGGAGTGACATGCCTGATTGATGTCACCAACGATTCGTCGTCCAGTATCGTCAGCGAATAACCGCGAGCCAACACTTTCAGAGGACTAAGCGCATCCAGCGTGCCGGCCAGTGTTGCAATTTTCTGCCCCAGGCGTTCTGTCTGCAGGCGAATGGCCCGTTCTGCTCGTTCTGCCAAGTCATCACATTTCTGTCGTCGTTCGTCGACAATCGACATCGGACGCCGCAAAACGTTTCGAGACTCAATAGCCTGTAGTTTCAAACGCAGTCGTTCGACTCGGTTATGAAGAACTCGCTGCATACGAGCCAGGGTATTTCGCAGATGCTGGCGAAATTCTTCCACGGAAGGAACCACCAGTTCGCCCGCTTCACTGGGCGTGAGTGCTCGACGATCCGCAACAAGGTCGGCAATCGAAACATCAATTTCATGCCCAACCGCGCTGACAACCGGTATGCGACAATCCGCAATCGCTCGAGCAACCACTTCTTCGTTAAACGCCCACAGATCTTCCAGGCTACCACCGCCACGACCGGTGATAACAACATCGACATCAGGAATCTGCCCCACAAAGCGAATGGCCTTGGCAATTCTGGCAGCAGCTCCTTCACCCTGCACAGGAACAGGCAAGATTACTATTTTCACCGACGGCCAGCGGCGCGTCATCACCTGAATCATGTCCTTCACCGCCGCAGAAGTGGGGCTGGTGATCAGGGCGACTCGACGAGGAATTCGAGGCAGCGGACGCTTGCGATCTGAATCAAACAGTCCTTCGGCTTCCAGCTTTTGCTTCAACTGCCGAAACGCAAGTTCCAGTTCACCCACACCATCGGGCTGCAGGTGATTGATAACGAACTGGCACGTGCCTCTTGCAACATAGACCTGCAAAGCACCGGTCGCCAAAACCTTTAGACCGTCCTTTAACTGAAACCGTAATCGAGACGCCGTCCCCTTCCAGACCACCGCGCCGATTTCCGAATTTTCATCTTTCAGCGTTAGATAGTAATGCCCGGCGGCCGACCGTTTGCAGTTGGAAACTTCTGCCTGCACACACACTGGCGGCAGAGTAGCTTCAACCACTTCTTTAAAAGCAGTCACCAGTTCCGTTACGGAAATTGTAGGCATTTCCGTCATGCGTCTGCGTCCGGTGTGTGAAGCCTGGTTGTGCCGGCAGATCCGCCTGCTGTTTCCGATGGCACGGCTGTACGAACTCGAATATTCAATGCTTCAACCATCAGCGAAAATGCCATCGCAAAATAGATGTAACCTTTGTTGACATGAGTTCCTGAAGCTTCGGCCACCAGCATCACGCCAATTAAAATCAGAAAGCTCAGAGCCAGCATCTTTAAGGTTGGATGAGTATTCACAAACCGACTTATCTTGCCGGCAAAGATCATCATGACTCCAACAGACAACACCACGGCCAGCACCATTATCCAGCGTTCTTCAGTCATTCCAACCGCTGTGATGACCGAGTCCAGCGAAAACACCACGTCCATGATCGTGATGTTAATTAACACAGACACAAACGTTCGCCCTTCTGCCAACAAGGCGGCTTCGTTGGGATCGCCATTAAACTGTTCGTGAATTTCCTTCACACTGTGGCGAATCAAAAACAGTCCGCCCAGCAGCAACGTCAGGTCTCGCCCGGAAACGCCGTTAACCATCAGCAAGTCTTCACCCGCCATCTTCGCCAGTAGACTTTCCGGAATCCCCAGCGACGTCAGCATAAACAAGGGTTCTTTCAAACCGATGACGTAGCTGATGACAAACAGTAGCGCAATTCTAGTTCCCATCGCCAGCAGCAGGCCCAGTTTTCGAGCCAATGGCTGCTGGTCTGCTGGCAGGCGATCCGTCAAAATTGTGATAAATATAATGTTGTCGATGCCAAGCACGATCTCCATCAGAGTCAGTGCCAGCAACGCTGCCATCGCTTCCATTCGCCGCTTTCTATTTCCATACTTTCACGACGGATCCGGTCGCCCAATTTGAAGCAACCTCTTACGGTTTCCGGGGGATGTTAGTAAACTGGGGGCGAAATGCCCAACGATGTCCAACCGGGTTCTGGTGGCCTGCTCAACTGACGAATTGTCCCGCAGTGGAATTTGCAAAAAAACAGTTCTGAAGCACTCCGAATTCGTACGAATCCAGCTACCTGAGGGTCAATATTCTCAAAACGAGTCGGAACCCTCAGCCACGACACTCAAGCAGGTTACGAAAGCTGCCGGCACCCGTAGCGAAAGTCACCATGACTTTCGACCTTGGCCTGTGCTTTCACCGGCCGAAGCTTTTGACGAAGTTTGGCTACTTCAATTTGTAAGACGCCGTAGTCGCCCCAGAACGGACTAAAATCGTGCGCGACTGACAAAACCGTGCGGCGCTGCTAACGGTGAACGAACCAGTGGGTCACTCTTACCGGTATTCGCATCCTGCCAAAAGGCAGAGGTGTATTCCGTGTTTCCCTGATCAGTATGCATAAAACGCAGTCTTTTCTCCGCACGAATGCTTTCCGTTAGCAACCTGCAATTCACCAAACTGAGGCGGCGAATGCATTTCCCGGACTAATACTGCGCGACTCCTTGAGAAGAACTTCCCACCAAAAAGCGTTTCCTTCAAACCCGTTTCGAAGACAAGCGTGCTTTCGGCAGTAACGGCGGAAACACTCGTATCGATTACGAAAGTCTTTGGTCAGCAATATCTGCCGGAACACTTCCGATTAGGAAAACTGCAGGCCACTCGGATGGCGATACCTTTAAAAGAAGATACGCAAGCGCGGGCGAGCAGAAAAACTTTTGCGATCTTAAACACTAACATCACGGTTCGATGCGGCAAATGCACGAATCGCCTCAACCTGGAAAACTGGAGGAAACAACGTGACCACAACAACGACAATTCGACGCAATTCAAATAACCAAAACAAAAGCTTCCGCAACTTCATGTGGGTCTCAATGCTGATGTCACTGGCTGTTGTCTTCTTTGGCATGCAGTTGATGATGGTTGGCCCACTGAAGGGCCGACTGGACGGAATTCAGACTCGCCTCGACCTGTCGGGCCAGCAAATGAAATCTTTGGTTGGCACTAAGGACAGCGTTTCAGAAACCAACAGCCTGCTGGCCGGACTGGAAGAACAATCTACCAAGCTGGCAGAAATGAAAGCCGCCATCGCAAAAGTCGCTTCTCTGCGACAGTCACTGGAAAGTGAAGCTAAGTCGGCCACCGTTGCTCTGACGCAACTGGATCGTCTGGCGTCTGTTCAACAGCGAGTGATCGCATCGCGTCAGCAAACTGACATCGCCGCCGTTCAAATTGAACAGCTTGAAGCACTGCGTGACGAAATCCTTAGCGGCGGCAGCCAGACAGACGTTGCTGACAACACCCTGAATGGTATGCTTGCTCTGCAGAAACGAGTTATCGCAGCTTCCAATGGCTACGAAGAAGCCAGTGAAAGCATTACCAATATGGCCAACCTGACTGAGCAGCTTGTAACCAGTAACGAAAGCCTGAAGGTAGCTTCGGCTCGATTCGACGACTTCATCGGTCTACAGAATCGCATGATCGCATCGGCTGAATCGTTTCAGAAAGCCGGCGAAAGTTTTGATAAGGCTCAGGAAACGAATACCCGTCTGGTAGCTTTGAAAGACCAGATTCTTGCCGCCAACGGCAGTATCGAAACCGCAGAAACCAATGCTCGCACGCTGGTTGCTATGAATACCGCCCTGTCCGGCCAAAGCCTGCAGCTGGATGTCGCCGGCGAGAACCTGACAGAAATGCTGCGACTGCAGGCCGAACTCGGTCAGCAGGGTGAACGTGTTACTTCTGCCATCCAGAACCTTGAAATTCTGGACGACTTTCAAAGCGAAGTGTCTTCACACGTACATTCACTCACTGATCTTCGACGAACGTTGGTTGAACTGGCCATGATGGAAACCACCGTCGGCCGAGTCGCTCAGGTTATGGCACCATTGACAGAACTAAGCAACCTTCGTCGACTTAGCCAAAGCGAAGTTCGCGACGCCGCTCGAGTGATTCTGAACGGTCGCAACACTCGACTTTCCCTCTCAACCACTCCGATCAATGATGCAATCGATTCGGAAATTGAATCCCGCACTATCAGCGAAGGTGATCTGGTTCCACTTCCACCAGAAGCTCGCAGCATTCAGTAATGCAGAAGGTGTCGAGCTCGTCCGCCGCATGCCAGCACGCCGAATTCGGATAAGACTTAGCTAAAGTCGCCATAGACGCGGCCCGCGTTTCCTCCGGAACGCGGGCCGTTTTTTTTGTGGCCGTCACAGATTCTAAACTGACAAACGACGGTTTCTACATCTTCCCTCCGGGCTCGCACTTTGAACAATCCAGGGGCCTTCCTGAACACGGCGACCAAATTTCCCAAGCGACATTGCCGACGCGCAAGCCGCGTGAACGGGTGAGTCCCTCGTGCACAAAAAACTCAAACGCCAACACGGCGTGCTTTGGCGAAAATCGGTATCAATGTAAAAAACTGAGTTTCAGTTGCACTTACAGATCTCGGCTTATCGTCACCCCCCAGTGATCGCTATCATGGACGGAAAACAGGAGTTTCTGAACATGAATTTCTTTACAACACCGACTGGCAGGGCCAGCTGTTTCGCAACACGTGCGAGCGTTCACGCCGTTGTGACCATCGCTGTATTGCTGTCGTCACCGATTGCGGAGGCGTTTCAGGGCCAGCCTGAAATGTCTGACCTGCAGCTTCGCGAGAAAGTTGTGCGAGCGCTGGGCGACGGAACCGACTTTCTGAAGCGACGGCAGCTTGCTGATGGTTCGTGGTCCAGTGAAGGCACGTTTAGTGGAAAAGAAATCGGTGTTACTGCGTTGGCACTGCTGGCGCTGCTAAACTGCGATGCTCCGGTGGACTCTCCGGAAGTGCAGCAAGGACTAAGTTTTCTTCGGAATCAACCTCCGGGCCTTGAACCAAAACTTGTCTACGAAGCTTCTTTGATGGTGATGGCTTTCTGCGCGGTCGACCCAATGCCGCAGGAAGATCGCGACCGAGTAATTCGGATCGTCGACTTACTGGAACGTACTCAGTGCACCACCGGCGAAAACAGCGGTCTATGGGGCTACGATGTCGTCGGTCGTGGACGCCGACCAGGAACAAATGGCGAGGACCATAGCAATGGACAGTTCGCCGTGCTGGCTCTGCGAGATGCAGCTTACGCTGGCATAAAAGTAGACCGAAACGTCTGGGAACGCGTTCACGAACACTGGCTGAAAACTCAACGCAGCGATGGTGGCTGGGGCTACCATCCGGGCGACGCGGCTCGCGGCAGCATGACCACGGCCGGCCTGTCGACGCTGGCCATTACCACTCGTATGCTACAGGACGATCGCGACGTGGATGGCACGGGACGGCCCGATTGCTGTGTTCCTCATCCACTGCCGGACGCGTTTGAAAAAGGGCGAGCGTGGCTAACAACCTATTTCTCAGTCTTCACAAATCCTCCCGGCGAATCATGGCATTACTATTACCTGTATGGCCTTGAACGAGCCGGACGCCTGGGTAACGTTCGCTTTTTCGGCAACCACGATTGGTACCGCGAAGGGGCTCGCTATTTTGTAGACAGCCACAACGGCGATGGAGGCTGGCAGGAACGCCAGAATTCGACGCCGACGGTTTCAACTTCGTTTGCATTGCTGTTCTTATCCAAAGGCTTATCACGAGTTGTCGTGAACAAACTGGACTATACGTCTGTTGGCCTGAAAGAAGATGTCACAGGCGAATGGAATCGTCATCCTCTGGATATCCCGAATTTAATTGACCACATCGATGGCCTGAAAGGCTGGCCTCCGCGACTGACCAGCCAGATCCTTTCGCTTAGCCGACTGACAGACGAAACAGCCACTTCTGACATGAATCAGGCTCCCGTGCTGTATATCAGTGGCGCGGACGCCCCAACGCTTACCGACCAACACGTCACATGGCTTCGCGAATATGTGGACGAAGGCGGCTTCATTTTTGCAGTCGCCAATTGTGGCGGCGGTACGTTTGATAAGGGATTTCGAAATCTAATCGAACGCATGTTCCCCGACGGAGACGCTTCTTTGCAGCGACTGCAGAGCGACCATCCGGTGTTTCGCAGCGAATATCCTCTGCCGAATGCTGATTCGATTGAACTCTACGGTGTCGATTTCGGTTGCCGTACAGCCATTATGTATTCGCCGGATGACCTAGCCTGTATCTGGCAAAAATGGATGAAACACGATCCTCCCAAACGATCCGAAGGACTCGTGCAGCGCATTATCCGAGCCAACCGAATTGGCACAAACGTGCTGGCCTATGCCACGGGCCGAGAACCCCCCGTAAAGCTAAACGAAAGCGGCAAGAAGGCCGAACGAGCGGAATCGAAGATCAATCGTGGCCTGACTGAGATCGCTCAGTTGCGCCACTCCGGCGGCTGGGACACAGCTCCCAAAGCTCTGGGAAATCTACTTGAAGCTTTAAACACAACATCCGGTATGAGCGTCTCAACTCAACGACGCACGATTCCAATTACCCTGGATGAACTCAAGAAATTTCCGATTGCCTATATGCACGGACGTTATCGGTTTCAATTGTCTCTGCAGGAACGCGATGCGTTGCGAGATTACCTGAGTCGTGGTGCAGTGCTGTTTGCTGATTCGTGCTGCGGTTCTTCCAAGTTCGACCGCAGTTTTCGAGACCTGATGGAGCAGATGTATGCTGACAATCCGCTGAAGCCGATTCCCGTCGATCACGAATTGTACTCAGACACCATCGGTCACCGAATTGAACAAGTTCGCCTTCGCAAGATGGTGCCTGGCGATAAAACCGCTTCGATGCAATCGCGTACGGAATCCGTGTCTCCAATGCTGGAAGGCATTGAAATCGATGGCCGTTTTGCAGTGATCTACAGTCGCTACGACATCAGCTGCGCTCTGGAAAATCAGGCATCATTGGCGTGCGATGGTTACGAAGAACAGGACGCCATGAAACTGGCTGTAAACATTGTTCTCTACGCCATGTTGCAGGACATCAGCTGGTCGAAGCTGTTGCCAGACTGATTGACAGAATGGTATCGAAGCAGAACCGCCTTCAGCGTTTAGTTCAATACGCTTTCGGCGGCGACTTTCGCAGGCGACAGGAATCCTGGGCGAGAAAACTCGGCGGAATCAATTCGATATTTTCGACGCGGCGTTGAATCGACGACAATCTGCTTCACGGAGTGTTCGACTTCCATCGCAGGCTGATCCGAATCGTCACTAAATTTCGCTGGGTTATCGTTCCCACCGCTGTTGGTTTTCATGATCATCGTCAGCCACCCGGTTCTGATTTTACGTGGAAATAATCAGGTGAATCGGCGGCCGCGTGCCTACATCTGCAGCCTTCCAGACGAGTATCGGCATATTCTGCCGATGTGGGTGTGGTCGTTTTGCCTGCGTAGAATTGCAAAGGTCAATTGGATCTTTGCGTTCCTGGTTTTAGGCAAAGTTTTTCTCTTGTCTCGGTCTGCCTGATCGCAAAGAATGCGGAAGTCCTTTGGGTCAGAGTGACGCACTTTGACCGTAGTAAGCCCGCAGCAGCAACTTAACTACAGGTTGCAGCAACGGGGTGCTTCGTTTCTTAGATAGGAGGTGATCTGGTGAATGATTACTGTAGTCCAAGTCGAGGTGGTGCCGCCAGCTGATGGTCGGCGGGCTGTCCGTTCGGCAGCCACCGTCTCAAACCCGATCGCCAGATCAGTTTGAGAAAAAAAGTGGGCGACTCTGAAAGTAGCTTCGGCAGCTTTCAGAGTCGTTTCTATGCGCGGCCGGTTGCTACGTCGTTGGCACTAATGTGGAGCATCTCAGGTGGCACGCATTGAATTGCGCTGCTTTGCAAAATTCTCACTGCAGATGTCTTCTCACCTGATCAAGCCACACTCTGCCGACCCGCGGTGAGCATGGAAACTTTTTCGGACGTTCTGATGAAGGCTATTGCCCAATCGCCAGATTCTCCATGTGTTCGCGATACTGCTGGTCCAGCACTTCAAACGGAACGCCGGTTAACTTTTCCAGAGACGGATCGGTCATAACGTCGCGTAGATCCGGGCGATACACGCCAGCCAGAAGCCTGATCAACGCGTCTCGGTAAATACCGTCTTTGTAGTGCAGCAGAAAATGAGCGAGTCCGGATCCCTGAGTGTACAGCTGAGTCTGATTCGGATGCGTTCTAAATCCGTCCTTGCCCAGACTGCTGAATGTTTGCATGTCGACGAAGAATCCGTCACGAATCATGCGCTGCTGGGCGCCCACAAAGCGAATATGCGACGGATTGCCAATAGAAGTGATCCCTTCGTCCATGCGAAACGATTCCATGTAACAGGCGAGTCCTTCAAGAACCCAGAAATTACTGTTCTCGCACAGTTCCCAGCGTTGCCGAGTCTGCTGGCGTTTCATTAGCTGACGTTTCCGAGCCGCCGCGACTCGGTCTTCCAGCGTGGCGAGATCGAACATCTGGTGAGTTGTTTCGTGAAACGCAGCGTTCAGATCTTTGTCTTCGCTGTTCTTAAACAGATAACACGTGCGGTCCGGTTCCCAATACAGCCCGTTGGTCAGATTCGGGGGAACTCGTCCTTTTAAGCGGCGTTCGTATTCGTCGCGAGTTGCATAATAATGCACCTCCATTGGCTTCGGCAGAATTCCTCGCCGTCGAGGCTGAGCCTTTTCAAACCGTTCTTCCAAAGCGTCTGGTGTATCAAAGAAGGCCGCAAAATTCGAATGCAGCCAATCGTGAAACAGTTCCAGCTTTCTGGAAATAACAACGCCTTCTTCCAGGCTGGTGTTCGTCTTAATCAGAAAGTGCTCCGTCCGAACTTCCCAGGCATTATTGAAATCTCGACGCAGTTCAGCTTCCTTCTGCACAGACACCCACTTGCCGCGCCAGGGCCGCACTTCTTCGTCATAGCGGTCGACGTTGCCAAATGGAATCCAGCCATACGTGGGGTGATTCACTTCCGGCTTGCTGCCGCTGCGTTTGTCAGCTTCGAATGGCGAAACCCATTCGCCCACGTAGTTAGCATCCACTTGCTGCCGAGGATCGCTGAACATCTGCTGGCCCAGAATTGCTCGGCTATCTTTGTGATCCGGATCAAGCCGCAGCACATCATGAATCAGCTGATAAGCCAGCGATGGTAAATCAGCACGCAGTGCCTGCCGTGCCAATGAATACAGTTCTTTCGCCTTTTCATTTCGCACCGTCACCAAACGATTGCGCCACAGTTGTTCGTTTGATGGAAGTCGATTGCTTACCGGTAACTGAGCCAGCAATGGCAACGGAGCCCCTTCGGAAGGAGTCGTCAGTTCCAGTAGAATTGCGGTTACATCCTGAGCTGCTTCGGTCAGGCCGTTTTCGAAACACTGCCGGCTAAGTTCAGTAAGTTCATGACGCAGGTTCAGCAGAATATCGACTCGACGTTCGCGAAACTGAGCCAGTCGCCTTTCGGTCGTGCTGTTAGGATCTTGGCTAAACGAAAAAGATGCATTTGCCGCCAATCCAAACAAAGACAGTAGAATGGCCAGCGTTTTCAAGATTTGAAACCGAACGCGGATTCGTAAAAAACCGTCCGCTGTCCCTTTCGGCTGACAATGGCCATGTATATTCATCGTAAACATTCCGAAAATGACGCTCGCTTCTTCGCTGTTACGAAGAAAACTCTGAGGCAGTCTGAGCAGATTCCGTTCACTCCGGACACTTCTGCAATCAATATGCGTCAAAGAATATCAGGCCGCCCGTAATCCCGGAACACGATTTACCAATACACACAAAAGTCAGCACTTTTTAGAGGTACGGCTCCTATTTTTGGCCATCAGTTTTTTCAATTAACTTGACGTATAGGTCAGTGCATTCTTCCAGATGAGCCAGCAGCTTCTTGTTTTCTGAGCGTTGCATCTGAGTCGCCTTGTGGATTGGCTGCATCCATAAATTCATCAGCTTGAACTGCTGCCTCAACACCGACACCAAGGTTGGCGGCACCTTATTCACCACTGTAATTCGGTAAGGACCATTTTCATTTGAATCAGGATCTGAATCCGAAGCAGACGTGGAAAATGCTGGAGCCGCACCAGTCTTTGCGCGAGAAATGCCCTGAGCCGCATCGCCAGAATCTCCGCCTGAATTCTGTTGACGCTGGTTAAGCTGCTGAACAGCTTCCGAAAGTGAAACACTAATTTCAGACAGGCCCGTCTTCAAGCCAGCCAGCTGATCTGTAATAAGCCGGGAAAGCGATTCGCGATCGGCGACGTTGGCAAGCTCGGCTTCTGCAGGGCCCGAGTTGCCTTCCGTCAGTTTCAGGACTCCTGCCGTCAACGCTTTGCGAATTTCTTCCAGGCCGTCACTTAAGTTTCCAAGAGTCGCAATCACCTGCCCCGTTTTGTCATCGCTGCTGAAGCCTTTCAGCTTAACGTTCTGGCGGAATGTTCGTTTGATATCGCTCCAGCGTTCTAATTCAACGTCGGACAATAATCCTGCAAGTTCCTTGAACTTCAACAGGTTGGCTTCCGTGCCCGACGTCAATGTCTGAGCATCGTTTTCATAGTTGGACACAATCAGCGTCGTCAGTTCGTTATCGTTCATTATCGGCACCACTTTTTCAGCGATCCGATTCATATTTCGGTAGGACCCCTGCAACTTGAACGCGGGTTCCGTGCGATAGTCGTCGCTTTGAGCAGCCGAACGAATGTATTCTTTATTGACGGTCAGAATAACGTCGCGTACTCGCATCAGCTTTTGCATAGTGGCAACCAGTTCGCTGACTTCTTCCTGCGAATAATTGCCTTCCAGTTCGATTCCATCAAACGCAAAAAGAAACGCAAAAAGGAAGAAACGCAAAAAGGGGACATTGTACTTTAACTGTATTGCGAGCCTTGTTATCGTGATGGAATGCCACGCACAGCCCGAGCATCGCAAGGCGGTTTTGTTTACCACGTTCTTAATCGCGGTAACGGTCGCAATGATGTTTTTCACAAGCCGGATGACTTCCTCGCTTTCGTCAAAC
>JBDNFN010000264.1:0-6805 GCA_041689795.1 Fuerstiella sp. | reverse complement strand
TCCAAGGCGTGAAGTTCGTAAACGGAGTCAATGAGAATCACATCAACCAGGAAGACACCCAGACTTCTCCAAACCGAACAATTCAAACCGAAATCGTCGCCTGATCAGCTTTTCCTGAACACAACATTTGACAGTAACCCCTCGCAGTTGCAGTTGAGTAACAAACGCACTTCTGCTGGTTTAGAAGTGCTCGTTCAAAAACGACTTCTTATTCATACTGCTCGGGCAACAATGGGTATCATCAAGCGATTTGTTTCTTCCATGATAATGCGAGCTTTGCTGGTCATGGCTTGTGCATTCATAGCGCAAAACATTGTGACCCAAATCTGGAAGTCGGAAGTCACTGAAATTGACTGGGAATCGCAACGGGCAATTAGAGCTAAATCTGCGGTAGCGCGGGAGGCCCGAGAAACCAATGAGGCTACTCAGGATGAGAAACTCAAAAACTGAGGCTTCGGCGGTCAGTTAGAAGTTCAGGAAAACCAGCCGTTGACGACGTCAGACTCATGCACTTTGTTTTGTGATTAACCTGTTTAGCTATCTCACAAAATACGCCGCGGAACAGAATGAGGTGGTCTTCAATGCCATAGAGCATACGACAGCGTGCGGACACTCGTAGAGGCGGTTCTAAAACCGCAAACTTACAAGCAAGCGGCGCGAGCAAGTGAAATCCAGCCATTGCGAAATTCACTCGCTCTTGTTTGTATTGAGAAGTTCGCCGGAGCGGTCTTAGGCCCGTTTTTAGCGAAAGTGGTCAAGAGTTGCGGCCTTGTCCTGTGGTTTCACCGGACGCAACTCTGCACGAGTTTCGCTACGTCATTTCATGAAACGTCTGAGCGTTCATCACACCAGAATATCCTTCACCACATTTCCATGCACATCGGTTAGTCGAAACTCACGACCCTGAAATCGGTGTACCAGTCGTTCGTGATTGATGCCAAGACAGTGCAGCAATGTGGCGTGGAAATCGTGGACGTGTACCGGATTCTCTGCGATATTGTAGGAATAGTCATCGGTTTGCCCGTAGCATAGCCCGGGCCTGATTCCGCCGCCTGCCATCCAGATTGAAAAGCAGCGGGGGTGGTGGTCACGGCCGAACGAATCGGGATTTCCCTGCGAGTACACCGTGCGTCCGAATTCGCCTGCCCAGATAACCAGCGTGTCATCCAGCATGCCACGTTGCTTCAAATCGGCGATGAGGGCGGCAGAACCCTGATCTGTTTCTTTGGCCAAAGTTGGTAGATGCGTCTTCACGTTGCTGTGATGATCCCAGCCACGGTGAAACACCTGAATGAATCTGACACCGCGTTCTGCCAGACGTCGGGCCAGCAGGCAATTGGCTGCGTGCGAACCGGGACGTCTGGCATCTTCGCCGTAGAGTTTGAATGTACTTTCCGGTTCATCCGAGATGTCGGCCAGTTCCGGAACCGAAGTCTGCATGCGATACGCCATTTCGTACTGGGCAATCCGTGAATTGATTTCCGGATCACCCACCTGTTGAGCGCGAATCTGGTTGAGTTGCGCCAGGCGATCGAGCATTGCTCGCCGAGTTGCTTCGGTTCCGCCGGTCGGGTCATTCAAATACAGGACCGGATCTCCCTGGCTGCGAAATTTCACACCCTGAAACTTTGATGGCAGAAAGCCACTGCCCCATAGTCGATCGTACAGAGGTTGGGCCTGGCTAAAAGTGTTGGTGCTGAGCAGAACTACAAACGACGGCAGGTTCGCCGATTCGCTGCCAAGTCCGTAACTAAGCCACGCTCCGACACTGGGGCGTCCCGGTTGCTGATGTCCGGTTTGAAAGAACGTAATGGCGGGATCGTGATTGATCGCTTCAGTGTGCATCGACTTGATCACGCAGATGTCATCGACGACGCCGGACATGTGTGGCAGCAGATCGCTTAGCCACGTTCCCGATTGGCCATGCTGCTTAAACGCCCACGGTGATTTGATCACCGGGAACTTCTGCTGTCCTGCCGTCATACCGGTCAGACGCTGCCCCTGACGGATGCTGTCTGGCAACTCAGTCATATGCAGCCTGTTCAGCGACGGTTTGTAGTCGAATAAGTCGACCTGCGAAGGCGCGCCAGACTGAAGCATGTAGATAACTCGCTTCGCCTTGCCCGCGAAGTGCGGCAAGCCACTTAGATCGGTGACTCGCGAGTCACCGCCTGGCTGTTCGGCCGAGAACAGGTTTGGGTTTAGCAGCGAGGCCAACGCAACGGTGCCGATGCCGGTAGTGGCACGGCCGAAGAATTGTCGCCGGTTTTCCAGCAGAGGCAGGTCGGATATCGGGGTAGGCATGATTCATCCTTTGGTGATAGCTTCGTTTAGATTCAGCAGCAGTCGGGCGACGCTGGTAAACGCGGCCAGCTGGTCTTTGTTGAATTGATTATCCACAGGTGAGTCGCCAACCTGCAGCAGCCTGGATGCGCCGGCTTCATCGTTGGCAAACCGTATTGCACACGCGTCCCACTCGTTTCTGAGAACCGCCAGTTCGGAGGCGTTGGGCTTTCTGGCTGTGACCAGGCGAAACCCGTACGCAATCCGATCGTCTGTGGTCGATCCTCCCTGCGTCATCATCCGCTGACCAAGGTGACGGGCCGCTTCAACAAACTGCGGACCGTTTAGCATCAGCAATGCCTGCAGTGGAGTGTTTGTGCGTGAGCGTCGAATCGTGCAGAATTCGCGTTCCGGCGCATCAAATATTTTGAGCATTGGCGATGGCACGGTGCGTTTCCAGAAAGTGTAAATGCTGCGTCGATACAGATCCTCGGCGCTGCCCTGCGGATATTCCTTCGAGTAGCCCGGCCTGTTGTTCAGCTCTAACCAGAGCCCCTTTGGCTGATAGGGATAAACACTTTTGCCGCCCAGTTGCTGTACAAGTAAGCCACTGGCCGCCAACGCTGCATCACGAATTTCCTCACCATCCAGTCGCAGAGCCGGGCCACGTGCGAGTAATCGATTTTCCGGATCCAGGTGATACGCCGCCGCGCCGACATGCGAAGTCTGCCGATATGTGGCGGAAGTCAAAATCAGCCGCTGCATATGTTTCACGTCCCAGCCGCTGCGAACGAATTCCAATGCCAGCCAGTCCAGTAATTCGGGATGACTCGGCAGTTCTCCCTGTACTCCGAAGTCCTCAGACGTTTTCACAAGACCGACGCCAAACATTCGTTGCCAGTAACGATTGACGGCTACACGTGCCGTTAACGGGTGATCCGGATCAACCAGCCAATTGGCGAACCCCAGTCGATTCACCAACGCGTTTTTCGGCATGGCCGGAAAGATACCGGGAACTCCTGCTGTAACTTCTTCCGTCGGCTCGTTGTATTGTCCTCGATTAAGAACGTGTGTCGTTCGCGGTTTGGGCATGTCCTGCATAACCATAGTCGGAGGGAAGGCAGCAGACATCCGTGTTTCGAGTGCTGCAATGCGGTCCTGCAGCGCTTTCATCGGATGGTGCTGCATCAAAAAATAGTCCTTCAGGGCCAGGGCCTGTTGTGCGGTTCTTTGCGACTTAGCGGTCGCAGCGATATCGTGAATTTCCGCTGGAACGCCAGCCAGACTTAGTGTGTCGCTGGCGTCGCGGGTGATTGACAGTCGGGGACGCCCCACGCTATGAGTCGCAAACCCTGCTTCATGTCGCAGTCGAAATCGTAGTTCGGTACCACCCTCGTATCCAAACGGCGCCGCGGCGATAAACATGGCTGTCACGTTTTTCTTTCGCGTGGGACCATCGACCGCCCATCCGTTGTTGCCAGCGACTGTACCGTCGATGGCTTTGGCGATCTCGTAACCGGACTGCGAGTATTCCGCAGTCGCGTTTGCGAATTTGATAGATCGAAGTTGCGTAGGATCCCGCACGGAAACAGCCGTCACTTCGAATTCACTCAGCACAAAGTTGGAATTGCTGTGCCGCCCCGGTCCGCCTCCGGGAAGTGATTCATGAGTGAGACATTCCAGTCTTACCGCCGTGATTGTATCAATATCTGATCGCGCCGTGATTTCGTAAATGTCGTGCTGCGGATTAGCTCCGCCAGCTACAAAAGAATTGTCCGGCTGAATTGTCAGCGTCGAACCATTGGATGAGATCGCTGCCAGTGGAGCCACAACCTGCCAGCCATTACCGGGATTACCTGCGATCTGCTTCGCCCATTGTTGAACAAGCGGTTCGATGTCGACCGGCTTATTCAAATCGGCTTTCAACGCCGCGAGTTCTGTTTTTAGTGCCTGTTGCTGGGCCTCGGCCAGCGGCGAAGGGAGGCGTTCCTGTGGCGTGAATCCAGACATGCCACGTTCCGGAACCTGATTGAAGAAACTGTACAGCTGATAAAACTCTTTCTGCGAGATTGGATCGAACTTGTGATCATGGCACCGAGCACAGCCGACAGTCAGTCCCATCCAGACTTCGCCAGTCGTCACCAGCCGATCCATCACGTATTCGGTGCGATACTCCTCGTCAATGATGCCACCTTCGATGGTGATTCCGTGATTCCGATTGAATCCTGTTGCCAACCGCTGGTTGGGCGTCGCGTCCAGCAGCAGATCGCCCGCGAGTTGCTCGATGGTAAATTTGTCAAATGGTATGTTGCGGTTGTAGGCGTCGATTACCCAGTCTCGCCACACCCATTGTTCTCGTTCTGTATCGTATTGGTAGCCGTTGGTGTCGGCGTAGCGGGCCAGATCCAGCCAATGCCGCGACATATGTTCGCCATAGGCGGGGGACTTCAGATAGCGATCCACCATGTTTTCGTAAGCGTCTGAAGATTCATCAGTCAGCCATGCGTCAATTTCCTGCATCGTCGGTGGCAATCCCGTCAGATCGAAGGCGACTCGGCGAATGAGCGTTTCACGCGTCCCTTCCTTTGCGGGCTTTCGACCTGCACGTTCCAGTCTGGCCAGAACAAATCGATCGATGTCGTTGTGCGGCCACGCGATATCCGCAACCTGCGGCAAGCCATGTTGTGCAGGTGCGACAAATGCCCAGTGCGGCTGGTATTCCGCTCCCTGTTCGATCCATGCCTTCAGGGTTGCAATTTGTTTAGCGTTCAGTTGCTTCGGGCCGTCCAGGGGCGGCATTTGTACGTCGGCATCTTCGGCCATCACACGATGGATTAGCTCGCTGGCGTCGACATCACCCGGCACAATGGCCCGAGCACCGGATTCCGCCTTCGCAGTAGAAGCTTCTCTTAGATCCAGACGAAGACCAGATTCACGCGTCGCCGAATCCGGTCCATGACACTTGAAACAGTGATTGGACAATATCGGCCGAACGTCTCGATTGAATTCAATTGTGTTCTCGCAAATGCCAGTGCCGGGTAAAAGGGCAACGAGTAAACCGATCGACCGCATAACTGTTTGGCTGATCATAAGTACTTTCATCCTAACGAAGGCGGAAACGGTTTTGGTCTCAACTTAACATCTTCATGCTTCAGGCATCGACCCTGAAGTCAAAGTGCAACACTTTAGTTCCACTGGCCAAAGGATGGGCAATCATCGTCCATCATCAAACAAACTACCATGAGTTTTTCGCATTCCGGACATGCTGCAATAAAAATACGAGTTGTAGAAGGCTGTTCGGGTGCCAATCGTGGGGATGATTGTTGCTGGGTTTCAACGGATGCTGTTTCCAGACAATTTTACTGAATGCATTCAGGTCGGCAAAAGTGGTGTTGTTTGAGATTTTGCAGCAGGTTCTGCAATACAAATGAACGAGGTCGCGTGAGCGTTATTTATTCGCTGTCCAACGGATGCCTTCGAGGATATATTTTCGGGCGCAGGGTGTACTGAGCGAACGAAGGTCGTGACCGAATTCGGTATAGAAAAAACGTTCTCCCGTGTTTGGCTCATGTGTCCACGCGATGGGATGATCGTCGCCCATCGCCTTGCCGCCACGTGTTTGAAAATATGCTATTACCGGTTCGTATGTTGACTCGTCGACACGCATCAGCACCTGAAAGCCCGGTAGCCCAGTGACGCTGCGATCGTGGTTTGTTCAATCCGCTTCGATGGTGAATCCCGCTGGATGTCTATGCACTGTTGGGTGATTGGTGGCTCCGGGATCGATTGTTACTTTTGCTTTCAGTAAATCGGAATCGCTGTTGAATTCGCAGCCGCCAAGTTGATTCAGCCACGGCCATTTGGTTTGGTTAACCAGCGCTGCGTGCAGGCCCACGATTCCCCTGTTTCCTTTGGTAAACCATGCTTCCACGGACCTTCTTTGAGCTTCGGGCAGTACTGTGTGCTGCAGCCGAATCAGTGCCTTATGCCGATGCGCTGGTGGAAATTGCGATTACAGCGGCAGCAAGAGTCAGGAAGGACTTCATCTTTGAAGAGTACCGTTAGAGGCTGGTGGATTAGTCTGGAAAGCGGACACACATCGTTGTCTTTGGCGTACTGGAAGCCAACTATGACTGGCGATAAAAGTTTTTGTAAGTTCGCTGTCATTCGTCAGCCATCAATTGATGGCCAGTACGGGGTGGGCAAAGTTCTTCCCAGATCCAATGTTCCATCGGTACTCGTTCTATTCCATCGTCTACAACGGTTTGGAATACAACGGTTTGGAAATGAACCACAGGTTCGTGATGTCTGACTGCTAAGCGGTCAATAACATTTCGTTTTGCGCTCATTGACGCTGCCTAGATGTGGATCCGCTAAATGTCAGTGGATGAAGTGAGTTGTTTTTCGCATTTGTTGTTGTTTGCCTGGTGTGCCGTGTCAAGATCACTCTCAGGTCGTGAGGGGCCGTCCCGTGAATGTCCAGCGGTAGGGTTTGGCCATGGTCTCGTTGAAATAGTCGATA
>JBDNFN010000263.1:0-1730 GCA_041689795.1 Fuerstiella sp. | reverse complement strand
GCGAACAGGGCCGGAAAATGGGCGAGCTGCTTTCCGAGTGATGCGATATCTTGCAGCGACATTCAGACGACCTTCCGTGGTTTCGTCGTGAACCAATCAACACACGGAGGGACGTTTTTTTTTGGCTCCCACATCACGGCTTATAATCACAGTCGCAATCAAAGCTTACGGCGAGAACAAGCCACGAAGTGGCGCTGCCCAGCTAAGAAGCTCCACATAAATAGTACAGCTTGCTGCCCAACGTCTTTTCTGAAGATTTGCCTGCGGCCGAAAATCACGTATTCAAGTCCACTTTCTCATTCATGTTGCCATCTGCCTGCATTTTTTCTCCCGCGAGGTACGCCTTGCCGGCTTTGAACATGTACTTCAGTCCTGTCAGTCCCGACGTATCCCAATATTCACCTTCTTCAGCATCGACACGAATGAGCGCGATGGATGCGTCAGTCTGGCCGTCTGGAAACCAGACCTTCCATGCTTCGCTCCATAGTTTCCTGATTCTGGCTCGATCGTGAACCACTTCCGCTTTCCCGCTAAGTGACAGGTACGTCCGTCCTTTCTGCATGGCAACGCACACTTGGGGATGGTTGACGATTTCGCTGACCTTGGCCGCATCCAGAGATGTCACAAACCAGATGTCTGAATCATTTTCAACCCTTGCCACTGCCATCGGGCGACAGCGTAATTGTTTTGCAGAAGACTGAGTGATAAGCAGAGCTGTGTCGAACGTTTTGAGCAGATCCCGAAAACGGCTTTGTGCTAAAGATGTGTTGGGCATGATATTCTCTCGCCTTAATGAACAGACATTGATGAAATCGAGACGTTTGCTGGGTTCAGGTGGTCGACATTTGAACAGGAGGAAACAGACAATCACCGGGCTGTGAACTCTGCTTTCACTGAGCCCTTCTGTTCAATTGTTCCGTTCCGTGACTGTTAAATGGATCTGCTGGCGCCATCCAGCCGCTCGCAGTGGCGGACAGACACTGATCGTTGTTGAAGTGCGGCCAATGCGCTGTGCATCGACGCCGAATGTCGCGGTCGTCGGCCGGTGCTGAGATATCAGCGCGGCGTGTCAAAACCGCTTGCACGATGGTTGCATTCATAATCGCTTTCCAGTGATGACTGATAATCTGCGTCTAAAGTGAAGCGAATTCCGTGCCATACGCTTACCGTCGGGTTTGTGGCGTCACTGGTCGCATCTGCAACGTTGGATTGTCGAAACTGGTGGCCGGGGAGTCACAGTGGTCTTCGATCAACCAACTAACAACGGCGAAGGCGATCTTGCAGATCGGGATTTTCGCAGGGTGCACTCGGCGCGTGAATTGGTATACACCTTGCATTACCGCTACTTAGGCATAACTGTTGTCACCATCCAGCGGACTTCCGGGACGAAACGTATTTCAAGACCAGGATTTCGCTGTCGTTAACGAATGCCTCATCAGGCAAATCACAGGAAAAAGAAACATCATGTCAGCTCATCCAGAGAACACGCACAGCCTGACAGTGGGATACCTGTGCTGGATTTTCGGCTTCATGGGAGCTCACCGCTTCTACTACGGCAAACAAATTTCGGGAACGATCTGGTTTTTCACCCTAGTGCTTTGTCAGCATTGAATTTTAGGGTAGACGGACTTGAGTTTATATCGAGCGTCGTCGATTTTCATTTGCCAGTCGACGCCGCGCTGAGTGTTGTTGACATCGGCTGACCAGGCCGCAATTTCTCGCTGCAGAAT
>JBDNFN010000262.1:0-24605 GCA_041689795.1 Fuerstiella sp. | reverse complement strand
TTAGGTAGCCTGCGATGATCGCGACTCAGATCATGTAGTCTGTGGAGCGGCCGAGGATTCGATCCACCAGATCCTGAGAGAAGTCCACAGCCGGTGAGCGTTCCGGATCCATGTCTGTTGGATTAATTCCGCAGTACACCGACCACGGGCCCAGATGTCGCCAGCGGCCCGCACGTCGCGGCTCGCTTGGAAGAACGGGAGTTGTGCAGCGGTTGCAGCCAATGGTGGAATAACCCTGGTCGTGCAGCGGATTTGTAATGACTTCATTGTCGCTGATATAAGCGGCTAGCTGGTCGTCGTCAAAATTCACAAGCGGATTTACACGTAGGCAGTTCAGTCGCGTATCGACAGCCAGAATCGGGCACGCTCCTCGTGCCCCTCCGTCGGACCTTCGCAGACTGCTGATCAACGCATCATATTCGCCCGCAACAGCATCGAGGGGGGCCGATTTACGCAGTTCGCAGCATTCTTTCTGGCCTTCTACGCTCAGATACAACACGCCTTTTTCAGCTGTTTGTTCAGCCATCGTTTTTTCCGGTGTGAGTGTGCGAATGCGCAGACTGTATTGCTGGACCAACTTGTCACGAGTTTCCAGTGTTTCAGGAAACAGTACGCCGGTGTCCACAAACAAGACTTCCAGATTCAACGACATCGCCTGAATCATATGACAGATTGCATTGCCCGATTTCTGCATCGACGACAGCGCGCCAACCCGGGGTCCGAAAGTGGTAACGGCCCACTGCAGTAACTCCTGCGGAGTTCGATCTTCAAATGTCCGATTTAGTTCAATCAGATCGGCCTGACTCAGCCTTGCCATTTCTCTGCTCTCTACTGTCCTGTCCGGATTGCTTAAACTGGTGGTGCAAAATCTTGAACCTGCATTCGCGGGACACCACCAAGGATTGGGCGGAATCATACTCACTTGTTCCGACATCGCCAATCACTCTTATTGACTGCCGAAACGGCATGTCGCATGCACCCAACCTTTGCACCCGGCGGCTGCGCATTTTTTCTGCACACAGTTTCGTTGAGGAGCTGCAACAGCCAGTTTGCCCGCTTCTGCTGGTTTGTCAACAGGAACACGACAGCAACAACGAGTGACTAATCCGTTGAGGCAGTCACGTGGAAGCCCAGAATCGTTGGACATTCGGTTTCAATGCGCGGCCCGGTCCGCCGATTTGTTGTTGGTTGCGGGCAGGAACAGACAGAGTCGACGCTCTGGACAAATATGATGTCTCCACAGCGGCTGTGCCCTTGGCACGGTCGTCAACGAAAACGAGCTCGGTGAAATCACCGAGCTCGTCATGTTTTTTTTAATTCAGCCAGGCTGTTACTTCTGGACTGCGTCCCACCACCAGCGGCCATTTTGCTGACCCATGGGGGTGGCTCGGGGGCCTTCAATGTTCAGTTCCGAATTTGTTGTCAGGTGACTTTTGTCGTTGACAAATTTGGCCATGTCTCCGCGGACACCGCCAGCCACCTGAATCACAATGCTGCCGCCGCTGTAAACTTTATGATGCGCGGCCGTCATTAGTTCGGTAGGAACATTCACAGGCTGCGTGGCAAAGCTGCCTTTGCTGCCGAAGTGGCTGGGAGTCCAGCCAACCTGATTCGCCAAGCCGTGTGAGTGTATCAGAGCGGACACCATGGCAAGGTCGAAGATGTTTTCCATGTCGGCGAAGACAACATCCTGAGCAGCCAGTTCCGGCAGGAAGCGTGTGAACAGTTCCGCAAATTTTGCATTGGCTCGACTCGTTTTGCCGGTGCCCTTATGGCTTCCGTCTTCCCCAACAACCTGATCTTCTGACAGGCACTGCACAGCGCTGCCTGCAAATTCGAAGACCTTGCCATCGGAAGACATGTTGATGGCGTCGTAGCCCACAGCCATCCACCAACGCAGTGCATCCATTGAGCCTGAACCACGCTGTTCTGAACGAGTCAGCAGGTCGAAATAACTCTTCATACCGGCCGGGCCTTTGCGTTTGCCGATGCCGATTTCCTTCATGCGATAGTCGGCGTCCACAATGACAGCAGCCACACGGCAATTCTGAGGAATACCCTGGACGAAGACATTCTGCAGGCCCAGACGCTGTTCAAGTTCGCTTGTGAACGAGGCGGCTGTTTTTGAGTTAAGATTTTGACGTTCTTTGTTGACGTATTCCTGAACGGCAGCAATCTGTTCCTGCTTCGGATCGATGGTGCACATAAAGAAGTCTTTGCCCCCGTGACCAAACGTTCGCGTGAGGGTGACAAGGTCATCAATATTGAGAGTCGGCCGACCGGATTCCACGTTCAGTGCTCGACCGTCTGCGTCTCGCGTCCATTCGCCGGCAGGACCTGCAATCACGATGTCTCCTGTTTCAGGATAGACCATCAGGAAATCAATGCGGCTGATACCTGCGATAGTGCGAACATCTTCAGGAATCGGCAGACCGGCTGCGACGAGTTTCTGAACATATTTTTCGAGTCGTGGCAAAGACACCATCCGCAGTGGCGAAGCTTGGCGAACGTTTGAATTATGGTTGGCATTTCTGGCCAGTTCGGCCGCCTTGATCAGATTTGAATCGTCTGTGATGCTGGCCAGCGACTTGAGGACCGCAGGAGCGGCCACGAACACTCCCTGAGACGAAATGGAAATTGTGCCACCTTCGCCATCAGTCTCCAGCCACTTTGCCGGAGGGCTTGTTTGTTCCTGAATTAACGTCAGGATTTCGCTGAAGTTGGCAAAAGGGCTGCCACCACCCGCTTGTGGTGCCGGCAAAACACTGCGAGCTCTGTCTGCCGTAATACGATCTCCAGTCAGCTCGGATGCCGCCAAAATACCGTTGATGGCTGCCGTGAAATCGCCCTGCTCAGCCGCCACGCGAGCCTGCATCTGCAGTTGCTTTGCTTTCACTTCCACCGGCACAGTTGTCGCGGTCTCACCGGCTGTGCAGGTAGATGCAGAAACCATCACCAAAGAGACAATTGACAGCAGCTGGAAAGACGTACGCAGCATGAGATGTGCCCTTGATTCAATCAGAAATCCGAGTCAGAGACAGAGGGGTCCAGACTCTGAGAGTCCCGGCGCGCACAAACCGGAGCGCGGCGCACAAGACCCAGTCTCTAGCATCGTCGCGAGGATCGGCGTCGTCAAGAACATTCCCTGAATTCCCCGACATACGCATCGTTTGGAAACTACCGACTTGAACGCCTGTGCTGGTCAGTCGGATGCTTCAGGTTACACTTGCGGCATACGATGCTTTTTTTCTGTGCAGTTTACGAAATCCCTACAAACGGACGGTCGAGCCGACGATGCCGGAATTACCTGAAGTCGAAACCATGGTCCGTGGAATTCGCTCTGAAACTGAGCAGCGGATCATCGTCCAACTGGAGTTCTGCCCGTGCAAGCGTCGTCCGATACAGGTGAGCCCCCGACGGTCGGAATTTCGGCGTCGAGTGAAGCATCGTCGAATAGAACGCGTTTTTCGGTTCGCTAAACGTGTGGTGCTGGAATTGTCGGATTCCGAGTTCATTGTCGTCGAACCACGTATGACGGGGCTGATGCTGGTTTCCGAACCACCGACGCTCGAACACCGACGGCTATGCTGGCACCTTGAGCCGGCGCATGGCCGTGTGGATTGTGTTGAGTTCTGGGATCGCCGCGGACTGGGGACTGTCAGGCTGCTAGACGCTGATCAGATGCACGATCTGCGTGTTTCGCTGGGACCTGATGCTTTGGAGATTTCGCCTGAACAGTGGAAGACGCAACTGACCCGGACGACTCGCCCTGTGAAAGTGGCGCTGCTGGATCAGAAGCTGGTGGCGGGTATTGGCAATCTGTACGCCAGCGAAATTTTGCACCGCGCCGAAATTTCTCCGCTGTGTCCGGCCTCGCGTTTAACACACAGTCAGATTGGGCGACTGGCCGAAGCGACCGCCTTTATTCTGCACGAAGCTATCCGCTACGAAGGTTCTACGTTAAGTGACGGAACCTACCGAAACGCTCTGAACAAGGATGGTGGCTATCAGAACGAACATCAGGTTTATCAGAAGTCGGACGAGTTGTGTGGCCGCTGTGGCCGCGGAGTCATTTGCCGCATCGTGCAGGCACAGCGTTCCACGTTTTACTGTCCAGTCTGCCAGAAGTCGTGAGAACTACCACAGAGTTTCCAGTTCGCCACTTTGGCTGTGTAGTAAACGCCCCGGCCCGGTGCCCTTTGGGGATTCCTTCAATATTCGCAGCCAGATTCTGTGTCCTCGAGCCGTGCCGTCGAAGGAAACATGCTGAGCCAGTTCGTCATCGTCGGCAACGGCATCAGACTGCCAGGAAATCTGAGACACCTCGTCAAACAGCTTGATTACATCACTGATATTCAGACGCAGGCTGGCCGTGAAGCTAGTGCCATCCATTGGTCCGCCCACAATTTCGGTGGTCGCGACAAACACGGAAATTTCCCAGATCAGATTTTCCTCGTCATGAAAGAAGTGGCAGCCGACAGGACACTGGCCTTCTTCCGCTGTAATCGCGCGTGCCGCGTCATTTCCAAACCAGCGGAGCCATGACGGCGGCTGTTTGCCTGAATCCAGTCGGGTGTTCATGTCTCGTACTCCAATAGTTGAGCGGCGGCGCAGCGATCACAAACGAAGGCCTGAAGCGTTGTTCGATTGCGATCACTGTCTTGGTTTGCGGGCGGGGCTGCATCATCCTCTGCAACCACCCAGTTCGCACTGCGGCAACTTCCGCGCCACTACAAATTGTGGCAATGTTTTCATTTGGAAACGCTTTTTGTCGGATTGTTGGCCAAAATAAACGTTTGTGATGTTAAACCGCATCATTAACACTTTGTTAAAAATGTCTGTCATCGGACTTTACGGGCCTTGGTTGAAAAGAAAGTTGAAAAGCATGCAACGAGTCATCTGGTTGACTGTGATTTTCTTTGTAGCCTTTGGCGTTGTTCCGGCCGCCGACGTCCCGCTGCGGCAGCGTGCCATGGGCGTGCTTATTCTGGAAGATGACACGCGTCTGTTTGGGGCGGCTCTTTCTGACGAAGGGGCTCGAGAGATACGGTTTTTGATGCGCGGGACATGGCTTCATGAAAACGCGCCTCATCTGCTTTCGAAAATTCGCGAGCAGGCGGCTGGTGAGAAACCGAACGAACGTTCTGATGCTCTGGCTGACCTTTTAACCGAGCACCTGAAAAACCTTCGCCACATGCAGACCGCCAGTGCAGAACAGATCGGGTATCTGCAGGAGCGACTTGATGGACTGTTGTCTGCTGATAGTCTGCCGGCAGAAAATACGATTCCTGATGCGGTGGTGCTTCGCCTGCCATCCACGCTCGTTCGACGGCAGTTACGTCAAAAGGAACATGTTCGTCGTTTGGCCGGGCTGGCGATTCTGAATCAGTTGGAAGGCTGCGAGCTGTTGAGCCAGTCGGATCTGCAGACGCAGTTACAGAAAATTCCCCTGGCACAACGACGACAGGATCTGCCTCAGGAAATCGCTGCGGGGCACGTTGGGAATGGTGAGTCCGTCAATCGTGCTCAGCTGCAGTTTGGTCGAATACTTCTCGACGCGGATCGGATCTTCGGGAAGACCTGTCGGCTGATCTTTCAATCGGGGCAGTATCTTTCGGACGATCAGGCATCAGCAGCGGATGTGCAGCAACTTGCCACGCAGATGCTGACCGGGCAGATTCAGTCGCAACTTCAGGAACTGCTGACTGAAGGTATCGGTCCGGCAGGAGCCAGCGCTGCAGCACAGCACCAGAACGCGGCTGGTGGAAAGCCGGGGGACCTGCTGAATCCATCAGCTGCCGCCATTGCCGATCGTGAGCGCGCTGATGTTGTCGAAGTCACGCAGCTGCAGATGAATCCATCGGCCGGTTCTGCGAATGTTCAGATCGACGTTTACTATCGATTGCCGGGTGAAAAATTCTGGACACTGACGGCTCAGGTTACGGGGGCAGCGACGTCTCGTGATATTTCGGACACACAGAAGCAGCGAATTGCCAATGATCCTCGCGTGCAGCAAGTTACTCAGCTGTTTGGGGGACTTGGTAGCAGCGGAACAGACCTCACAAACGCGATCTCAATTGGTGCCTGCGTCGAAACGGCTCAGGCGCGCGCTGCTGAGAAACTCACCGAGCTGCTGAAAATCGGACTGCCCAACGGCAGCCACGGCGGCTTTTCGGTGCTTGAGGCCGCCCTTTCGGAACTGCCGACAGAACATGAAAACCCTAAGCAGCCATAACTCAGGTGGCACAAACTGTGGCTGGTTGTGTATGTTGATTATGTCGCCCCGGCCAGTGCTGCTGTCAGGATATCTCGCAGGAAGCTGGTGAGTTCGTCATCTGCCGTTATTGATGTGGCGCGAATCGGACGGCGAATAATGCGACCGCTTTCGTGCGGCGGTTGAGTTCTGCGGCTAGGTGAAGCAGGGCTATCTGCTATGTTGATCTGGGCGAAAATGTCTCCGAGATTGTCGTTGTTCTGCAACAGTTCGAATTGTGTGTCATCAAATTCGGTTGCCAGTTGACCGACAACCGCCATTAGTTGCGACTCAGAAATCTTCAGCACGTGTAGTCTCATCGGCAGCGCGTTTAACCGCTCGAGCAGGCGACCAACTGTTTCACCCAAAACGGGGTGGATCCACCCTTCTGCAATTTCTGAAAGAGGTTCCAGAACAAATCGCCGGTACCACATCGCCGGATGCGGCACAATAATCCGGCCGTTATCCAGAACCGCCTGATCATACAGCAACAGATCCAGATCGATTGTTCGCGGGCCCCAGTGCTGGGTTCGATTTCTGCCCAGCGTTTTCTCCAGCCGATGCAGTTCGGCGAGCATTTCGTTTGGTGAAAGACTGGTTTCCAGAATTGCAGTGGCGTTTAAAAAATCACCGCCAGCGACCTTCCCCATCGCGGGCGTACGATACACGCGACTCACGCTGATAATTGGGTGACCGGCAGCTTCAAGGGCTTGCAGCGCAGTTTGAAAACTGGTTTCGGGATCCCCCTGGTTGCCGCCGAGTGCAATGCTGCAATGTGCCACGTCGATCGTTCCTTTCGAACCAGACTGTGACCGGATGCATCTGCAGCGTCAATTGTGTGGAATGGGCTACGTGCTGTTTTCCGTCATTGCGGGCGAATTTGATGGTTACACCCCATCGTTAGAATCCGTTGGTGTTCAGTTCTGAGTCGATGTTGCCCCACCAGCCAGCCACGCCCGATCCAGCCGCCATCAATCCTAGCATCATAGTGATCAGGATTGCGGCCAGCATGACGCAATATTCCACCGCGGTGGTGCCGTCGGTATCGTGCAGGAAGGATTTCAGTGGATTTCCAAGTCGCATCGCATAACACCTCAACAGGTTCAATCTTCAGTGACTGGACAAAACTAGGTCTCTCAAAGTGTTCCGGCAAATACAATGCTGAGAAATGCCACGGAAACTACGATGCGCGTCTCCCCATGGACCCTACAAGTTGCAGAATCCGGACAATCTTCACAGCCGTCATTGGCAGTCACACCAACCTTGATGGTGGGCTGTTGCTTATTCAGCCCGGCTTCAGTTCGACGTGATTTTCGACGAACTTGAAGATGATCGAGGGTTCAGCCTCCCATGTCGCGACCGACCATCTAAAGTTTGGTCCATTAAATTCCCCGGTTCCTCATTTTTGTTTCTCCATTGCCATGTCCAGTTATTCTCAACGTCTGAACAATCGCATCCAGCAGCTGAACACGTCTGCTCTTGTCGGACTGGATCCACGCTGGGACTGGCTGCCCGAGGAAATCGTGCGCCGTGCGCAGAACGGTGGCGGCAGTGCTCTGGAAATTCAGTCGCGCGGCTTCGCCCATTTTTGTTGTGAAATTATCGATATTGTGGCGGAATTGGTACCGGCTGTGAAACCGCAGATTGCTTTCTTTGAGCAACTCGGGCCGCATGGTGTAATGGCCGTTCAGGGTGTTATTCAGGCAGCGCGGCGAGCTGGATTGATTGTTGTTGCCGACGCTAAGCGAGGAGACATTGGTTCAACGGCCGCAGCCTATGCTGATGCCTGGCTGGCTGGTGAAGATCCAGAAGCGACTCCATTTGCAGCAGACGCTCTAACTGTTAACGCCTATCTGGGAAAGGATACTTTGGAACCGTTTGTCGAAGCCTGCATCCGCCGCAATGCCGGACTGTACGTTTTGGTGCGTACCAGTAATCCCGGAGCAACCGTGTTTCAGGATCGCAGGACAGATGGCGAAACACTGTTTGAAACTGTCGCTGACGTGGTTCAGGCAATCAACGTCCAACATTGGCCCGGTGATTTATATGGCAACGTTGGCGCTGTTGTCGGAGCGACCTGGCCGGAGGAACTGAACTCACTTCGAAAGCGAATGCCCCACACACCGCTTTTGGTGCCTGGTTATGGAAGCCAGGGTGGCACTGCCGCAGATGTGGCGGGCGCATTTGACGGCACTGGCCTGGGCGCGCTAATCAATAGTTCGCGTGGAATCAACTTTGCTTATCGTCAGGAACGCTATGTGGCGGAATTCGGTCCGGAACGCTGGCGTGAAGCGATCTCCGCAGCAACGTATCAGATGATTGCCGATTTAAGAGAACATTGTTCGAATGTCTGAAGCAACAGGGCGGTCTGACTCACGACTTGCCTACCCTGTCGCCTCAGGTTTCTAAGCCGAAGCGATGTGTCACGTTAGATTAGAATCGTGACGGAGAGTCATCCGAAGAGACTTCTTTTTCAGGTTCATCCGCACGAGCATCGTTATTGATGATGTCATCGCGGAATGAAAGTCGGACGCCTTCCAATTCAATTTCACTAATTTCAAACCGAACATCCGCTGCCGAACGAATTGTCGATCGTAGATTCAGACTGCCAATGCCGGACGAAAACGGTCCTCGCTGGACCACTGCAGCACGATCGGCAATCGATTCTTTGTTCAGAGTGATGTGAATTGCCGGGGTGCCCGGGTAATTCAGCACCAGCCGGATTGACTGGGATTCTTCTGTAGTACTATCACCGCCCGGTGTTGGCACAAAATCGGCATGCAGGCCCTGTTGCCCGGTTCGATAGCCGACAGCCTGAAACGGCTGGCTTCCGGAAGCAACCTGCGGCCGGGCATCCTGCAGTTTCCAACCCGGAGAAGCCGCCAGGGTGACAGTCTCACCGCGACTCGTGCGGCGAATTGAAGCCGACAGAGTTGCTACCAGAAAATCCTGAGCCACGCTGGGCATCGCATCCGAACCCAGCAAACGAGCGCTCAGCAACAGACCTGGAATTGGAACATCCTGAATGACTTTTTCATCGCTCAACAGGGCCGCCAGTTTGGTTTTGTTTTCCGAGTGGTAGTACAAAGACACCAGAGCCACTCGACTTTGTTCCGGTTCGATACCCTCATCCAGGTTGCACAGAATCAATTCTTCTGCATTGTCGAATTCGGCGTGTCGCCCAAGGACCCACGCACATACGAGGTTTGACTCCCAGTTGCGGATTGAGTAATCCATGACACGCGCAGCAGTTCTGGCGGCGTCTGGGTGGCCCTGTAGTTCCTGTAGCAATGCCATGTTGGCCATACTACTGGCGAGCATGTCGTCCTGCCGGAAATGTCCGCTGCCGATATCAGTCAGGCGTTGATACGTTTCCAGTGCATCGTCCGTGAGTCCTAGCTGCTGCTGAGTTCTGGCGACGTAGTACCAGTACGGAGGATAGCACTCCATAAAGCGTTCCATCCGTTTCAGCATTCGCAGACGCGGCTCCGCATCTTTTTCGTTCAGCACGCGTCCAAGCTGGTCCAGATCCTGGTCACGAATCAACCAACGGTCAGGAATCTTATTCTTTTGTGACAGCCGCCAGAAACTATCCAGAAAGACGCTGCTGCGCGACATCAGATTCGTGAATTCCGTTTTTTCGACTTTCCATTGGTCAGAATCTCGACGGACTTCTGTGTTGCGATAGTCCCACCAGCTGTTCGCTCCGGATTGCACCGCATTTCCCAGCTGACCGGTCGCCACCTGCGCTCCGATAACAAAGAAGTTGGTCCCCAGCTGACGGTGAACATTGCGCCGGAACTGTTCGTTAATCACGACACGTTCGCGATCGCTGATTTCGACCTGGCTGATTTCATCCAGAATCGATTTGTACAGCAAAATCACTTCTGGATCCTCGATCTGATTCAGGTCCAGGTTATTCAGAATACGTGTCTGTTCTTCATGGAATACGCTTTTGTCTGCCTGGCGTCGGATGCGATGCAGCGCGGCGCGACAGTAGTTCAGCGCAACGGCTGTTGTCCTGCGGACGGATTCCTCATGAGCAGCATTTTCATCCGCCCGTGCGGCGGACACGACTAGAACTGTTGTCAGAATTGCGATAATGAAGGGCGGCTGTTTCATGGGTTTGTTCGGCGAATCATCCTACGGAAGCAGAATTTGAAATCGTCTGATAACTAATTCTGAAGTGGCAGTTGCACGCCCGCGAATTCTTCCCTGAACACAACGGCGAATGTGTCCAATGATTCCTTTCTGCAGCGACAAGGCAAGCAGCAACGTGAAGACTCATGTCGATCAATTCAACCTGGCGCGGCCTGTAACGGACGTATCGAACCGGTAGTCTGCGGGATCTGCCGGCGATCCAAAGATTCTGCAGATTCTGCCGCAGGTGCCCGGCTGGCTTGGGATTTTGGTTTCCGCAGATTGCGACATCAACCGTGAGTTTGTTTACAGATCCAGGTGTCGAATTCGATTGCCGCTGACCGATGTTATTTGACGCACTTAGGCGACTGCAGTTCCAAGTTGCCTGCGTTTTCTGGCGACTAATGGCCGCGAGTGATGCCTGTCGGCGGACAATGCTGGATCTCACGAGCCAATACTGGACACGTGTTTTTGCAAGTTGGCCAAGTCAGTGCCTTGAATTCCCGCTGTTCGCCCTGTCGCTGTATGATTCCCTGTTGCTCTATACTGCTCTGGATGCGTTTTGGTGAAGTCGCTAAACATCGTTTGCGGCAGAACCATCGTTCGGAGTCTGTCGCAACCAACAGTCTGGTCCAGAGCGACCGCGTCTAGACATGGAGGCATTTTCGGTGCGAGAAACGTTTTTACCATTTGCTCCGCCAATGATTGGCGAAGAAGAAATAGCAGAAGTTGTCGACACTCTTCGTTCGGGATGGCTGACTACCGGCCCGAAGACGCGGCAGTTCGCCGAACAGTTTTCCGCATACACTCAGGCTCCCGCAGCGCTCACGTTAAATTCCTGCACCGCTGCCCTGCACCTCTCTCTGGTAGCGCTTGGGATTTGTGAGGGCGACGAAGTTATCACGACACCGCTGACATTCGCTGCTTCAGTCAACGTTATTGAGCACGTGGGGGCGCGTCCTGTGCTGGTCGACGTCGAACCGGATACGCTGAACATTGACCCCGAACGAATTGAACAGGCTATCACGTCCGCGACGAAGGCGATTATTGCCGTGCACTACGCCGGGCATCCGGTCGAACTGGATGCGATTCGAGACATTGCTGATCGATACAATCTTCATCTTATTGAAGATGCCGCGCATGCGATTGGTGCTTCCTACAAAGGCCAGCGAATTGGCAGCGGAAGCAATCCCACATGCTTCAGTTTCTATGCGACAAAGAACCTGACGACAGGTGAAGGCGGGATGCTGACAGGCGATGAAGAACTTGTCGACAAAGCCAGAACACTCAGCCTGCATGGCATGAGTCGCGAGGCATGGAGTCGTTACGCGGCCGGCGGAAAGTGGGCTTATGACATTGTGGCGCCTGGCTTTAAGTGCAATATGACCGATCTTCAGGCAGCTCTGGGGATTCAGCAGTTGCGAAGGTTCGAATCGATGCAGGCGCGCCGCCGGGAAATTATAGGTCAGTATCAGCAGGCGTTTGGCGGCCTGGAAGCGTTTCAGACACCCGTGCACCGTGATCATGTGACGCATGCATGGCACCTGTATGTGCTACGACTGAATGAATCTGAGCTGACTATCGATCGCAACAAATTCATCGAGGAAGTGAATGCACGCAATATTGGTACGTCTGTTCACTTTATTCCGATTCACATTCATTCGTTCTATGCAAAGAAATATGATTGGAAGCCGGAAGATCTACCGGTCGCTCTTGCAAACTATAACCGCATGCTGAGTCTGCCACTGTCTCCCAAAATGACAGACGCAGATGTTTCGGACGTGATAAATGCAGTGCATGATGTCGCCACTGCCGCTAAAAGGAAACGAATGGCTGGCTGATAAAAGTGTGGCTGGCGGAACGCCGTGCGACTAAGTCTAATCACATCAAATGTTCTCCCGAGTGTTGTTCGGGGAAAATGCCAGCCACGCTGAACAATGCTGCTGAAGTGAGCGATTCTCACGGTCTCAGATTGTGGCCGGTATTTCCGGATATTCTCCGGATGATCGTTACCGCGTTTCGCTGCAGAAGAATTTTCGATGGCGCCAAGTAATCTGATTGTGGATATCCAAATTACGGCCGGCGAACAGTTTCGTGTGAAGGTCGGAGACGAAGTCCGAACCGGTGAACTGTACTATCTCGGAATCGATCCGAGGAATCAGGACTACGATTGTCCGTCGAGTGTTGGGTTGATGAGACTGATTGATGGCTGGATTCAGACGATCTTGTCGAATCCCGATGGTTGCATTTTTTATCTTCCGTTCGATTTTTCGGATGAATTCACTCGCTGGATGGCTTGTGAAAAATCGGGATCCGAAATTACGGTCGTCAGCGGCTGGGCTGACGTTGAAGGCTGGGCGTTTTCTCCTTCCGACTTCACGGAACATTCTCGCCAGTTGCCAGGCTTTCGCCCGGATGAGCCGCTTAGTCCTCAGACATTTTACACGCCTCGATTTCTAAGTGATTTGCGGCGCAGTAAGGCGATGGTCGTTGCTTCAATTTAGGCACGCTTGAACCATTTAACTGTGCCAAACGTCCGTTGTTTCGCATTGTTAGTTGGTCGTGGCGTGAGATGCTTACGGCTGACTGGCTGGCTGAGTTCTGGTTGCTGCGCACGCCACCGTTGCTCCAGCAATTGCGCCGGTAAGGTGTCCATCCCAGGAAACACCGTTGCCAACGGTGAATGGCAGAACGCCTTGAAGCAAAGTTGTGCCGTATAGAAACGCGACCAGCACGGCGACTGCCAGAGCCAAAACACGACCTTCCCGAAATCCCGCGACAATCAGAAAAGCGCATAGGCCATAAATCAGTCCACTGGCACCGACGTGAATGGATCCGGATCGCCCGAAAATCCAGAGCAATACTCCACCCAGAACAATGATCTGTACAACGATCAGAAAACTGTTGACTCGAGATCCTGCCAGCAGACACAGCAGAATGATCAGGGGAAACGTGTTTCCCATCAGATGTCCCCAGCCACCGTGCAGAAACGGCATTGTCGCAACACCAATCGCCCCCCACATATCGCGAGGTCTCAGGCCAAAATTATTGATGTCTACGGGCAGCACAAAGTTGATCAGAATGTTGATCAGGAAGACGGCCCAAATCACGCCTACAAAAACAAAGATCCCGCTCAATTCTTCCGTTACTCGATGTTTCATGCGGTCATCACTCTCCATTTTAAACGGCCGTGACAAATCACCGGCGCTTCGTCGCAACGTCTTCCATCAGCGTTGGGACTCAACAATGTTTCGTAATCGTCGACTTAGCGGCAAAGTCGTCAACCTTAGCCGGCTTGCTGATGTCAGCGTTTCGCCTAATACCGTCTCTTTATGAGAAACAGCTCTCGCACAAGAAAAAGCGTGTATTTGCAGATCCTGACTTGCGCGAGGATTTGGAACACGCAACCGGCATTCGGGCAACCTTCAACCGATGGTAATCTGCAGTTTGATTCACCAGGATACTAGCTGACTTCCCGGATTTACTTGATGAGTCGATTCTATGCGAAACAGAATTCTGATGCTGTTGACTGTGCTGGTTGTTTCTCCGTTGGCGAGGATGACACACGCTGCGGACGATTCCCGGTTTAAGAACATCGAAGTGCTTGTCGGCGGAATTCTTACCGGTGAAGGCGGCACCTGGATGCCGAACGACAGTCCGCTGCTCAGACCATTTGGTGTTGATTTCAATCAACACGGGCAGATGTTCATCGTTGAACTGGAAGGTGGCCGCGTGCATCGACTGGATCCTTCTGCCGCCCTTTTGCAGGTCTCTGGCGATGGATCGAAAAGTTACCACGGCGATGGAGGATCGTTTGCCGCAGCGACCTACAACGGCATGCATAACTGCGCGGTAACACCGAATGGTGATCTTTACATCGCAGACAGCTGGAATCACTGCATTCGAAAAGTCGCTGCCGGAACGGGCGTTATTACGACTATGGCTGGTACTAGTAAACCAGGTTACTGCGGCGATGGAGGTCCGGCAACAGAAGCGGCCTTTGACTTCATTATGTGTATAACTCTGAATCACGCTGGCGATGTGCTGCATGTTGCTGACCTCAAGAATCGTCGCATCCGTGCGATCGATCTGAAGTCCGGAATTGTGACGACAATCGCCGGCAATGGCAAAAAAGGCGTGCCGACTGATGGTGCGAAGGCCATGGAAGCTCCCCTTGAGGATCCTCGTGCTGTTGCGGCTGATTCGCAGGGCAACGTTTATGTATTGGAACGTAACGGAAACGCTTTGCGAGTTGTGCGTCCGGATGGCACTATGCATACCGTTGCGGGCGATGGAAAACGTGGTTTCAGGGATGGCGATGCTTTGTTATCGCAGTTTGGATCACCGAAGCATCTGTGCGTTGATGACAAAGACAATGTATTCATCGCGGATGACGAAAACCGAGCCATTCGAAAATACGATCCCGTTGCCGAAAAAGTCAGCACTGTGCTTGGTCGAGGATTCGGCGAACAGAAACTTCAGCTGCTGCACCCGCATGGTGTATGCTGGGAACAACAGCAGTTATATGTCCTGGACACAAGCCATAATCGAATTCTGCGAATGACACCGTAGATTGTGATCGAGACTGGTGACGTGGGCCCTGCTGGTCAGTGTTCAGCTATCGAGGAATGAGCAGATATAGTCGGCAATTCTTGTGACTTTAATCTGAAATGAAGAGTTACCGGGCACATGAAACTTGCCGCCATCGGTGACGTCATTCCAGGTGTCTTCACCTTTGAGGCAGTATGAAATTTCGCCGGAAGTGATTTCCATCAGTTCTGGCTTTCCAGTGTTGAACGTGTATTCGCCGGTAAGCATGATTCCAAGAGTCTTCGTGCTGCCGTCAGAAAACTCGACGGTCCGGCTGGTGACTTGGCCATCGAAGTATACGTTGGCGTTAACGACGACACTAACATCCGCAAATTTCTTCATTATCACTTCCGTCTGGAGTTTTACGGGGCCGAAAAGTGGGGATTGTAACTGCCGAACTATTTGCAATATCCAGCTTCGTCGATTTTTCAGTCAAGTTGAGCGACATCAAAACGTTTCAGGTAATAAGATGATCTGATTTTTAAGAGATTTGCGCGAAAGATAACGGGTATATCCGCAGTCACGATGATGTCGTTGAATGATTTGGTGGAACTCGACCGTGTCCCAAGTCTTCCTGTGGCCGCTGTTCGCGTGATTGAAATAGCGCAGCAGTCCGACCCTGATATTGCGGATCTGACTCAGGCTGTCCGAGCTGATATTGCAATGGTGGGCCGAATCCTGAAATTCGCGAATTCAGCCTTATTCGGGCTTCGTACCCGATGCACCACGATTGATGCTGCCGTCCCGTTACTGGGGACGAAACTTGTACGGACTTTGGTCCTGGGATTTTCGCTGGCTCAGCAGTCTCGTATTCCCGGAGTTTCGGGGCCGTGGTTTCGCAGGCTTTGGAAGGAAACCCTGTTTCAGGCTTCGACAGCTGAGTTTCTCGGCGAACGTGTGAATCCTGCGGAAGCGCCGACTTGGTTCCTTGGCGGACTGCTGCGGGATGTTGGTCACCTGGCAATGCTAAACGTGTTTCAGGATGAATACGTCAGCAAAGTCCTGGAATCACAAACTAGTGAATCGCGAGTTGACCTTGAGATCGAACACTTCGGCTATTCCCACGTTGATGTGAGCGTAGCTTTGTGTGGCCGCTGGAGGCTTGACACTGATTTTGTGCAGGCCATTACCGGTCACCATCTTTCGGTCACAGATTGTGATGTGAGCCATGTGAGGTTTAGTGAAGCACTGGCCGCTTCAGCCTGCTGTTCTGAATATTTGAGTACCGTGTCCAGTCGTCTGGACACAGACCGGAATTGTGTTGAAAGATCTCTGAGCGAGTTTTTTGGTGTGCTGCCGTTTGATCTTTCAAATGTACTGGCGGACATAGGTCGGCGTTCAATGGAACTGGCGGCCGGTTTTTCCATGGAAATCGGTGACCTGCCGCCTTACGACCAGATTCTGGCGAAGGCTCAGTCAGTATTGTTTGACGTTGCTATTAATGGCCAATTGACAGCCATTACGGGGCGCCGCTTCACTTCGTTGGGGAATCCAATGACGCTGAACCGGTGACGCTGAATGCTGATGCGGTTCGAGCAAACTGCCAGGAGTGGTTTGACGCAGACGCAGACGTTTACAACGCAAAATACCTGGACAAAGCTTTGCCGATTGAACTTTGTAACGCACATACGCAGGACAAACTGGTCGGACTTTTGCAGATTGAACTGCCGGTTGAGCTGGATTTAAAGGCTCGTCTGACTTGCCGCCGGCAATCTCGCAAAAAGACATTGCACAACTAGTCAAGATGGCCATTCGACCGACGGACCAGATCGTGCGATTCGATTCTCGAGCGTACCTCGTCGTCCTGCCTGGTCTGAATGTGGACGCGTTCAGCCGTATTGTGGAAACAACTCAGGACCACCTGCGCCAGCAATTTCAATCTTTGCCTGTGCCAGTTGGTGCATCCAGAATTGGTGGTGTGATGGTCATTCCGGCCGGCCGCAAACCTGCGACATCCGACACGTTGCTGAGTGCTCTGACCAATTCAACAAAACAATCGCAGACGTCCACGGCCGGAATTTCGATGCTGGCGGTAATCGGAAAGAAGATTCAGCCACTTACGGCATGACTGTAGAAACCAGAGACAAAACTGATGTTCATGAGTCGGCGTTAATCATCTTGATTTTGGCACGCTTCCTGTGGCCAGGAGGAAGTTGGAAGGCGAACGCGACAATCATTGTCTATTTGTTTTTGCCGTGCCGTGAGGGAAGTCAGCAAAGCCAATTGCTACTTCTTTGAACTCTTTGTCTCGCCTGTTACGGGAGCGAAACCGCTACGCGAAATGTTTTCGGTGACGTTGATTGGGATCATAAACTGATGCAGGTAGTCGGGTCCGCCAGCTTTTGCACCGGTCCCACTCATGCGGAACCCGCCGAACGGGTGTCGCTGTACCAGTGCGCCGGTTATATCGCGGTTCAGGTACAGGTTGCCCACTTCGAATTCATTTCGCGCTCGCTTAAGTGTGGTTGGGCTTCTGCTGAAGACGCCACCTGTAAGCGCGAATCGTGTGTTGTTGGCAATGTTGAAGGCTTCGTCCAGGTTTTTCGCCTTGAGAACAGCCAGTAGCGGCCCGAAAATTTCGTCCTGAGCAAGCGCGGAATCCGGATCGACACCTGTGATGATGTGTGGGCCGACAAATGTTCCCTGCTTTTCGAGCTTCCCGATGTCGCCTGCAAGTGCCAGTTCTTCACCGAATTCAGTGTCGATGGTTGCGACGGATTTTAAGATCCGTTTTCTGGCATCTTCGTCGATCACTGGGCCAATCGTTGTTGAAGGATCATCGGCCGCTCCGACGTGCAAGCTTTGGGTCGCTTCGACCAACCGTCTGACAAACTCGTTGTAGATTTTGTCAAGCACAATGACTCGCGAGCATGCTGAGCACTTCTGGCCAGCAAAGTGGAAGGCACTGCGAATGACTGCCGCGATCGCTTCATCAAGATCAGCATCGTTGTCGACAATAATTGAGTTCTTGCCGCCCATTTCCGCGACCACATGGCGGACGCTTTTTTGACGGTCGTCTGTGTCAGCGGCAACTCGATAAATTTCCAGGCCAATTGACTGTGACCCGGTAAAGCAGACAAGATCCACATCCGGACTGGCCACCAGTTCCGGGCCAATGTCTTCGCCGATGCCCGGCAGAAAGTTGACAACACCATCGGGAACACCGGCGTTGCGAATGACTTCCATTAGTTTCGCGGCAACCACGGAAGATTGTTCCGCAGGTTTCATCACAACCGTGTTACCGGCAACGATGGCTGCGGCCGTCATGCCGGTCAGGATCGCCAAAGGGCAATTCCACGGCGCGATTACGACGGCGACGCCACGCGGTCGATAACTGTACTCGTTTTCTTCACCAAGAAAACTATTCTGCTGAGGTACATCAAGCCGCCGCATTTCGTGTGCATAGTACATGCAGAAATCGATTGCTTCGGCGACGTCAGCGTCTGCTTCCGTCCACGGTTTACCCACTTCGAGGCAGACCCAAGCGGCCATTTCGAAGCGACGTTCCCTAATTTCCGCAGCAATCAGTTCCAGGTACTCGCAGCGGTTACTGGTTTCCATGCTGGCCCATTGCGGGAAGGTCCGCCGAGCAGCATCAACAGCATCTGCTGCCTGATCGGCTGACGCTGAGGCGACGTATCCGAGGATCTCTGACGTATTAGAGGGATTGCGAGACGTCAAAGTACTTCGGCTTTCGCTGGACTTGCCGTCGATAACCAGCGGATAGGTTGCTCCGAACAGATCACGGACGTCGTCCAGGGCCTGCCGCATTGCCGCTCGGTTTTCATCAATGCTGAAGTCTGTCAGAGGCTCGTTAACAAAGCCCAGTGCGGCTTCATCTTCAATTGGTGGTTCGTCAACAGCGTGATCAGAAGGTTTCATAAGAAGTTTCTCGACAGCAACGTGTTCTGCAAAGTTTCGTCGCAGTAACGAATCGTTGGATGTGTTTTCCAGATGCTGGCGTACAAGAGACGCCATGCCGGGAATCAGTTTGCCAAAGGGAGTGTAAATTCTGACGCGATGCCCATTTGCGGAAAGCAACTGAGCCTGTTCATCTGCGATTCCGAACTGCATCTGAATTTCGAATGCTCGTTCCGGAACTCTGTACTCTTCCGCCCACGCCAGCCCATGAGCCAGGCTGCGGAGGTTATGACTGGCAAGAGCAGGACGCAGCCATTCATGATTTTTCATCAGGAAACGAGACTGCTGCTCAAAATTGTCGTCTGATTGCCACTTGCGGCGGAATACGGGACATTTCCAGCTTCGATATTCCGCAACAATTGTCTCGTAATTCCAGAGAGCTCCCTTCACCAGTCGCACTGTAATGGGCGTGCCGCGTTTCTTTGTCCATGTCAGCAGATTCTTTAGATCCGTTTCTGCGTCATGAAGGTATGACTGAATGGCAACACCGGCATCCGCAAAATCGAGAAACTCATCTTCCATTAGTACGCACTGTACGATGTCCAGCGTGAGATTCTTGTACGCATACTGTTCCATGTCGAACTGCACGTGCACGTGATTTTGCTGAGCGGTTCTTAGTATCGGTCTCAGTCTTTGTAGAACCCGGTCTCGACTGCCATCGGCATCGACTGGATCGAACTGACTATCCAGCAGGGACAGTTTTAGTGAAACGTTAAGCCGCGGAATTGCTCCAGCGTGATTGTTGTCGAGCAGTGTAACTTCTGACCAGCGGTCAACCTGTTCAGACATTCCTTCGATTGCATCGAGGTAGGACTGCTGATAGCGATCCGCTTCGATATCGCTAAGGACAACGTCTGTCAGTCGGTTCAGCGAGAAGGCGAACCCGGTTTCTCGGATCTGCCGAACCGCCTTCAGGGTTTCCCCAATGGATTCTCCCGCGATGAAGCGTCGAGCCATGCGCGCCGTATTGGTGCGAGCATTGTAGGCCAGCGCGCGGCTGAGAATGCTGTTGTTAACGGAGAGGTCCAGTCCTATTCGCGCTGCCCATGGCAAGCGTTCTTTGACGTGTTCAAAGTATTCGTCCAGATGCCTGGCGATCTCTGTGTGGTCTCGCAGCATCGGCAATACATCGACAAATCGAAACATTTGAACTTTGATGGCTTCGTCGCTCATCACCCAGTTCATCAGGCGGTCTTCCCACCATCTGCCGTGGAAAACTGACGGAGACCTATTGTTCAGTCGTCCGAAAAATTCATTTCCGATTTCCCGCGTGCGAACTTCAACACGGTCTTCAATACGAACACGCTTGGCCATGGAGAAGCTGAAATCCGCCAAATGGCGGTTCTTGATAAACAATACGAAGTCAGAAAAATCCGGGCACCTGTCGATCCATTCCGAATCAACCAGCCATGAAACCGTGATTCTAGGAAGAATCGAAGCAACGTGAAGCAGCGATCCAGTTCTTTGTTTTCGATTAGGTGCAAAAGCTGAAAATGCGACCCACATTCAGAAACAGAGAAAATAAAACTAAGCCGCCACGACGTGTTTCCTGCGAAAAGCCGCAGGCCAGATTCAGCGTCCTTTATTTGTATTGAGCAGAAAACAGCTGACTGTGCGTTTTGCCGACTGGAAGCATCAAGGCCAGCGGTCTTCGGTCGAACGTGCCGTTGATGTTGGTAAGAAATGGTGATGCTAAAGTGTGCCCGCGTCTATTGACTCCATTTGCTAAAGACTATGATGTGCACGCCGCAGACTTGTTTTCTGTCGGATCAAGCGCGTCACTGCCGGTCTGAATTGGCCGTGAAGACAGGCCTGATCGGCACGGAAAGCACAAAACGCACGCCGCAGATGATGTTCTCAGGCGTCTCGGCAGCTGATTGACTACGAAAGGTGATTTGATGTCTGAAGATGGTTCAGCGGCAGCAGATTCGCGGAAGTCTGCGCCGCAAGTCAAATTGGCGAAAGAACTTTGGGAGCGGCTGGCTAAAAGTCGTCCCGGTCCAGACAACAAAGAGTTGATTTATCTGGCACGCTTTGTGCCGTTGCTGTCAAGTGCTGCCGCAAAGACGCTTTTGTCGCGAAAGCTGACACTTGATGAATTGAAAGAGCTGATTCAGCACGTCCCACGCGCTCAGGAAGCCGCCACCAAACTTACAATCAAGTTGTATGGCGACGAATTGACCGAAGAAGACCTGCGATTTCTTGTGGCTCAGACGAAATCCGTTGAAGTTGGTCGGTTTCTGCTGAAGCGACATCCCAACGATGCAAATCTCGGACTGATCGAACGTACGCTGGAAGAACTGAAAAGCGTTGTCGAAGAGCTGAGGACTCGCGAATCCACGAAGAATATCCTGCGAGAAATCGACCGAAAACTCTAGCGGCCGGTGGTGCGTCTACGTACGGTTTCGTGTGTGCTAATATCTGGTTGAAATTTGATTCCGCCACTGGCCTGCGGAATCTGTAGTAGCCGGCAAGTTGGCTACTCGCTGAATCGGGATCATGTGTTTACCAGGACTGTCGTCATCCTTTTGTTGGCAGCGCATTAAAAACCCCGGCGAAATCGCCGGGGTTTTCTAAAGGGGCTGGTGGGAGTCGAACCCACGATGACGGATTTGCAATCCGTTGCCTTAGCCACTTGGCCACAGCCCCATATTCTCAGGCGTGTTTGGTTTCAGGCAATCCAAGCAGATTGTGCGAAGATTGCCGGTGAGACCGAACGCGTCGATTATAACTGTGATATCGGCAATCCTTCCAGCGACCTTCAGTCGAAAACAGAGGATTTTGTAACCTGGATATCGGTTAATTACCTGATCCCACCTTTAACTGGCCGGACACGGTCGGTTTTTTGAGGTTCGACCTACCTTCGGTAGATCACCCGAATTGTCGTGTATAGCATAGACACGCGGCCCATCAAAATGGCTCGGCCTGTTTCTGAAAGCAGAGGGCCTTGCCTGACATCGGGATCCGAAGCGTCCGGTATCCACCTGCAGCCCCGTCATGTTTTGTTGAGCCTTCAAATGCTTCATAAAAGTAGCGGTTGCTATTGGAGCGTTATTCAGTTTCTGCCAGGGACGGCGGCAGCACACTTCACCCCTGCTTGTTCGGAGTTCAACGTGGTTTCTGAATCAGAAGAAATTCTAATCTCTGTCGCTCGAAATGCTGTCAGCCAATGCAATTGGGTTGTTGGTGAATGTGCGGCCAATTGGACTCAAAAATACGCTCGAGGCCGTACTGACGCCGACTTCGGCCAAATGGTGGGACTCAGTGGTGATCAAATTTATCAGCGTCGTCGCGTTTGGGAGGCGTTTGGCAGTACGTGCAACAACTACGAAAATCTAAAATGGTCCTTCTTCTATGTCGCGTTGAACTGGGACGATGCTTCGCGATCCCTGAACTGGGCCGATGAGAACGAAGCGACGGTGGCTGAAATGCGTGCCTGGCGACGGGCTCAAAACGGTGAAGATCTGTACGCTGAGCCGGAAGAGGCTTATTCCGAATGGGCTGCTCCGCTGGTGATGGATACCAGCGACATGCCCATGAGTACCGTGCAGGATCCCGCTGGATTTACGCCGACTGGTCAGGGAGCTCGCGCGGGAATGAGCTATGAAGGCAGTGAAGTCGAAACCATGGCCGGTGCGGCTCGCGAAGCCGGCGAATATGCTCCGTTCCGCAGTGGAGCGGGATCTTCGGCGCCAGGAGAACAGGCCGCCGAAGTGAATGTTCTGGAACGTCCTGATGCCACGCCGGATCAGGTTTGGAGACGCGCTGTTTCAATGCTGGAACGACTAAGCAAGAGTCTTGACAACAAGACCTTGAAGGCGTTCGAAGAACAACCTGAAAAACTGAAGAAGCGTCTTGCGCAGGCCTTGGGCGAAATTCAGGACAAAGTCTCCGAATTCGTTTAGTCTTTTCAGAGTGCTTGGAATGGATCGTGGAAAGTGCTGTGCCTGTTGTATCATGTCGCCACTGACTTTAAGTGGCGATATGAACAACGGTGGGTTGGCTCAGGCTTATAGCCAGCTGAACACCGATCAGGCTTCTTTCTGTGGACGTTTGCGATGACGGATAATTCTGAAGCACATGGATCGTCGAGACGCGGCTCGTCGACAAATCTCTGGCTGGTTATTGCTGTACTCGCCTTGGCCAGCGTGCTGGTTGTTCAGATGCTGACCCGTGGTTTAGGTTCGGGCAGTTATGTCGCTCGCACTGTTACGCCAAAGGGTGTACTGGGTGCGGACGAACAATCCACGATTTTGGTTTTTCAGCAGACGTCGCCCTCCGTCGTGTTCATCCGGACCAAGGGTTACGAGCAGTTTCAGTTTGGGCGGAGTCAGGAACAGGAACTCTCTTCGGGAACGGGATTTGTCTGGGATCAGCAGGGGCACATCGTTACCAATCTGCATGTTGTGGAAGAGGCACTTCGAAGCAGCGACGCGGCGTTAGAGGTTCAATTTTCCGACAAAAGTGTAGTGGACGCGGTGATCGTTGGAGGAGTACGTGAACACGATATTGCAATTTTGAAAGTCGATGTGGCCACTGACCGCCTGTCTCCTATTCCCCTGGGAACTTCGGACGATCTGCAGGTTGGTCAGCTGGTATTAGCCATTGGCAGCCCGTTCGGTTTTGACCAGACCCTCTCGACAGGCGTTATCGGCGGCCTGAATCGAAGCGTTGCCGCCGAAGGGGGAACCGGGCTGCTGTCTGGATTGATCCAGACCGACGCCGCGATTAATCCGGGAAATTCCGGTGGTCCGCTACTGGATAGCTCAGGCAGAATGATTGGCGTTAACACGGCCATCGTGTCACCCACTGGAGCTTATTCCGGGTTGGGATTTGCTGTTCCGGTTTCCAGCGTAATTGCGTCTGTTGAAACTGTTCTGGTCGAGTCCACTGGTAACCCACGTCCGATGTTGGGGATCTCTGTTTGGTCACCGGCTCAGGTGGCTCAGCTGGGAATTCGCGATGAAATTATAAGTCGTGGTCTGTTCATTAAACAGATTGATCCCAATGGCCCTGCTTTTCGGACAGCCCTGCGCCAAACGCAGCAACATGGATTTCAGATTGTTCTTGGTGACCAGATTGCGTCGATTGATGGCCAGCCCGTGACAACGTTGCCCGAACTACAGGAAGCGCTGTCAAGTCGAGCTCCCGGAGATGTTGTGACGCTTGAAATTTATCACCGTGACCAGCGCGCTTTGATTGAAGTCACGCTTGAGGCTCAAAAACTGATTTTCTAACTTTGCTGTCGATGTTGCCTGATGCGATAGGCGCAATTGCGTTCGGCTTTCTGCCGCTTGATGCATCAAATGTCAACGGCAGTTAGCATCCGCCGGTTGTCTGCCAGTAGTCGCCGGGTGATGGATGTGCAGTGTTAAGGCACTGACCCCGCGCCCGCATGCGGCATTGTGATTGATGGGGCGGCTGTCTTTCTGTTGCCTGATCTCGAAGCCACAGTCCATTAACTTACACTTTATGTCGGCTGTGTAAACGGGGCTGAAATTGAATCCAGGGTCTCGATTGAGCGTTCTTGAATTCTTATCGTTTAGCCGACACATTATCAAAAAAAGAGGTTCTTCAGTTACTTTAGTGGCAGTTCGAGAAAATTGGTGCGTTTGGTAGTCTTTGGGGATGAAAGATCTCAACGAACATTACCGTGCCTTGCTTGGGCTGGACGACTCCTGGACTGTCGCTGACGTGGATC
>JBDNFN010000261.1:0-16219 GCA_041689795.1 Fuerstiella sp. | reverse complement strand
TTCTGCAGCGAGAAATTGCGGCCTGGTCAGCCGATGTCAACAACACTCAGCGCGGCGTCGACTGGCAAATGAAAATCGACGACGCTCGATATAAACTCAAGTCCGTCTACCCTAAAATTCAATGCTGACAAAGCACTAGTAGTGGTTTGTGGCGAGTTCGAGATGCTGAAGTTAGAAAGCGTCGTCAGAAACCCACTCGCTCAATGACGATAGCGCTGCAACGACTCCAAATATATCCCAATTCGGCCAGCTAACGCTGAGCGGCCGAATAGCTGATGTGTCTTCACTGGCGAGATTTGGTCCGTAATCACCAATGGCAAAATTAACTTTCGAAAATTACGACACTGAAGGTTTTCACGACGAGCTGTTCACGAAGAACGGAACGGCTCGACAGGGTGCTGACCTGATTGTTGAAGCGATTAACAATCTACCGGCTGGCGAACTTCAGTTGCGACAGGAAGCAATCAGCAAAGCTCTGCTGAGGATGGGGATAACCTTCACGGTGTACGGCGATGATTCCGGCACGGAGAAGATTTTCCCGTTCGACTTGATTCCTCGGATTGTGCAGCAGTTTGAATGGCAGCACATCGAAGCCGGTCTGAAGCAGCGAATTAAGGCGTTGAACCTGTTCATTGACGACGTCTATCATGATCAGAATATCATCAAGGAAGGGATTATTCCTGAAGAAATTCTGACAAAAGCGAAGTCGTTTCGTGCTCAGTGTGTTGGTGTGAATCCGCCGAAGGGAATCTGGTGCCACATCACGGGTACCGATCTTATTCGTCACAGTGACGGTGCGATTTATGTCTTGGAGGATAATCTGCGATGCCCGTCGGGCGTTTCGTACGTTCTTCAAAACCGCATGGTCATGAAACGCAGCTTTCCACATCTGTTTGCTGCTTCGCGAGTTCATCCAGTGATCGGCTATCCGTTTCGGCTGTATGAAACGCTTTCCTATCTGTGTCCCAATGATGTGGCCGAACCAACCATCGTGGTGCTGACACCAGGAATCTACAATTCGGCCTACTACGAACATTCGTTCCTTGCTCAGCAAATGGGCGTCGAGCTGGTTGAAGGCCAGGACCTGGTTGTCAAAGACGACTTCGTCTACATGCGAACCACAGAAGGCTTTCAGCAGGTTGACGTGATCTATCGGCGCATCGACGACGACTTTATGGATCCGAAAGAGTTCCGCAAAGATTCGATGTTGGGTGTTCCAGGGTTGATGCAGGCATACCGCAAGGGACGAGTTGCCTTGGCGAACGCTCCGGGAACCGGGATTGCCGACGATAAGGTGATCTACGCGTATGTGCCTGACATGATTCGTTATTACCTGAATGAAGAGCCGGTCCTGCCAAATGTTCCTACCTACATCTGCGATCGCGAAGATGATCGCAAGTATGTTCTGGAGCACCTTCACGAACTTGTTGTGAAAGCGGCCAACGAGGCGGGCGGTTACGGGATGCTGATCGGGCCTCATTCGACAAAAGCCGAACAGAACCAATTCGCTCAACTGATCAAAGAAGATCCACGCAACTATATTGCTCAGCCGACCCTATCACTTTCACGTGTGCCAACGGTGACAGGCGATCATTTCGAAGGTCGCCATGTCGACCTGCGGCCTTATATATTGTACGGCGAAAAAGTCTGGGTTCTTCCTGGAGGGCTAACGCGCGTAGCGCTAAAGAAAGGTTCGCTGGTTGTGAATTCATCGCAGGGCGGAGGAAGTAAGGATACTTGGGTGCTGGCTCCTGCCGGCACCGAAGTGGAAAATCCGGATGCAACGTTGTAATGCTCGTCCGGCAATTGTCGGTCAATGGAATTGCTGACACATTTTCTGCTGTATGAATTCACAGCAGCCCCAGCGTACAAGTGTTCGTTGGTTTCACGGTTTTAAGAAATCGCCTTTCCTATGCTAAGTCGCGTTGCAAATTCAATATACTGGATGGCTCGCTACGTCGAACGAGCTGAAAACATGTCACGTTTTATCGACGTGACGCTGAACTTCATGCTGGATCAGCCGGAATGCGGAGCAGAACAATGGGAGCCACTTGTTCGTGCCACTGGCGACGAACAATATTTCAAGAAGCATTATGGCAGCTTCACACCGGACAATGTTCGCCAGTTCCTGACGTTCGACAATGACTACCACAGCTCGATTCGGACGTCGATTACTCAGGCCCGTGAAAATGCCAGAACCGTGCGAGAAGCCATCTCGTCGGAAGCCTGGGAGCAACTGAATACATTTTATCATTTCGTAAAAGACGCGGCGGGAGCGTCTTCGACGCCGCGAAATGAGAGATTTTACGAAGAGATCGTCCAACACAGCTATCAATTTAATGGGATTGTTGATGCGACAATGACCCGAGACACGGGTTGGCATTTTGCAAACGTGGGCCGACTACTGGAACGAGCGGACAAGACCAGCCGTATTCTGGATGTGAAATACTTTACTCTTTTGCGAACTGTTCAGGATGTGAACACAACTTTCGACGACTTACTGTGGTCTGCAGTGCTGCGTTCCGTGAGTGGTTTCGAAATGTACCGGAAACGCTATCACACCCTGACCGTAGAACGTATTGTCGAATTTCTGATTTTGGATCACCGCTTTCCTCGAGCCGTTCGTTATAGCGTGCAACAGATTCGGAATTCTCTGGCCGAAGTGGCTGGACCAGTTCCGGAAATCCAGAACGAAGCCGTGCGTCAAGCGGATTTGCTGGTGGCAAAACTAGATGCGACAGATCCCAAGACTATTATTGCCGACGGAATGCATGAATTTGTAGATTCACTGCAGCATTCCCTTAACGCCATCGGCAATGCTGCGCAGGAGACGTATTTTGCACTGCGAACGTTTCCCGAGAAAAAGCAACAACAGCAATAAACAGGGCAGTAACGATTGATTGACTCGGTGTGACGCGTCCAAACGCGACGAGACAATTTGACGGTAATGAATAAAGACAAAACATGACCATTCGTGTCGCAATTAATCACAAGACAACTTACACCTACGATCAACTGATCAACCTTGGTCCTCAGATTGTTCGATTGCGACCGGCGCCGCACTGCCGCACTCCAATTCATAGTTATTCGTTGAAGATAACTCCGGAAGATCATTTTCTAAATTGGCAGCAGGATCCACACGGGAACTTTCAAGCGCGAGCCGTCTTCGAAAAAAAGACTCGTGAATTGGGCGTTGAAGTCGACCTGATTGCCGAAATGACGGTAATCAATCCGTTTGAATTCTTCGTGGAGGAAGCTGCTGGGAATTTCCCGTTTGCCTACGATAAGGAACTCCGTAAAGAGCTGCTTCCATTTCTAAAGCGCAGCAAAGCGGGAGCGAAGTGGCAGGTCTTTCTAGACACAATTGACCTGACGCCTCGCCGCACAGTCGACTTTATTGTCGAACTGAATGCGAAGATGCAGCAGGCAATTGCCTACGAAATTCGCATGGAGCCGGGCGTTCAGACGCCTGAGGAGACTCTAACACTGGGCAAGGGTTCGTGCCGCGATACGGGCTGGCTATTGGTTCAGACCTTCCGGCACCTTGGGCTGGCTGCTCGGTTTGTTTCGGGGTACCTGGTCCAACTTGCTCCTGATGTTAAGTCATTGGATGGCCCCAGCGGAACAGAAGTTGACTTCACTGACCTGCATGCATGGGCGGAAGTGTTCCTGCCCGGAGCCGGCTGGGTTGGTCTTGACCCGACGTCCGGATTGCTGGCTGGCGAAGGTCATATTCCGTTGGCCTGTACTCCGGAACCTACGACGGCGGCTCCGATATCCGGTTCTCTGGATGAGTGCAAAGTTGAATTTGACTTCGCAATGTCGGTCACTCGGGTTCACGAAGATCCGCGTGTTACGAAACCATACACCGATTCTCAGTGGTCAGCCATTCAAAAGCTGGGTGCTGAAATCGACAACCGACTACGCGACGGCGATGTTCGGCTGACGATGGGCGGTGAGCCGACCTTTGTGTCAATTGACGACATGGAAGGCGAGGAATGGAATTCAGCAGCTGTTGGTCCGCAGAAGCGGCGATTGTCTGAGATACTTATCAAGCGTTTGCTAAAGCGTTTTTCAAAGGGCGCTTTTCTGCATTACGGTCAGGGGAAGTGGTATCCCGGTGAATCACTGCCGCGCTGGGCGTTGGGATGTTACTGGCGAAAAGACGGAGTACCTGTTTGGAATAATCCGGATCTGATTGCGGACATCGATCGTGACTATGGCCTTGGAGTGGATGCGGCTAAGCGATTTTCGCTGCATCTGGCTGGCCTGTTGGAAGTGACCGACAAGTACATTGTTCCGGTTTACGAAGACATTGCGCACTACCTGATGAAGGAACATCGTCTGCCGCTGAATGTGACTCCGGGTGATTCAAAACTGAATGATGCGGAAGAACGAGCTCGCATGGCAACTGTGTTCGAACGGGGCGTGGGAGAACCGGTCGGCTTCGTGCTGCCGCTGAAGCGACCGTGGTGGCAGAGTCTGCATCGTCCATGGACGAGCGGGCCGTGGCCAATGCGTCCTGAGAAAATGTTCTTGCTGCCGGGCGATTCACCAATTGGTTTACGTTTGCCGCTGGATACTCTGCCATGGCTTCCACCATCGCAAATGCCGGTTTTACAACCGCCGGATCCAATGCTGCCGCAGGAACCATTGCCGACTTTTGATGATCGTCGACAGGCCTTTCTGCAGGGGGAACCCGACGCTGTCGGACGAGCCGGGATTTCGCAACAAAGACCATCGCTGACCAAAGAAGAACACGACCCGGAAGATGTCGACGAATCGAGTCCAAAGCAGATTGTTCGCACTGCTTTATGTATTGAACCTCGACATGGGCGTTTGCATATATTCATGCCGCCTGTGGAGGTGCTTGAAGACTATCTTGATTTACTGGTAGCAATTGAAGCCACAGCTGAGAAGCTGAAGATGCCAGTCGTTATCGAAGGCTATTTGCCTCCGCACGATGACCGTCTGGAAAACATGAAAGTGACTCCGGACCCCGGAGTTATTGAAGTTAACATTCATCCGTCATCGTCATGGGACGAACTGGTTGAACGAACAGAGGGCATCTATGAAGAAGCTCGACTTACGCGACTCGGGGCAGAAAAATTCGACCTCGACGGAACTCACACGGGCACAGGCGGCGGCAACCACGTTGTGTTGGGCGGCAGCACTCCGCCGGACAGTCCGTTTTTGCGTCGTCCGGATCTGCTGAAAAGTTTCCTTGGCTACTGGGTTAATCATCCATCACTTTCGTATCTGTTCAGTGGGAAATTCATCGGGCCAACAAGTCAGGCACCGCGAGTCGACGAAGGTCGAGCAGACTCGTTGTATGAATTGGAACTGGCGTTTTCGCTAGTGCCCGGTCGTGACCAGCCGGCGGCTCCATGGCTCGTTGACCGTTTGTTTCGTAACCTGCTGGTTGACCTGACAGGAAACACACATCGAGCCGAATTCTGCATCGATAAATTGTATTCACCAGACAGCAGCACTGGCCGACTGGGACTTCTGGAACTGCGGGGCTTTGAAATGCCGCCGCATGCCAGAATGAGTCTAACTCAGCAGATGCTGATTCGGGCGATGGTGGCGAAATTCTGGGATCAACCCTACGAACAGTCTTTGGTTCATTGGGGCACGTCTCTTCACGATCGATTTTTACTGCCGTACTTTGTCTGGTCCGACTTTAGTCAGGTGATAGATGAACTGAATCGCAGTGGATTCACGTTCGATCGACGCTGGTTTGCTCCTCAGTTTGAGTTCCGTTTTCCAATGATCGGGGAACTGTCACAGCAGGATGTCACCTTGGAAATCCGCAGTGCCATTGAACCTTGGTACGTTTTGGGAGAAGAACCTGGGGGCGGCGGAACAGTACGTTTTGTAGACTCTTCAGTTGAGCGAGTGCAGGTCAAAGTCACTGGGATGACGGGTAACCGACACGTGATTACGTGCAATGGTCGCAGAGTTCCTCTTCAACCGACGGGCGTTCAGGGCGAATTTGTGGCTGCTGTACGCTATCGGGCCTGGTGTCCGCCAAGCTGCCTGCATCCAACGGTCCCGGTCCATGCTCCGCTTGTATTTGATATTCTTGACCAATGGTCAGAAAGGTCGATCGGCGGATGTCGTTACCACGTTGCCAACCCGAGTGGTCGAAATTCTGAAGTCTTCCCTATCAATGCGTATGAGGCCGAAGCTCGACGAGTGGCTCGATTTTTCAAAATGGGTCACACGCCTGGGCCGGTTGCGATTCCTCCGCTGGAAATTAATCCATCATTTCCGCTCACTCTTGATCTTCGAAGAAGTGTGAGCCCTGCTTAGACTGCCAGGAAGACCGCATTTCGTCTATAACACAGCGGTTGCTACAGCCTCGGCAGAATGGAATTCTGCCGCATGGTATTTCGAATCGACCACTTTGTTGAACCGCATGCCACAATCGCAGACACAAGGAACCCCGAAACAGATCTTTGACAAATACGCGCCGATCACAGGAGTATTTGATGAAGCGGTTTTAGCAAATGGAGACGCACGCCCCGAATGGAAAGCTCTGCTTCAACAACTGGATGGGATGGGCGAAGTCCAACTCAGAAAACGCTGGTTACAGGCTCAGGCTCAGATTGAACGTGATGGCGTCACTTTTAATCCTCACGACGACGATGGAGTGGTTTCGCGCCCCTGGACGCTTGATTCCATTCCGATGGTGCTGGGCGATGCTGAATGGACTGAGCTGACCAGTAAGCTAAGTCAGCGTGCCCGCGTTCTGGAAGCGATGCTGGTTGATCTGTTTGGTGAACAGCGACTCTTGAAAGAGAAGATCATCCCGCCGGAATTGCTGTTCGGACATCCGGCGTGGCATCCGTCTTATCAGAACCTGAATCCTGCAGGTCAACCATATCTGACCTATTCAGTGACTGATATTGCTCGAGCTCCCAGTGGCGCGTGGTGGGCGACGGGAGATCGAACGCGTTCACCGTTTGGTCTGGGTTACGTCTTGGAAAACCGTATCGTTACATCGCGGATGTTGTCGAACGTGTTTCGTGGTTTGCCCGTTCGTCGGCTGGCAGGTTTCTATGCCGCGTTGAAGGAGCACCTGCGTCAATTGGCACCCCAGTTCAAGGACAATCCTCGCATTGTGCTTTGGACAAAGGGCCCTCAAAGTCGAGGATATTTCGAAGATTCGTATCTAGCTAGGTACCTAGGTTACACTCTGGCAGAAGGCGACGACCTTGCCGTGCGTAACAATCGAGTTCAATTGTTAACGCTCGGCGGATTGCTACCGGTCGAAGTTCTGCTGAGGCGCGTCGATGATGATGACTGCGATTCCGTGGAACTGAATCCGCAGTCTCGAATCGGCATTTCGTCTTTATTGGACGTGCTGCGTGCGGGGCGAGTTGCCGTTGCGAATGCCATTGGCAGTCGTCTGGTGGAATCGCCCGCATTTCTGCCGTTCCTTCCCGCTGTGTCGCGGCATCTATTGGGCGAGGAACTGGCAATACCTTCTGTAGCCACGTGGTGGTGCGGCGGTGAGAAAGCTCGCAGCCATGTACTGGAAAATATGCATCGAATGCTGATTCGGCCGGCATTTCGAATGAACGATATCCGCCCGATTGTCGGCCATTCCCTGACAGAAAAACAACGACAGGAAACCGCTGCTCGCATCAACGCCGATCCCGCCAGCTATGTTGGGCAGGAAATGGTCGCTCGATCGACAACGCCCGTCATGACGGATTCGGGCATCGAACCTTGGTATGTCGGACTGCGAACATTTTTGCTGGCAACCAACGACGGATACGAGGCACTGCCAGGAGCGTTGGCACGAGTGTCCAGTGATTCAGACAGCCTGAATTTCACAATGACTGATGGAGAACGCAGTCAGGATGTCTGGATCCTGTCGGAAAAACCTGTCGAGCATTTAAGTTTACTGGAACCGCCTTCAACACAAATTGAACCACGCCGCAGTGGGGCCGAACTTCCAAGCCGAGTTGCCGACAACTTTTTTTGGCTGGGACGCTACGCAGAACGAGCCGTCCAGACTGCTCGCATATTGAGAACTTTGTTTACCAGTCTGGAATCAGAAGACACCGACGGTCCGGAAAACCGACCGCTGCTGCGATTACTGGCGATGCAGGGGCAGATTGAACCTGATCATCTGGTACCGGAACTTAGTCGGACAGTCGCAGATGTCATTAACACACTGCCGCCATCGGTGCTGGACGCAACCCGCCCCTTGTCTTTGCAGTCTTCAGTTACCAACGCAGTAAGAACGGCAGTGCGTGTTCGGGACCGAATTTCCGTTGACATGTGGCGTGCGTTGGATCGGCTAAACAGTCACTTCCTACTGGCCGCAAAGTCGGGTAATCCTCAGTCTGTCGATATGATGGAACTGCTGGAAAATACACTGGCCGATCTTTCCGGACTGTTTGGACTTGTCGCAGATGGTATGACAAGAACTCTCGGCTGGCGATTTTTTGATCTTGGTTGCCGCATCGAACGCAGTTGGCAAACGACGACTCTGTTAAAGAATTTCTTTGTATCACATCGCAGCGACGACCCGGATACACTGGAAGCCCTTTTAACCACGGCAGACAGCCTGATGACCTATCGCAACCGATATCTGTCAACGTTTCAGATACCGGTCGTGCTGGACTTGCTGATCACGGACACAACCAACCCGCGTTCCATCATCTATCAGCTGATTCGTATCAACGAACACCTGGACGCCATGCCGGGCAACGAAGGACAGGCGTTGCTAAACCCTGAGCAACGTGAAGCGATGTCGTTGGCTAATTTTGTAAGACTGGTTGATGTTTATGCCATTGGTCAACTGAACGAATCTGGCGTGCGTTCTCAATTGCAGAAGCTTGTGGTTCGACTGGAAGAACGACTTCCGAAACTATCAGACGCAGTTTCCAGTCGTTTCCTGATTCACGCCGGACTGCCTCGACATTTTGGTTCGACTTCTGAAGGAGTTCAGACGCTGTATGGAACTCAATGATTCAGCCCGTCATTTTTTGCGAAGGCCACCATCAGAACTCCGTGCGATACAAAGACACCGGACCAGCCGAAAACATGGCTAACTTTCGACTGTATTTAGTTATCTCTTGCTGAACAATCATCGGCCGTCTGATCAATCTGAATTGCCCTTCTGGAATTCAAAAAACGCGAATCCAACGTGAATTACAAAATCACACATATCACCACCTATAAGTACTCGACGCCCGTCAGTGTCTGTCACAACGTGGTGATTCTTGCTCCGCAGGCGAACGATTATCTACAGGTTAGCAGCCACCGATTGACAATCCGACCAGCTCCCGAGCGCGTCTCAAAGCGGCAGGACATGTTTGGCAATACGGTTCAACGTTTCTCGCTGGAACAAAATCACGCGCAGCTCACAATATCTGCAATCAGTCGAGTCAACGTGCTGCCTCGACAGATTCCTTCGGCAGAGTCTGCACCAACGTGTGCTCATGTAATGGCAAACATTGCAGACCGAACCGATCCAAACTGGTTGCAGATGGTACCCATGATGCTGGATTCGCATCGGATTCGCAGATCACCTGAATACCTGACATACGCAGCAGACAGTCTGCACCACGAAAAATCCGCTGTGGCGGCCGTTACTGATCTGACACATCAGATCTTTACGGAATTCAAGTACGATAAGAACGCCACAAAAGTAGACACGCCGACTAAGGTTGCCTTCAATGGTCGTCACGGTGTGTGCCAGGACTTTGCTCACATTGCCATATCCTGCCTGAGATCCTTTGGCCTTCCAGCTCGCTACGTCAGCGGCTACCTGCGAACTGTTCCTCCGCCGGGCAAAGAACGAATGATCGGCGCAGATCAGTCACATGCCTGGTTGTCAGTTTACTGCGGCCCGGATATCGGCTGGCTGGACTTCGACCCAACCAATGATTGCGTCTGCGCAACCGACCACATTCCCATTGCAGTTGGCCGAGACTACAGCGACGTCGTTCCTATCCGAGGCGTCTTTCTGGGCGGTGGCGAACCTCAACTGTCAGTGAGTGTCGACGTTGCTCCGGAAGACTAGCATATCAGGCGAAAAAACTACGTCGCGATGCAGAAGCCGCCAGTTGCTGGTTTTTTGCCACGACAATCATCCTGCCGCTGACTAAGGCAAGGACGTTTTTTTCGCCACGACCTAAAGCAAGTTTCACCGGACGAAAGTCTACACGAGTTTTGCTACGTCATTTCGTCACACCACCTAAGTCACTTCGCGCGACCGAAAGACATCGCGATAACATCCGGCTACCAACGAATCACCTTCCTGGCCACTCGTCCAACGCAAACATCAACGGGCTCGAACATCGCTGCGACGTGATCTGTCTGTCAGGTTCCGCACAGGCGATGCTTAACTGCGGCGTGGCAGATAGCGTTGCAGGAAGGCTTCGGCCCATTGATCGAACTGGTCGTCTTCGATTGCCGTTCGCATAGCTTTCATCAGGTCCTGATAAAACTGCAGATTGTGCAGCGTCGACAGCGTCGCGTAGAGTCCTTCATCTGCGAACAGCAGGTGCCGCAGATAGGCTCGACTAAAGCCTCCCGCACACGCAACGCATTCGCATGACGTGTCGATGGGATAACGATCTTTCCGGAAACGTTTGTCCTGCAGACGCATTTTTCCGTCCCAGTTGAAAACAGTTCCTTCGCGAGCATATCGAGTTGGAATAATGCAATCGTGGATGTCCATTCCGGCTCGAACAGAAGCGACCAGATCCTCTGGCAGGCCGACTCCCATCAGGTAACGAACCTGATCCTCAGGCATTAACGGAGCCGTGTGTCGCACAATCCGCACCATCGCATCATGACCTTCGCCAACCGAAACTCCGCCAATGGCGTATCCCGGCAGGTTTAGCGATGTGACCTGCTTAACAGCTTTTGCTCTGAGATCCAGTTCCATTCCGCCCTGAATTATTCCGAACAGATGCTGGTGTTCCTGAATCGGGCTGTCCGCACAACGTTGCAGCCAACGCAGAGTGCGGTCGAGTGACTGACTCATGTAAGAACGCGGTGCTGTGTGGTCGACGCATTCGTCAAAGGCCATCACAATGTCGGCTCCCAGGCGTCGCTGAATGTCCATCGCCTTTTCAGGCGACAGAGTCATCGCTTCACCGCGTTCGTCCTGAGTGGTGCGAAACTGAAAACTGACGCCTTCTTCAGTGATCTTTCGATCAGGCAGGCTAAATACCTGAAACCCACCGGAGTCAGTCAGAATTGTCTGATCCCAGCGCATCATACCGTGCAGACCGCCGAGGCGTTCGACAACCTGAGTTCGATCGCGAAGCCCCATGTGGTATGTGTTAGCCAGAACAACCTGAGCACCGGTATCGGCGACTTGCTGCGGCAACACGCACTTAACGGTTGCCTGAGTTCCCACCGGCATGAACGCGGGCGTGTCGACGACACCATGAGCCGTCACAAACCGCCCCCTCCGCGCGCGGCCACTGGTTGCGAGCAGGTTGAAATGCAGTCCTCCGCCGGGAGTCCATTCAGTATGTTCAGCTGTCATCTGACGATCGGAAATAGTAGATGCCGATAATGGAAAGTTGGGTCTGCCACGCTTCGGCTGCGCGGAATACCTGAGCGCCGCGCAATCTCGTTTTGCCGTGTCGCAGCTCCGTGACGCCTTGACGTCAGCTCGAGAGTCTACCAATCAATTGCACGAATTCACGCTCGGCCCCGCAGCCAGACCGCTCATTGAGCCAACTTTGTCCAGACTGTGCAGCACGGCTGATAACAACCGTTTAAAACGTCACGCCTCGCGAAGCAAGCGGACTGCGCGGACGACGTACACCAGTCCGCTCCAGACTGTGACGGCCACCGCCAGCCACAGCAGTGCGTCTCGAGTCGGAACCAGCCAGGACCAATGATCCAGCGCTGGACTTAGCGAAAGCAGGCTGGCTGTCACGGCAAAACACTGTAGCATCATTTTGGCCTTGCCACTGATGCTGGCAGAAAAATCCTTGCCCTGTTGCTCCAGAAAGCCGCGCAAGCTGCTGATAAACATTTCTCGCCCAATCACGGTGATCACCATCCACGCAGTTACACCCGAATGAATGTTCGTCCCGTCAGAGTGAACGCCGTTTTGGGCCAGCAGAAACAGAAACGAGCCGCCAACGATAATCTTATCGACGAAGGGATCCAGAATCCGTCCGAGCGTCGTCACCTGCCCGTATTTGCGAGCCAAATAGCCATCCAGCCAATCTGTGGATGCCGCAAAAACAAACAGTGCTGCGGCTGTCAGCCAATAGCCCCCAAGGTCTATGAGGGCGAACAGAATCAGCGACAACGCAAATCGGCTGATGGTAATCAGGTTCGGAAGATTCAGGGACTCACGCCCCAGCCGGGCTGGCTTGCTGGCGATCGTGGCCGATGTTTCCGAAGCTGTCATGCTGACTTGTCCGCTTAATCTGCGATTTTGGTTGTGATACTTTGTGTGGCGTGAAACGATCTGATCGGAACCAAACTCGCCGGGCTTAGCCGACGTTCGCGTTTGCAAACGTCCATTGGACGCTGCTGCAGCAAGCTCACCACTTGCCAGGCAAACCATTCTAAACGCCGTGTCTGGCGAAAACTGAACGGGCTGCTATTCAACAATCTCGACCGCACTGGCGACGCCAATCAGATCGTAATCTTCGCGGCGAACGATCTCAACGGGGACAAAGCTCCCTATTTCAAGGTCCTCACCGGAAACAAATACGTTTGAGTCAATTTCCGGAGCATCCGCAAACGATCGCCCGATGTACACGCCTTCTTCCACCTGATCGTCAATCAGAATATCCAATTCGTAGCCAATCATTGAATCGGCGTGTTCGAAGGCAATCTGCTGCTGCAGTTCCATCAGTTCGTCACGGCGAGCTTCCTTGACGTCTTCCGGAAGGTGTCCATCTAGTTTGGTTGCCGGAGTTCCGGGCTCGATCGAATACGTGAACACTCCCATGCGTTCGAATCGAGTTTCCTTCACGAAGTCGCGAAGTTCTTTAAACTGCTGGTCGGTTTCACCAGGAAAGCCGGCGATAAACGTCGTTCTCATCACTAGATTTGGAACACGTTCTCGAAGTTTACCGACCAGTTCGCGGGTCTGGTCTGAATTCACTCGACGCTGCATGCGTTTCAACACTGGCGAACTAATGTGCTGTAGAGGCATATCCAGATATGGCAAAATCTTCGGAGAACCTGCAATCTGGTCAATCAAAGCATCGGTGAAGTGAACCGGATACAGATACATCAGACGAATCCAATCGATGCCATCAACTTTTTCCAGTTCCTTCAGCAACTCCACCAGGCGAACTTCACCGTACAGATCTTTGCCATAGTACGTTGTGTCCTGAGCCACAAGAATCAGTTCCCTGACACCATCGGCCGCCAGTTCCTGAGCTTCCTCAATGACCATCTCAATCGGTTTCGTAATGTGCTTGCCACGCATCATCGGAATCGAACAGAAGGTGCATGTGCGGTCACAGCCTTCTGAAATTTTCAAATACGCAAAGTGAGCTGGCGTGATTCGCAATCGAGCACGATCGTCCATGGCCTTGATGGGCGCCGGACGAAACAATTCGCGTTGTTCGTTCATTCGACCGACAAGACGATCGGCGACCTTCGTTATTTCGTCACGGCCGAAGACCCCAACCACGTGATCGATTTCCGGCATCTCTGAAATCAGCCCGCCTTCTCCTAAACGCTGAGGCAGGCAGCCAGCAACAATGACTCCCTTTGTCTTACCAGCCCTCTTCAGGTCCAGCATTTCCTGAATGACGGCTTTGGATTCCTGACGACTGCTTTCAATGAATCCGCAGGTGTTGACAATTACGAAGTCCGAGTTAGCCGGATCTGTTACCAGCGAATAACCGTCCAGGGAAAGACTACCCAGCATTTTTTCGCTGTCGACCAGGTTTTTTGGGCAACCCAGACTCACAAATGCGTAAGTGCCTTTACTGGGGCCGGTCACCTTTGGAACGGACAACAATGGTGCAGGAGCATCGGGTTCAATAATAGGCAGCAACATGCTTGGGGACTACTTGTAAACTTGGTGCGTTCAATCGGTCGACGAACCGTCAACTCGCCATCACGAGCCGCCAACGTCGGCATTCTGTTGTCGGAAGTGTACTGAGACTCGGCCGGATCCTCAAAAGGCTTCGCGGGGGAACCGCCCGTTTTCGGCAATCCGGGACAGGAATTCCGGTCAGCTAAGCTTTGAAGCCAAATAAACGGCTCGCGGAATCGTTCGCCGAGCACATTTTCAGGATCCCGTCGCCGCTTCCTGAGTTTTCTGAATATGCAGTCGAGCGGGACGCAGCAGACGTTCCGTATCAGCCTGAACTTCACGTTTTGGGGATATTTGAGAACGTTTACTCGTAGTCGAAACAGCGAATTGAGGGATGCGAGGTCGTCACGACATTTGGCCGCGGTTGCTCGATCAGCCACGATGGTTCTGTTCAATCGATGTGGAGTATCGGATTCCATCCATTCAGCTGTTCCGAGATCTTAAGCGACGAGGCGGTGCGATTCTGGCGGCGCTGAGCGATCTGTTTAACCAGGCTTATCTGAATTGAGAACCACGGGGAATTCCTCGCAGGCTGACCCTGGGGACGTTACTGCTACAGACGCTGTATTCGAATTGCAGTGAAGCTCAGCGGGGCGAACATCGATACCGATTCGCTGTTTGCCTGACGTCTGAATCTCGAACCGGCGCACGACCTTTCGACCTAATGTTGCACACGGAAACCATACTACCAGAAGCAGTTTGAGAGGAGCGAAACATCGCTTCGATATGATCGTTTAGCAGAGCGTGAGCCGGGACCACTGCAGCGATTATTTCGGGCTCGAACAAACAACTATCGAAAGCAATCTGTCTCAGAAAAGCTTCCGCCTCAAGAGCGACTCTTCAAGTCATCTGAACCAATCTCCACGAGCCGTTACAGCGAAAGCTGAAAGATCGAACAACAATTTCAAACGACGGCAGGCGAACTGAATGCTGTCGGGCTACGAGCATTATTGCTATATTAACGCTGCAAATAAACAGTTTTGACGTCCCCCTCATTCGAACCACTTTAACCGGGTCGACGATAAGCTTCCCAACAGCGCTGACGAATCTCCCGCTCCACCATCACGAAGTAACTGGCGTAAGCGAAGAAAGTATTACTTTTGCGCTGCCTTGTTAGAGCTTGAGTTATCACGGCAGTTTACTGACGACGATTCATTTTTCAAACCACAGTCTTGACCGAGACGCAACGCCAGCGAGTGTGCCTGAAAACGGTGGGGTTGTCGCTGGATGCTCGCGAGACGAACGACTTAACGATTCAGAAAAAGAGACTTTCCGTGGCAGTTCACCACCTTCATTTCCACGTTGGTGATCAGCACCATGAATCACGATTCCGAACGAAAACTATCCGCTAGATTACCCCAAGCCTGCTAATAGAAACGTTTGAGAATCTGTATCAGGAAAGTTTTTCGGAAGGACGAAAGTCTGCCGTTAGTTGAATTCCGTGCCTAAGTGAGGGCGAACACACTGGCAGTTTCTTCTGGCTTTACGGAGACGAAAAGCCCGTCAACGACGATTTTACGAAAAGTCCGCATTCAATCCCTGAATTTTTGACACCATTACGCATTCGGGTGTGCAAATTGTTCGATTTCTTTATATCGTTCCGAGGTCCCGTTTGCCGATGGTGAACGAGCGTCCGCCGTGCTCGGCGTTTGCCGTCTGCAAAAGTCCTAGTGACTTGCAGCCAGCAAAAAACAATCTGGAAAGTTTAATGTTTTCAGTGAGCACTTGTAGCTCAATTGGATAGAGCACCGGTCTACGAAGGCTGTACTGAACGTAGAAAACAGCTGTAAATGCTGACGAAACGGTCGAATGGTAGTCCTTAAATGGATTCTTTGACTCTCTTGCAGGTATCGCGATACCAGCCAAGTCCCATTAAACACCAGATTGCAGTGATCCCTTCCATACGTTCTTTCGTATGCGTCACAATGAGTGACATCTTTGATTCCTAGCAGCCTGTCCGGATACCTTCCGAAGCTTGGTTTTTCTTTACGTAATGTAGTATTACGATTTCAGTTGACCGTGCATTTTAATTTTGCATGACTGGCGTGCCCCAGTTCTCAGTACCACGGTTATGAGAGTCAGTTTGGGTTAAGGCTGACCGCAGGTGTGGGGCAGTTTTCTGCTTCTGGAGCGCACGCGAAAGAAGCAGAAAACTGCCGG
>JBDNFN010000260.1:0-23912 GCA_041689795.1 Fuerstiella sp. | reverse complement strand
TGCAGAAGACAGCAGTCGCATTCGCAAAGGCAACGGGCCGGAAATCATTTCTGTCTTTCGACGGCTGGCGCTGTCGATTTTGAAAGCCGACACGACATTCAAAGACAACGTTCGAGGCAAACGACTCATCGCCGGATGGAACCTAGATAATCTCAAAGGCATTTTGCGAGCCTTTCAAGCCGTTTGAACGTGCGATTGCCCGGGGGTGTCTGGATGAGTCGCATTTTCGGCGTAATATGTTGCAGCGAGACTATGACTTTGAGGCATCGGATCCAGTCTCTTTTGCCGATGTTCGCTCGTTGTGGCGGATGACCTGATAGTTTGGGCACTGTTTACGGATTATTCCGAAAAAAACGGAAAGTTGTCATGTTATGGTTGTAGCCGTCATACCTTTGGTGACGAAACACCATGCAGGGTATGAGTCTGCATTTCAGTGGCCAGTTTTTGGGTTGCTGCTGTTCTATAAGCAAAAGGAAATACGACGATGCGAACGCACACACTGTTGACCAAAGTCGCGAGCATTGCGGTGTGCTTTGGGGTGATGTTTTCAAACCCGATCATGGCTGCTGGGAACGGAATCATCAAAGATGTTGAACTATCGAAAGAGGGGACACTGTACGGTCAGGTTTATACACCTGAAGGTACAAAAGTTGCCAATGCGATTGTCCAGCTCCGATACCAAGGCACTGCAATTGCTGCAGCAAAAAGCGATTCATCCGGGCAGTTTGCCATTGGCAACGTTCGAGGTGGTGCTCATGAAGTCGTGATTGGCTCACTTAGCAGCCCTGTGAGACTGTGGTCAGCTGGTTCAGCACCAAACAACGCTACAAAGGGCATTGTTGTCAAGGCGGATGAAACAATCGTACGCGGTCAGGATCCGTACTGCGACGCGTGCCCACCTGGTGTTGGCACCAGCGGCTTCGGCATGCTTGACGTAATTACACTGGCCACGGTTGGAACTGCGACGGGAGCACTTGTTGTTGGCATCGACAACAACAACAAACTGAAAGATCTTAAAGCAGCCATACCAGCCAGCCCCTGATTCTGAATATCTCGAACTTCGCTGTATCGTGAAGTTCGGCAATATGCAGCCCAAAAAAAGCCGTGACTGTGCTATACAGTCACGGCTTTTTTGTTTTTGGCTGACACTGTGCGGCTACACCGCGCCTTCCCCGGTTACGACCACTCGGGCAGTTCTGGCGACGATTTTCAGATCATTAATCAGGCAGCAGTTTTCCAGATACAGCAGGTCATACGCGACCTTTCGTCGAAACCCATCCAGGTCGTTGTCGTAGCCATTTACAACCTGTGCAATTCCCGTGAGGCCTGGTCTTAAGCCCAAACGTTCAAGATAGTTTGGGATCTCTCGTGAGAATTTTTCCATGAAGTCCGGTCGCTCCGGACGGGGGCCGACCAATGCCATGTCGCCTTTTAGAATATTCCACAGTTGTGGCAGTTCATCAATTCGAGTTCTGCGCAAGAACCTGCCAATTATAGTGACACGCGGGTCTGACTCTTGAGCAAACTGTGCCCCGCCCTTTTCCGCGTCGTTTCGCATTGTGCGAAACTTGTAGATCGTGAACGGCTGACCATAGTTGAATTCTTCGCGTCGGTCCTGGCCGGTTCCGCGACGTTCTTCGAGACCGTTCGGTACAGCATCGTAATTCTGTCGCCGATCGGGTTTTGATTTCTTGCGAAGGTTTATTCCAACGCGAGTTTGGCAATAAATGATCGTGCCCGGCGATGTTAGCTTCACCAATACTGCTGTCAGCAGCATGATTGGGCTACAAAGAAAAAGCAGGGTCAGAGAGCCAACGATATCGAACGTTCGTTTTGCGACACGAGTCGACAATGGAAGACATGTTAGCTTTTGATGCGGCCCCACCAGTTGCAAACGCGTTAGCCACTCCGTTTTTGGCAATGGCTTTGAGTATGTTTTGACAATGTCTGAGAGACTGTCTTCGGATGCTCTATGCGTAGCGAGGTTTTCTTCCAGTAATAGATTGGTACTCATGAATCTGTGCAGATCTCGGTGGCGAGTTGATCTAGTCCGATTTATTGATCCAGTGAACTACGCATAGCTTAGTCCGCTTTATGCAGCGCAGTGGCAATGAAATTGTTAATGAATACTGGCGTCCAACAGCTCGAAGTCGGTTGTTCGGTTGTTTTGGATGCGTTGCGGAAACTCAACACAATTCACCGCAGGTCCATACGCCGTCCGCACCACCGGAAGATGCGGAATAATCATTGCAATACCTGCATACGATTATCTGAGTGCATGCCGTTGCGGCTCGGCGTGCAAGCTCCAGGAATTGCCACCAATGCGGGCGCACTCAGTGTGCTTTCATTGGTTCACAGCGGCAGACGCCACGCGATATGTTCCTTCAGCATCGCTCAGCTGGGTTGGACCAATTGAGGTCCTGCCGCAAGAATTTTCTTTACAGCGTCGCCATTACTTCAGTGGCGGCCAGCAGAGTTTCTTCGATCAGTTCTTCTGTATGCGTCGCAGAAACAAACAAGGTTTCAAACTGGCTGCATGGAAGATAGATGCCTCGATCCAACATGCCGTGAAACCATTTTGCAAATCGAGTCGTGTCAGATGCAGTGGCTGTGATGAGGTCAGTCACGGGATGCTCAGTGAAGAACATTGTAAGCATGCTTCCGACGCGATTAAGCTGCACAGGCACCTCAGCATCCCGAGCGGCTTTCAAAAATCCATCGGCCAATTGTCCGGAACGTTCTTCGAGCAATGGATACGGATTGTCAGCCTGCAGTTGTCGCAGCGTCGCAAGTCCGCTGGCCATCGCGACTGGATTTCCGGACAGCGTTCCAGCCTGGTAAACAGATCCGACGGGCGACACGGCGTCCATGATGTCGGCTCGACCACCGTACGCTCCTACAGGCATTCCGCCCCCCACGATCTTCCCGAGTGTTGTGATGTCGGGTGTGATTCCATTTCTGCCCTGCGCACAATTCATGCCGACTCGAAAGCCGGTCATGACTTCATCGAAGATCAGTACGCTGCCATGTTTGGTGCATAGTTGCCGCAACGATTGCAGAAATTCATCCGTCGGAACCACACATCCCATATTGCCACAAACAGGTTCCAGAATCACGGCTGCAAGGCTGTCCGCTTTTTCGGCAAACGCTGCGTTCAATGCGGATACGCTGTTAAACGGTAACACTAATGTGTCGTTCGTACAGCCTTCGGGCACGCCAGGACTGGATGGCCTGCCCAACGTTAGTGCGCCACTACCCGCTTGAACCAGCAGGCTGTCGACATGTCCGTGGTAGCAACCGGCAAACTTGATGATTACGTTGCGTCCCGTGAAGCCTCGAGACAGCCGGATCGCCGACATCGTCGCCTCCGTCCCGGAATTTACCATGCGTACTTTTTCGATCGAAGGAACGAGTTCCACGACCAGTTCCGCCAAGTCCGATTCCGCCATAGTTGGAGCACCAAAACTGGTTCCGGTTTCCAAGGCCCCTTGAATTGCCTTGATGACCGCCGGATGTCGATGTCCCAGGATGTGCGGTCCCCAGGATCCGATGTAGTCGATGTACCTGTTTCCATCGATGTCAAAAAGGTGCGGCCCTTGCCCTCGTTCAATAAACGGAGGAGTACCCCCAACAGCACCAAATGCTCGGGCGGGGCTGTTGACCCCACCCGGAATGCACTTGTTGGCTCGAGCAAACTGGATGGCACTGTTAGGACGATTCGAGGTGTCTGACATTTCGTTCTCGCAACGAGTTTTCGCCTCAATTTAGTTCAAGCTGCGGCTTGGAAAAAGGAGTGCGATACTATCAAATGATTCGGCAGGAACGGTCCGGGCGGAACGAAAAAAAAACATTGATTTCCCGCCGCCTTGGTGCAACCGGAACTGCCTTGCCCTGCACGGATAGTAACAAGGCATGTGTTGCCTTGTCGCCGCGGAGCAGGTCTAGTTTTCGAACTCGACAACCTTCAGGCCATCCTTAGCTGAGAGTTCGTCGACAATGTCAAAACCGATACTCGTATTTGCTACATTCAATTCGGTCAGGTTTGGCAGCCCAGCGAGTTGCTTGAAACCTTCGTCAGTCAATTGAGTGCCGGCAAGGTTCAGTGTTTTGAGCTTTTGCATTTTAAGGATCACTGGAACCGATGCATCGGTGATGTTGGTTGCTTTTAGGTCAAGGTCTTCCACATTTACCAGATTACCGAACTCAGAAAATGCTTCGTCGTTTAGTTTTGTTTCCCAAAAACCCAACGTCTTAAGTCCTGTCAGCTTTCCAATATGTTTCATGCCTTCAGGAGTCGCAATTCGACATTCGCTGATATCAAGAAAGTTGACCTTTGGCAGGCTGGAAATAGTTTCCAGACCAGCGTCATCCAGCGAGGTGTCTCGGAGTTCCATACGTTCCATGTTTGTCAGGTTTGCAATGTTTGCCAGCCCCGCTCCGGTCACGTCTGTGCCACGGATTCTGAGTCGTTTTAGTTTTGTCAGTTTGGCAACGTTGGCCATGCCATCATCAGTGATTTTTGTGTAGTCAAGCTGAATGCCTTCCAGCGTTGGCATTGTTCCCAACACAGCTAGTGATTCGTTGCTCACAGACGTGCAGTAGTTAAGATTAATGGCTCGTAACGTGAGTCCTTTTAGTTTTGCAACGCCGGTGTCTGTTACCTTTGACTTTTCAAGCTGCAGGTCAACCAGTGTCTTGAGTCCGGAAAAATGCTGCAGGCCGTCGTCTGTGATGTTGCTGTTTCGCAGGTCGATCGCTCGAACCTTGGGCAGTTTGCTGATTGCTGCCAGCCCTGAATCCGTTACGGCCGTTCGTCTTAGCCCCAGCACTTCGACGTTTGGTAACTTTGCCACTGCTTTTAGAGTTTCGTCGCCGATGGCTGAGTCACTCAGATCGAGACGTTTAACATTCACCAGGGCTGCGAGATTTTCCATGCCTTTGTCGGTGAGCCCCGGTCCGGAAAAGCCAGCAACCAGTACGTTTGGAATGCCGGAAAGATGGACCAGCGATTCAGAAATGTCGCCGTCACTGTTCACCGAGGATTCGATTACGATCCCTTCGGTGTTCTTGGTCAGGATGAAGCCGGCTTCCGTGAGTGCTGTCACGGCAGCAGTGTCGTCGGCAACGGGAGAAACAGCGACTTTTTCTGAACTGCTCTCGGGTGTCGACGTGGAAGATTCGTTGCGACATCCATTGGTGAGCACAAGTAGAAGACCGAGGCAAACAAAGCGTGTTGGCAAAAGACGAGGCATTGGGGTGAGCTAACTCCGAGTATTCAAAGCTTGGAAAGACAGTTGCCGCAAGAAATCGACGTCTTCAGCAACGCCAACATGCAACGCAACAAAACGGAAAATGACGTGTAAACGCGATCCGCCGCGATTCAGATTACGCTGGTTTAGGGCGATTGGCAACGACGGACGGACTTTGATTCAGGCAATCTCAACGGTTTGATTGCTGTTTTCTGATGCATTGCTATCGTAGACTGGGTTGGGCGACGCAAATTTCGGCCAAAACCTAATACCTTCGGGTAGCAGACATAATGTCTCCGACCCCCTGCTAATTTTTCTCACCACCTTGCACGAGGTAACGCAACAAATGTCAAGAAAACAACATCGGCGAACTTTCATGCAGCAATCTGCTGCATTGGGAACAGCCTTCTGGGTCGGTGGCCAAACCGTCGCCAAAGCGAATACTTCAGCATTGCAGTCACTGAGTGCAGCGTGCGTTGGTGTCGGCGGAAAAGGCGGCAGCGACACGAGCCACATCGCTGAGCAGGGCGTTGCGATTGTCGGATTGTGCGACGTTGACGGCGGGACGCTCACCAAAAAGGGCCGCGAGTTTGCTGATGCAAAGCAGTTCACCGACTACCGTGAAATGTTAGACAGCCTTGGCGACAAAGTCGACATCGTGACTGTCAGCACGCCTGACCACAACCACGCTGCCGCAGCCATCAAGGCAATGCGGATGAAAAAACATGTCTACTGTCAAAAGCCACTGACCTGGTCGATTTTGGAAGCTCGCAAAATGCGAGAAGTCTCTGAAGAAATGGGCGTGGTTACTCAAATGGGTAATCAGGGCACTTCAGAGGATGGGTTGCGCGAAGCTGTCGAAGTCATTCGCTCTGGCGCGATTGGCGATGTAAGCGAAATTCACATCTGGTCGAATCGTCCTGTCTGGCCACAAGGTCTAGGCCGCCCACTAGGCGAAGATCCAATTCCTAGTGACCTGAACTGGGATTCGTGGATTGGGCCAGCGCCGATGCGGCCATTCAAGAAGGGTGTATATCATGGATTCAACTGGCGTGGTTGGGTCGATTTTGGAACTGGCGCATTAGGTGACATGGCTTGCCATACAACCAATATGCCCGTTATGGCACTTAAGCTTTGGGATCCAGTGGCAGTAACTGCCGTTAAGAACCCGGGTATTGTTGAAGGCGAAACGTTCCCCGGCAGCTCAAGCCTGATGTTTGAATTCCCAGAGCGTGAAGGCCTGAAGGCGTGCAACTTCTATTGGTACGACGGCGGAAATCTGCCTGATGACTCGATCATCAGCCAGCTGCCCGCGTCATTCCAGAAACGCGTTGCTGCACAACGAGAAGGTGGCGGCAAGACCAGCGGCGCTGTTATTGTCGGCAGCAAGGGAATTCTGTTTTCGCCGGACGATTACGGTGCCAAGTACTTCCTGTTGCCGGAAGAACAGTACAAAGATTTTTCCAAGCCAGAACAGTCTTTGCCGCGAATTCCATTCAACGCCGGTGGCGACCAGCGTCAGAAGTGGGAGTTTGTACAGACTTGCAAGGGCGAATACGCTCCGGGAACGATGTCAAACTTTGGCTACGCCGGCCGTTTGACTGAGACAATTCTAGTTGGCAACCTTGCCATGAGATCAGCCGAAGGAAGCCGCATCGAATGGGATGCCAAGAACATGAAGAGCACAAACATGCCTGAGGTTAACCAGTTTACTCATCGTGAATATCGCGAAGGCTGGTCGATCTAGTCGGCTTTAGTGCGTTTGCCTTAGCAAACGCTGCTGCAAAAATCTGCGAAAGCCGCCGAAGAGCCCTACTCTTCGGCGGCTTTTTTTTTTTGCGAAGCGACGGTTTCCACGTGATCATCGTTGTTTTGGCTGTAAGTCGTTTTTGTCAAAGGATTTAGCGACATTCGGAAGGATCGATAGATTCATGACGATCCGCACAACCCTCACATTTTAACTCAACCCGTCAGTGGTGAATTTCCGATCCAACAGAGTAACCGATAGTACCGGATTAACCGGTGCAGTCTGCCAATTCGGAGCGATCGGAACCGCTGATGAAAACGAATAGTATTTTTGCTTCTTTCTGTCTGGCTCTAAGCTGTGGTGCATTGCTCACCGCCGCCAACGTATCCGTTGGTGATCAGCCGGGGGTCATTCGCATGACTTCTGGCCAGCAGGGTCTTGATCCGCCAATGCCGGTACCGCCGGCTGTTGATGGTGGTTCACTTAAGGGAGGTGACGGCAGCATAGCTCCGTCTACCATTCCTCAGCCAGACTACGGATTGTCCTCAACCCAGACTCAGGGATATCCCTCGGGTCAGGGTGCGCCCGAATATCCAGGCGCTGGGCCATCGTACGCCCAGCCAATGGATTACTCACCTTACTTCGAGAGAAGTGCGGGAGTGACTGAGGCGCCTGTGATCGGTCGACGACCACAGGACAACGCACTGTTCGGTCCAACGATGATGTTTGAAACCAACATTGGCGACGGTCTGGGTTTCAATGATTCGTTCCACCGAGCGAACGTGCGTCTGCCGTACCACGTCGTTCCAGGCAGTTCGGTCCTGTTGGGTGACCTTTCGGCGTCAATTACCAACTCGGGGCAGAACCTGTACAACTTCGGGGCTGTGTGGCGTAACTACGATGTTTCTCGGAATCGAGTCTTCGGCTGGAACGCCTTTTTTGACCTGGATGATGGTCGAGGCAATCAGCAGTGGAAACGCTTTGGTGTCGGTGTCGAATCTCTAGGCAAGTACATCGACTTCCGTGCAAACGGGTACTTTGTTTCGGGCAGTCAGTCGGTTCTGCTGAACGACCAGTTGGTCGGAGACCTTGCACTTCGCGGTAACAGTGTTTTTCGAATCCGCAACCAGACACGTGACAATGCTTATTCCGGTGGAGACTTCGAAGTTGGTGGTCCGCTGCCAATCTTTGGTCGCCGTGGAATGAACGCTTACGTCGGTGGTTATTATCTTGACAGTGACTACGGCAAAGAAGCTCTGGGCTTCTCCTCACGGTTTGAAGCTTTAGTTACAGAATCGATCAACGCCAACGTCAACTACACAACGGACGACACGTTCGGAGATAACATCTGGGTTGGAATGTCCTACACGATTCCCAACTACAAAGAACGAGCGATCTTCCAGCCACGCGTTGTGCGTGATCGGCTGGCTGACCCAGTCTTTCGTAGTAATCGAGTGCATACCAACATTGATGTCGTAAATCTGCCTGAAGCCCTGGTGAACACGGCTAAGGGACGAGCATACAACTTTGTCTACGTCGATCCTGATGCTGCGGGCACCGGAAGTGGTACGTACGAAGACCCCTACGGTAATTTGCAGCTGGCGGCTTCCAACAACAACGCTGGAATTGACCTGATACGAATTGCGCCACGCGATGACGATTCCGGTACAAACCTGACCGTCAACGGTGGAATCAGTCTGTTCGATTGTCAGGTGTTGCTGTCATCGACAAAGGACTACGTGCTGTTCAATGATCAGAATATGGACTTCATCGTCCCAGGTGAAACGACCACAACCGGACTTGGTCCGTTGGTGTCAAATCCAACCATGAATGTTGGTGGCAGTGTGATTCGAGTTCGTAATCAGAACAGCATCGTTGGGCTGCGAATTGATGGTTCCAATGCGGCCGATACTGTCTTCGGGACGGGCATCAGCAATCCTCTGCCGATGACTGATTCGAACATTGTTATGAACACGTTCACTAACTACACAACTGCGGTCAATCTGCAGGATGCTTCGGGCAACATTGTCTTCGATTCGAACATGGCGAATGGCCTGTCGGGACTATCTGGATCCGGCCTGGTTCTGACGACCGCCAATGGTTCAATGACCAATCTACTGGTCAGCAACAACACGGCCAGCAACAACTCAGTTGCGGGAATCAGCATCACGGCTGGGCCGACCTCGACACTGAACGCGGACAACCCAACCGGCTTTGCTGGTACGGGAGTACCGACAGTCCAGTCGACGGGCATTATTAACAACACAGTCACTGATGGCGGTGAGGGAATTGTTGTCACAGCTCAGGCGGGTTCAACAGTCAATGTTCTTGCGGAAGGCAATACATCAACCGGTAACACGTTTAATGGATTCGTTGGCAAAGCTGACGCAAGCACATTCAATCTTGCCAGCGTGCGGAACAATACATTCAGCAGTAACCTGGAAAATGGAGCGTTTCTGCACTACCTGAATGGTGGTGTGTTTAATTCTATCAGCGAAGATCTGAATGGTGATGGAATTCTGAGTGCCGGTGAAGATCTAAACGGCAACGGTTTGCTTGATCAGGGAATTGTTTCGAACACGATGAATAACAATTCCATCGCCGGACTCTGCATCTTTGGCGAAGACAACAGCGTTGGTAGCTTCGATATCGGCGGCCCAGATGCGTTGCTCGGGAACCTGTTCGCCGGAAATGGCGGTGGCGGCGTTGCTGTTGACCTTCAGGATAATGCGACAGCGAAGATCAATGCCCTGTTCAATACAGTGCAAGGTGGCATCAGTGATCCAACATCCGGTATAACGATTGTTCTGGACTTTGTTGATCCAGCTCAAGGTAGCGTTGTGGACGCGAACGGACGTACAGTTAATCCGTTTGACGTCACGCTGTACGGGTTTGCTCCAACAGATTTCGACGCTGTAACCAATGCAATCCTTGGTACGATCGCTGGTTATTATGGCAACATCCCGACTGTCGGTCAGGACTCCCGAAGTCCAATTCCTGATGGCCAGGAATTGAACCTTAACTTTGTCATCGGTGATGCTGGTGTTGCTCCGTCGAATGGAGCAACGGAATACTATGCGGTCACCATTGGTGACAGCGCGCTGAATTTAGGTGGTCTTGCAGGTCAGGCTGGGGATATTGGCAACATTGTTAACGCCCAGGGACAAGGTCCAGGGCAAGGTTTGAGCGGAGTACCACTAGTGCTCGGTGGATCGGCCGCTGGGGTCTATACCAACCAAATTAATCAATTTTCATCGCTGCTGAATCCCCCAACGGCATTCGTTGGTCCTGCGAATTCAGATCCATTGATTGTTGAGAATCCATCCCAGACACCTCAGTTTGCGATTGATGCTCTGACGTCCGGAAATCTGACCTTCACAAGACGTGCGATCGGCCTGGTAGCCAGTCATGAATTGGGTCACTCGTTGTCACTTCGACATATCCAGCAAACTGGTTCGGTGACTCCAACCGGTGGAAATGCGATAATGGCCACGCCTGCGATTGATGCTCCTATCCAGGTGCTGCTTGAGCCAGCAGAGTTTGCCTTCAGCGGAACGAACCCGGGTGAGTTGCCGGGAGAAGCCCCGTTTGTTCAAAACAGTATTGCTCAGCTTGCTTCAGCTATTGGCTTGCGAATTGCCGGCAACGAGACGAAGAATGGATTTGTCATCAATGCAGCTGACAATTCAAGACTTATCGCTTCCACGTTTAACAACAACACGATCACTGGTGCATCTGAAAACGGGATCAATCTGACTGCTACCGGAAATGCTCGTGTGGAAGGTTTGACGATTCAAGGTAATGCCATTACTTCTGGTGGCGGAAACGGTATTCGCCTGCAGGCCGATGGAAACGCCTTTATCGATGCTGATAACACGATTGGTGGAAGCGGGACCAATACATATCGAGGCACCGCCTTCACTCAGGGGAACGTCATTGACAACAACGCTGGCGACGGCTTCCTGGCTCTCGCATCCAATGGCGGTCGGATTGATGGCAACCTGATCAATAATCAGATCAACGACAACGGAGGCAATGGAGTTTCGCTGCATGTGGATGGAAGCGGGACTCTGGACTTTGGAACACCAGCCAGCAATCGACTTATTACCGGCAATACAATCACCGGTAATGGCGGATCTGGTATTGATCTGATCAGTACAGTAACCGCTGCCGGAACCGGTGTTATCAACGCAGTTGTTCAGAATAATGATATTTCAAACAACGCGGGCGGTGGCATCACTTCGCAGATGCTTGGGCCAAACACGGGAGGAGCGACCAACAACCTAATCGATCTGACTGTTGGTGGTACTTCTAATCAGGCAAACACGATTACCGGTAACGGAAACGTGGGTGTTAGTTATAGCGTCGCTGGCAACGCGAAGGGTATCTTTAACCTTTCAAACTCTTCAATCTCCGGTACGACGAATGGATCTGATCCACTGACGTTTGGAGATGGTATTTACCTTAGCCGAGCCGACTCTTCACTGCTGCTGGCGACCATCGACAACGTGACTTCGATCAACAATGCTGGCAACGGTATGTTAATTGAAACTCAGGGCAACGACAGAACTGATCCTAACCAGCCAATGTCCGGCACAATCAACAGCGTCGACTGGAATCGCAGCATCTTTGACAACAACGGCATTAACGGAGTTGCGATTCGAACCCGAGGCGACTCGATGTTGGTGGCAGATGGTCAGGGTAACTTTATTCGTGGAAATGCCGAAAACGGCATCGATGTTGAAACCTATGGAAATTCTTCCTTCGGCGACTCAACAGATGGGCTGGCTCCTGGGCGACGCGTTATCTTCGATGGCTTTACCTCTACCGGAAACGGTGTAGACGGCTTGTGGATGTCAGCAAATGGAGGTTCTCAGCTACTTGTTGAAGTTACCAGTTCACGGGTTGCAACGGCATCGGGAGCTCATGCAGCTCTGAACTCAAATGGAGACTCTAACTACTCAAGCAACGGTACAGATGGTATCCGTATCGATGCTCTTGGAACCGCATTCGTCGACGTGAAGATTACGGCTGAAAGTCCGGTTACACCGACTTCAGGCAAGACTTTCATTCAGAATAACGGAACCAATGGTGGAGCCTTCGGTGGTGTCTATATCGCTGCTTCTGATAACGGTACGGGCGTCGTCAACGTCACGAACTCGATCATCACTGGCACAGCGGCCATAAGCACCGAAGACACCAACGGTAATGGAATTCTGGATCCGGGCGAAGACCTTAACGGAAACGATGACATCGACGTGCTCGGTGGTGACGGGATTGCTTACGACATCTTCAATCGCTCAAGCCTTGCTCTGCAGGTTGGTGGAACCGGTGAAGGCAACTTCATCCAGAATAACGCTGACGATGGCATCGCAGTCTTCGCTCAGGGATCTGGATTTGATGTGTCTCGACCAATCATCAGCATCACAGATAACACGATTGGTGGAGCAAGCAACGGAGTGTCGGCCGGAAACGGTGGCGACGGTGTTAGCCTGAATATCAGCGGCGGCACCAGCGACGTGGCACTCATTGGGTCTGACCCAGGCAGTATCGACACTGACATCGGTGACGGCGACGGATTGTCCTTCAGCAATGGGGTAACTCAGTCAGGGCCATTCGTGCAGATGACACTGGACAACAACCTGATCAGTCAGAACAGCCAGCGTGGCGTAAACGTACTGATGAACGGTGCGGCAGGCGAACGTGATCGAGAATTCGCAAGCACGTTCGATCCGGTTCGAATTACTCTGATAAATAACACCATCAGCTCGAACGGAACAGAAGGCGTCTACTATCGAGCAGACTCCGATATGAATCAGGGTCGTCTGACCTACCTGGCAAACTTTCCGTTCCCGGATCCACCGTTCAATCCAGCGGATGACCGTCCGAGGATTGCGTTCTTCTATGACCCATTGCAGCCTGAATTCCAGGCGGACAATATTGGTTCAGTCAACGGTAACACAGGTTTCCTTGCAAGTGCACCTGATGGTGAGCAGGCGTTCCTTAATCTGCGAACTGTTCAAAACAGCTTCCTGACTTTGACAGGAAACAGGGTTCAGAATAATGGTACAGGTACTGTCACAGGTGAAGGTCTGGTGATCTCAGTTGGAACAGGTGCTTATGTGGCGGCTGACGTTCGAGACAACATCTTCGGTGGTAATCTCGAAGAAGACGTACGAACAGAATCATTCCTGTCAGCCGGCAATACTTATGACTCTGTCGACGATGCTGGTGTGACAAATTTTGATGCCATCTACCACGATGACTCTGCTCAGTTGGACATGCGGTTTACCAACAACAGTGGTAACCAGATTAGCATGTCATCGAGGGGGGCAACCTACACGAACGACGATGCTCTGAAGCGAATTGTTCTGGGACTTGACCCAATCAATAATCCTGCAGTGTTTGGTGTGACTGATCGTGCCGCTGGATTGTTCCAGATTGATGACGGCACCAACCTGAATAATCCGAATAACACCTTCATCAACTTCGCTATCACTCAAAGCGTCAGCGGAAGCTTTGCAACGGGTGACTACAACATTCGTGCTGCTGCGGATCCACTGTTCCCGAACATTGGCTTTGCACCATTCCTGCCATAGTGCTGGATGTGTTATTGATCTGCTAAGACATAAGAAGGCTGGCGAATTTCGCCAGCCTTCTTTGTTTTGTGACTGCGAAAGGTGCAGTCTTTAAGTGGATGTCGTGCCAGGCGGGGCCAGCCGTTTAGAATGCGTCAAGTTCTGGCATCCCGGACGAGACCTGTGTCGAATGCGAAATTGAGGTGACGGGAACTGAAGAGGCCCGCCCCTGAATAAACGCTGGGTCAGGTGTCGGAAGTGGTGAATTTACAGACTGGGGTCCGGTAGCCGAGTTCCAGTTTGAATTCGCGATTGGCGGAGTTGTTGAACCGCTGGAAACAGACGTGGACGAGCCGCCTGCGAATGGAAATGGCAGCATTATGTCCATCCCTGGCATCCCGCTGTTTGGTGCCTGCAACATCTGTGAATTCGAACTCCACTGTTGTTCCGGCTGCATTGGGAAGCCGCCTGTGCCAACTTCTAACGGCGGAGGATAGTTCAGCTGTTGTTGCTCAAAAGGTTGTTGGTAGCCCGCCGACTGTTGCTGTGGCATTTGCTGGTAAGCCATCTGAGACTGACTCATTATTGGTGACCTGCCGGCAAGACCCATCTGAGGCGATCCGAATGCAAGCTGCTGGCGAGGCATGTCTGCCGGACTGACTCCTCGAGCCATTGCCATTTCGCTCATGGGATGATTCGTCCCCGCTGACTCTGCTACGACAGCAAGCCGGGAATGCACGTCTGGCTGATTCCAGTCAGAACGCAACGACTGTTGATACATCGTGAGCGCCTGTGCGGGTTGCCCAATGTCCTGATAGTACTGACCCAGATGTGCCAGTGCCGTGGAATGACTGGGGTTGACCTGCAGAGCAGTCTGAAGGCTCTGGGCCGCTGCGTCGTTCTGCCCGAGTTCTCGCTGCAGCCATGCCAGCTCAACGTGTGATTCAGCAACGTACGGCTGAGTCGCAGCCCATGTGTTCAACAGGCGAGCGGCGTCGTCGCTACGGCCCTGAGCCAGATACAGTTCTGCCAGACCATGGTAAGATGGCTGGTGCGATGGCGACTTTGTCAAAGCCTGCTGGAACAATTGTTCAGCATTGTTGCTGTCGCCCATCTTCATTCGAGCCTTCGCCAGGTTCGACATGTAGTCGGGGCTGTGCGGATTATTGGCCAGGGCCGTTTGGAACTCCTTCGCGGCCATCGCGTAGTTGCCCTGTTCGTAATAGCCCTGCCCCGATGCATTCATGACGTAACCGTTCATGTTGTAGCAGCCGGAGATGGCCAGAAGCCCTGAACACGTTGTCACGCCAGCAATTTTACGGAACCAGTTGCAGCGCATTTGATTGCCTTTCCTGAGATGCGGAGTTGGCATTAAGTGATGTTGGTGGGATAAGAATTCGCTGCTGACGATTCAGACTGACCTGAGAAAGTCAAAAAAACTGAATCACGGAATCTTTAGCGAATCTTTGGAGAGAATGGAAATTGAGAGGAACGGCAGAATACGTCTGTGCGGAATCTGCTGCAACATCGATCCGAGGGCAAATGTTGCCACCGGACCAACAAAAAACAGGCATCGGCAGATGCTGCCGATGCCTGAGATGGTTTTTGGTCGCTACGAACCGCTGATTTAGGTTTCTGGGGTCAATTCCTTCAGAATGTCAGAATGCCCGTTGGCGGCTGCGCCCTGATCCGGGGACGACTAACCTCAAGGTGACGCAATTGTTTAAGCTGGGAAACCTCGCTCAGTGGTCTCCACCGAAAAATCACGGCGGAGACCGCCGAGTTACGATTTGTGCGGCTACCAAATGTGAAAACCTGATTCGTCTCGCCATTAACCTTCAGCGACGTTTACATAAACTTTTAAAGCGTCGCGATCTTCGACCAGCAGTCGCATCATTTCTGCGTAGTTGTCGAGCCCGTCCACAGGGTTGGTCAGGATTTTTTCAATCACGCCAGGGTAAGTCACTTCGCCCAGTGCGAGATCTGAAATGCCGGATTCGAAGTGGCGGAAATTCGCATTGACCGAACCGACCAGCAACTTGTTGCCCAGCACCCAGTGCAGGTTCACCTGGTCACTTGGCACGTTAACAGTATTCTTGCCACCGGTTATGCTGGTCCAGACCATACAGCCGTTGTGGCCCAGCAATTCCATGCACTCAAACGCAATTTTGCTGCTGCCTGTCGCCTCGATAATCAGATCCGGCTTGCCATGTTTGCTGGCAAGTTCTTTCAGCGACGTTTCAGAAGTGCTGATGTAAGTTGCTCCCAGACCTTCTGCTATTTCAGCCTTTAGATTTGGCTTTGTACCTCTGGCTACGGTGTAGACTTCCATTCCTCGAAGACGCAGGATCAACGTAGACAGCAGCCCGATTTGTCCGGAACCTGTTACCCATGCACGTTTAGGTTCCCAAACCTGAAGACGTTTTTGCGCCAGCATTGCCTGTTCAACGGCTTTTGCGGCACAGCTCATGGGTTCGGCCAGCACATGAAGATGTTTCAGTCCGACTGGCATTCGCACAATGAATTCTTCGTCGTCAACGAAGAATTCCGTGAGATAGCCGTGGCGAAGATTGATGCCCCGCTCATAGTACTCTTCTTCGCTGGTGATGTCAGAACGTCCAATTTTGTCAAAAATCGAACCGCCGGGTCGACGAACCGTGCAGGTGACGTAGTCGCCAACGTTGACTTTTTTGACTTCCGGGCCAACTTCCACGACAACGCCAAAGCATTCGTGTCCAATCACCAAAAAGTTATAGCCCGTGGGAGCGTTGCCATACAGAGCATCGTTGATTTCTCGATCGGTGGCGTCGACGCCCACTTTTAGAGTCTTCACCAGAACCCCACGACCACCGGGCACGTCAGTAACCGATGGTTTCTCCAGTTCCGCAAGATGCACGCTGTTGGGAGTTCCGGGGTGAACGGCGATTGCTTTCATTTGATTCTTTTTCCTGCTCAGCAGATGCGAGCAAATTAGTAACGCAGGGATAGAGGAGGCGAGATCTAGCTGTTAAGCCGCGAATTCTAGGTTTGCGAATTCGAACGTTCAAAGCTACGGCCCCCTGGAATGGGGAATCCTGGAATCTGTAACAAATTGCTTCTCGGCCTATTCTCAGCCGGAAGAACCCAAAGCTGCAGAATGTCCCTTTATACGCCTTTGAAATTCAGAATTAGACATCACGCCAGCATCCGCGCGGTTCGGATGCTGGTTGTTTAGGGAGTCAACGTCCAGGGATTCCGTGTCGACGTTGACTCAGAATTTGTTATGGCGGGTCAGGAATCCAGTTGTCCGTCGGCCCATTTGCCCAACGCTTCCTGGACTTCTTTCAGCACGCTGTCCCCCGCTGCTTTTGCCTGCTCTAAATCGACTCCGTCTGATAGGTCCGACTGGCAAAAAAAGTAAAACTTGATCTTTGGTTCGGTTCCAGACGGGCGTCCGGCGATCTGAATTCTGACGGGGCTTTCCGGATCAGACTTGTAGACTAACAGGTCACCGGTTGGTGCAACGATTGTGCCCAGCGACTCACCACTGGGAATCGCCACTCGCTTACCAGTGGTGTAATCGGCCGCTTCGACAAAATGAACCGGTCCAAATTGAGCTGGCGGGTTGTCTCGGAGAGTTTCCATCAGACCATCGATCTTTGCTTTTCCGGTAGGTCCCTTGCAATAAATCGATCGTTGTCCTTCCGCATGGTAGCCGTGACGTTTGTAAAGCTCGTCAAGGTGGTCCAGTAGTGTGAGTCCCTTTGTCTTCAGTTCGGCTGCCAGTTCCAGAATGAACAGTGCTCCAATGGCTCCATCTTTGTCTCGGCAATAGTCACCTGCCAGAAAGCCGATGGACTCTTCGCAGCCGAATACAAATTTCTCAGCTCCGTTTTCCTCGATAGTCTGCGCGATCCATTTAAATCCGACCAGCAGTTCATTAAAACTCCGAGCTCCGTATCCATCGGCAACGGCTTTTACCAGAGGTGTGGTTACCAGCGTTTCGATCACGTAATGATCGGCGGTGAGCTTTCCGGTTGTCTTCAGTTTGTTCAGCAGGTAATCAGAAATCAGTGCGCCAGTCTGGTTACCGGAAATCGGTGTGAACCCGCCTGTGCTGTGGCGAACCATCACGCCCAGTCGGTCTGCATCCGGATCAGACGCCAGTATCAGGTCTGCATCATGGTTGTTGTCTGCAATCCACTTGATGGCCGGATCAAATACTTCCAGCAGTTCAGGATTCGGCAGGTGTTTGGGTACATTCGGGAAGTTGCCATCTGGCTTGCGCTGAGGTTCGAAAATCTCGACCTTATCGAAGCCGGATTCCCTGATGACGCGATAGATCGACGTTTCTCCAACGCCATGCAACGGCGTGAAGATAGCACAGATGTCTCGCTGATCTGTCTGACTTAGCACTACAACTTCGGCAATGTACTGAGCGTCAATCGATTCGCCAATGATTTCAATTTGCCCGGTTGAAATGGCTTCTTCGTAATCAATCGATGGAATGACTTCCGCGTTTTCGACTTCCTGAATAATCCCTTTGTCGTGTGGGGGAATAACCTGGCCACCATTTGACCAATAGGCTTTGAAGCCGTTGTCTGCCGGAGGATTATGGGAAGCAGAAATCATCACTCCGATGTCGCAGCCGAGTTTACGAACGGCATAAGACAGAGCGGGTGTTGCACGATGACTATCGAATAAATAGACCTTCAGCCCATGAGCTGCAAAGGTCGTCGCGGTCAGTCGGGCGAAGTGCATCGAGTTGTTTCGAGTATCGCAGGTCACAACAGCAGAACCGCCCTTGGTGACGCCCGACTTTCGCAGGTAGCTTACGAGTCCATGAGCAGACTCGGCTATTGTTCGATCGTTGATTGTAGCCGGTCCAAGTTCGCCCATGGGCCCACGACGTCCACCAGTTCCAAACGGGATCGATGTCCAGAACAGTTCATCCAGTTTCGTCCAGTTTTCTTCTGCAATCAGCTGCAGGATGCGTTCGTGATATTCTGAAACGCAGTCTTTTGAAAGCCAGCCTTTGACATGGATTGGCGTGTCTGCTGTAAGCAATCCTTCGGTGCGTGCTTGCTCAACTTTCGCGATGGCTTCTACCAACATCTTGACCTAGCTTTCTGATGACGCCAAACACGAACGTGCCGAGCGCGAATTTGTGATAATGGTGGGGATGGGAAGACTTTGCGGAAATTCCGCAATTTGCAGATACGCCGCGAATTCAACCGCCTCCATGTTTTGGGTGAGATCGAACTCCGAAGCCGAGAATATAGCGGGAAACTGCGACAATTGCGTGTTTCTCACAAGTCAACCGTTTGACTTACTGGCTGTGATCGCAGCATAATTTAGTGGGCTGGTTCTGGCTGGTCCAAATACACCTGTCTACCAGAGCCACAACTCTTCCTCAGTCCTCCCCTCATCCGTCCATTTTGGGTCGGGTCAGTTTGTCCAATCATTCCTCGCATCCGCGAGAACATATCTCACACACTAATTTCGTTCTACCGTTCTGGCACTCATCATCTAAGGTTCGTTCTGTCTTCCGGTTCATCAATTACGCCGTCTAACTCCAAGGCTCCTGTGATTGGGATCCTTGGCGGAATCGGTTCTGGAAAATCGTCTGTCGTCAGGCACGTTACTGGATATCGGTTTTGCATTGTTGATGCAGATCGAATTGGTCACGACCTACTCTCCGATTTTACAATTCAATTGGCCCTGAGACGCTGTTTTGGCGACGAGATATTCTCGTCGGAAGATATCGTCGATCGGTCTCGATTGGCGAAACGTGTTTTTGGCGACAGTTCTGTGCAAAAGGCTGCTTTAGTTCGACTGAACACTATTCTTCATCCGGCAATTCGTCGGGAAATTTATTCTCAAATTGATTCCGCATCCAGGGATGTTGATGCGGTAATTCTGGACGCGGCTTTGCTGCTGGAAGGCGGCTGGGACGCAAGTTGCGATTGGCTGATTTTCGTCGATACACCTCTGAGAATTCGCAAACATAGGGTTCGGGAAAACCGCGGCTGGACAGCCGAGGAATTGGCTCGACGAGAAGCGGCTCAGTGGAGCACCGAATCAAAAAAAGATCGAGCTGATTTTGTCGTCGACAATTCCGGCAGTCTTGACGAATCTGCCGTGCAAATGAAACAGGTGTTCAGGTCCATACTTTCTCACGAAAAATGAACACAATCATCGGCGCAGAATGCCGGTACAATCTTCCAAAATTACGTTTAGCCTTTAATCGATCTGATTCATAGGCCCCTATCAATCATCCGGAAAACGCTACTCATTCAGGTAGCCACCTACCAGATTTTCTCATCTCGCCCTCCATTCAGGAGGCCCAATCGGCCATGACACCTCCCACACCATCTGACGATCGTCCACCCATCAGCAGAGTTTCCCGATCTGCACCCAAAGCTGCATCCACGGACGTCGGTTCTGACTCGACAGCCAGACAGGCGACTTCAGAATCCTTCGCGCCTTCCAAAGCGGCCGACTTCAATATCGCGGACCTGCAACGGATGTCGATGACCGAATTACTGGACACCGCAGAACAGGAAAAGCTGATTGAATATAACGGCCTGAAGAAGCAGGATCTGATCTTCAAAATTCTGAAAGAACGAACTCGGCTCAGCGGCCTGATGTTTGGCGAAGGGACGCTGGAAATTCTGCCGGATGGCTTTGGTTTTCTACGAAGTCCCGATTATCACTATCTGCCCTGCCCTGACGACATCTATGTCAGTCCCAGCCAGATTCGTCGTTTCGGATTGCGCACCGGAGCAACCGTGGCTGGGCAGATTCGTCCACCGGAAGAAAACGAACGCTACTTTGCATTGCTGCGAGTTGAAGCAATTAATGGCCAGGATCCAAACCTGCTCACAGCGAAAGTGTTCTTTGACGATTTAACTCCGTTGCATCCGGAAAAGCGGTTGAGACTGGCTGACAATGCTCAACATCTGAGCACTCGAATTGTCGATCTGATTGCCCCCATTGGCCTTGGCCAGCGCGGTCTGATTGTTTCTCCACCGCGAGCCGGGAAGACAATTCTGCTGCAACAAATGGCTGATGCGGTTCGACAAAATCATCCAGATGCATATGTCATTGTGCTACTGATTGATGAACGTCCGGAAGAAGTCACGGACATGGAGCGAAAGCTAAAAAGCGATAACTGCGAAGTTGTCAGCAGCACCTTCGACGAACCAACGGCACGGCATATACAGGTGTCGGAAATGGTTATCGAAAAAGCCAAGCGCATGGTGGAATATGGCCACGATGTAATCATATTTCTCGATTCGATTACCCGGCTTGCTCGAGCGTGGAATACGGAAGTTCCAAATTCCGGCAAGACACTGTCCGGCGGTGTCGACGCGAACGCTCTCCAGAATCCCAAACGATTTTTCGGTGCCGCTCGCTGTGTTGAAGAAGGTGGCAGTCTGACGATTATTGCCACGGCTCTGGTGGACACCGGCAGTCGCATGGACGAAGTTATCTTTGAGGAGTTCAAAGGCACGGGCAACACAGAATTGCACCTCGATCGACGCATGGTCGAAAAACGTATTTGGCCGGCGATCGATGTCAATCGTTCCGGTACCCGCCGCGAAGAACTTCTGATGGGCGAAGATGAACTAAAACTGATATGGGCACTGCGCCGGGTTCTAAACGACATGAATCCGGTCGATGCTATGGACTTGCTGATTAATCGGATGAAGAAAACAAAAACCAATGAAGAATTTCTGATGACATTGAACCTCGATTAGAGACGGGTTTTTACGTCTCATTGAACTCAAGTGCGGCCGTTTAACGCCTTGGTTTGTTGAACATGACTTTGCTGGCACCCAGGTGAAATTCTCGTCAGTCGCATTGTTCGCAACTCGCTTATTTCGATCACTACTTTTTGACCGCTAATTGTTGAACCCCAGCCATGTCCAATACTATCCAGGGTGAACTTGTCTGTCCGGATGCCAGGTTTGCTGTCGTCGTTTCTCGGTTTAATGACCTGATTACTTCGCGGCTTGTGGACGGTGCCTGCCAGACGATTGTTCGTCATGGCGGCAAGGATGAGAAGATCGATATTGTGCACGTTCCCGGTTCGTTTGAGATCCCGCTGACTGCCCAGAAACTGGCGTCCAGTGGCAGGTATGCAGCCGTGATTTGCCTGGGAGCTGTGATTCAGGGATCGACGACACACCACGAATATATCAACAGCCAAGTTGCAGCGGGCATCATGAGTATTACGCGCGAGACGGGAGTGCCCGTTACGTTTGGAGTCATTACGTGCGAAACAATGGATCAGGCACTGGATCGAGCTGGCGGCAAAGTCGGCAATAAGGGCACCGAAGCGACTCTGGCCGCGATTGAAATGGTGAACCTGCTTCGGAAAATCGCAGACTGAAATCTTCAGATGCTCGTCGACCTTTGCTAACTGTTATTTCGTATAAAAAAAACAACTGCGTTGCACTGCATGTTCTGTGCAGCTGGCAAGTTTTGAACTGTTCCGTTTACTCAAAGTTGTGTTTCATGGCCGGTCGTTCTGATGCTCGTAAATGTGTTTTGCAGATGCTGTTTATGGTGGATCAAAATCCAGACGCCGATCTGCATTGGATTCGCAATTCAGTGGAAGAACAGCTGGAAGATGAAGTGTTGATTGATTTCGCATGGTCGCTGTTCACCGGTGTTCGTGAACATCGCGACGCGATCGACGAAAGAATTACGGCGATATCAGACCATTGGCGTATTGAACGAATGGCACCGACGGACCGAAATGTAATTCGAATAGGTATATTCGAAATCGATAAAATTGGGACGCCGTCCGCTGTAGTCCTGAACGAAGCAGTGGAACTGGCAAGAGAATTCGGGACCGAACATTCATCCGCGTTCGTAAATGGAATTCTTGACAAACTGGCTAGTCAAAGTCAAAACAGGCCGGCGCTGCAGACGCCAAAGGAAACTGAATAATTTGGCTCGCGACCTGAGCAACTCTGCATTTCTCTGACAGGCCCGCAGCGTGAATCAGTGCGTCTTGGTCGGTTGCGCTGAAGAAATATTGCGGAAGGCGTTTTCGCTGGCGAGGCGATTCGCTCCACAGGAAAGCATCCTGAGAGTGGCTTTCGTTGCTGCGTTTTGCGTGGTGTGGCAAAAAGACAGAACCTGGTTAGTCTTTGTGGGTTGTCAATGCGTTGCTGAATCAGGCGTGTTGGAGTCAGCATTGATGTACCGACAAGAGGCTACTCGAATGAATAACGCTCTGTTTGTGATTGTTCCCGTGATTTTTGCCGTTGTGGCTTTAATCGTTCTGAGTGGCTTTGTTGCGATGTTTTTCGCGATTATGAAGCACCGGAAATCGATCCACGAAATCGCAGAACGGGCGCTGAGTGAGCACTCGCAGCACCGTCAGTCGCCAAGCGACTCCAAGGCAGACTTAAACGTCGGCGCAGCGAATCGTGATCACTATTGCTGTTCTAACTGCGGAGCGAATTTGCGGTCCGATACCGAGGTTTCTCCGAGTGGCGATTTCAAGTGTGGCTACTGCCAGAGTTGGTCAAACGTGAACCGCTGACGAGTTGGCGTTTGCTTATTGTTCCGCGACCGTTGTCAAATACTCTTCGTTCTATTCACGTTAGCTTTTTCCACGTTTGGGGATCAATCCCCGACTTGTCGAAGGTGTCTGTCATTTGGATAACTAACGTCTTGCACTGGAATCATCTGCGACCGACTGATAGGCTGCCGAAATGTTAGCACGCGCAGGTTTTCGGAGCTTTAATAGATGCCAATCAGAAAAATAAACGACCCAAACCGAAACATTACTCGCATTGATAGCACGACTCGCGGTTACGAAGTCCGGCTCATGCGGCGTAGAAAACTGTATTGTAAATTGTTCAGCGACAGTCTGCTTGGTGGTAAGCGAGCAGCGCTTAGGGTAGCTCGCGAATATCGAGACGGGTTGATTGATTCCTTGGCAGGCAAGGGTTACACGCGAAAGCAGATTGCCCGAAAGGTGACTCCTCGAAACACGTCCGGTTATGTCGGAGTGCGATTTGTACGGGAATCAGATAGCCGCGCGGCGGAAGGAACTGTGTACGAGTATTGGGAAGCCCAATGGAGTCCATCGCCTCGAGTTCGCAGCAAGAAGCGGTTTTCAGTGAATACATACGGCTATGAAGAGGCCAAGCAAATGGCCATCAAATCGCGTGCTGCTGGCGTGCGAAAAATGGAAGACTAGTGCTTTGTCAGCATTGAATTTTAGGGTAGACGGACTTGAGTTTATATCGAGCGTCGTCGATTTTCATTTGCCAGTCGACGCCGCGCTGAGTGTTGTTGACATCGGCTGACCAGGCCGCAATTTCTCGCTGCAGA
>JBDNFN010000259.1:0-5916 GCA_041689795.1 Fuerstiella sp. | reverse complement strand
TTGAGCAACTTTCAGGCGTCGCTGACGAGCTTTTGTTTTCTGCTTTGGGGTACGCAGAGTCTGCACTCGAAATCCTTTTCTGAGCCACGTATTGTGATGTGTTGACACCATTCAATACGCTGTAGAAAAAGGAGATTTCGAAGCTTTCTGTTTCACAAAACGAAAATCGTCGCTTGTGCTGGGACTAGATATCGAAGGAACCAGTTGAAATTGTCCGCCGCAGTTGCCGTGAGGTGTATCGTCGGAATGCGGTGTCGCTGATCGAGGACCCGGGTTACGCGACGGCTCAGCCCGCCCTGTGAACTGGGTGCCAACGCTAATTTATTGTGTAAGTGGCGTCAGAAGTATGGCAAGGCGGCGTCTGCCAATTCAGGAGTTTCGCAAAACGAACAGCAGGATCTGAATCAACTGCGCAGACAAGTGATTCGTCTTCGTATGGAACGCAAAATACTAAAACAATTTGCGTCAGGCAGAGTTCGAAAAAGCGACGTTCTTAAATTGGCTCAAGAAACAGATTCAAAAAAAACATTTTTTGAATACCTTTCGGGTTTTAGTTTTGAGGTCTGTGAGACATTCAGTGACGTGGCCCGTGGCATGGGCTCGCCGGACGCTTACGCTACGTTTCGACGCAAAGGACATGCAACCCTCAGTTTTAAAGCGTTCGCGTTCTCAGCGGACGGCGATCGTCTTCAACGCCACAGAAAACAGCCGGTCTCCACGTCGCAGCAGCACGCGATCGTCGCTGATGACGGCCGCATATAGAACCGGGCCGTCGCGTCCTTCACCTTCAGCCGGTGCGTCCGGTTCTGGTGGTTTCGGAAGTTCGTTCCATGTTGTCAGAGTTTGGCTGGAAGCGATGTTCGACAGCGTGTCGACCTTGCCGTCTTTCTGGCAGAACAACACCTGTTCGCCCATGCCGATCGGAGTCGCCCACATGCTGCCTTGGAGGCGTTTGGCGAACAGTTCGCTGCCCGTTTCAGCGTTCAGCCCGTACAGCACGCCTTCGCGATTCACGAACAAGGCGACGCCGTTGTGAACGATGGGTGAACCGAACGAACTGGTCGCTCGTTTGGCTTTCCAGGCATAGTCGGCTTTCCAGTTGCCGTCTTCGCCCTTGCTGATTTGCACCACGCCGTTGGATTCCGCCGCGCGACCACCACCCGACTCGCCTCGGCCAACGGTGGCTCCGATTAGGAAACGCCCGTTGCCCAGTGGCATGGGAGTCGGAGTGGAGTTGCCACTGATGCCGTCAAATGCCCAAAGCTGTTCGCCGCTGGCAGGGTCTAGCCCGGCGAGCTTGCCGATGGCACTCAGCACCAGATGCTGACCGCCGTCGACGGGGACCAAGCGAGGACTCGACCATGCGGTGGCTCCGAGGCCCTTCGACTTCCATTCCGTTTCGCCCGACTGTTTGTTCAGGCTGACAATGTAGGGATCTTCAGAACGTTCGACCCATACGAAGACGGAATCGTTATCCTGTTCCAGCGACGACGACAGCCCGTGACGAGCTTTCACGTCGCCGTAGTCGGTCACGAAATTGCGTTCCCAGCGAACACTGCCATCGAGAGTCAGTGCGACCACGTTGCCGCCTTCGAAAAACGCGACCACACCGTGCAGATCGGCCACCGGAGTCGGAGCGGCTTTGCTGATGTAGTTGCTGCTTTCTGCTGGCGTCGCGTTAGCGATGGTGTGCTGCCAAAGCTGCTCGCCGTTGCTGAGTTGATAGGCGGTGACGTGGCATTTGTCTTTATTGTCGCCTTCGACAGTGGTGATGTAAACGTTACCGTTCCAGACAACTGGCGACGATTGCCCGTAGCCAGTGAGTTCCGTTTGCCATTGGATTTCGCCGAGCGACACAGTCGCTCTCGTTTCCGAGGCTGTGTTGCCGCCGTTCTGAAAGGACGGCCACGTGTCTGCGGCAAACGTTGGTGCTGCGATGGTTGCAATCAAAAACAGTTGGAAAGCACGATGTTTCATGGGATGCGTTTCGCGGGAAGAGTTGCGTTAGAAAAACAGCGGTAGTACAGAAACATGTCCCCACCGATTTGAAATCGGTGGGGACCGAAGGGGCGAGGGTTCGCGTTACGTTTCCGCACCAACGTCGATCACTTCGACTTTCTCAAACTTGCCGCTGCTCATGTTGGAACCACCCACCACCACAAGTTGACCAGCATTCACCGGGAGCAGCCGGTGGAAGAATCGCGGTGTGACGTTCTCAGAAATCACAGCCCACTCTGCACCGTCGTTCGACAGTTTTTGCAAGGTTCCCTGAACAGTGGTGACGTACAACGAACCACCCGTTGCGAAGGCGGAAGCTCCAAAGCCTGTCATGCCACCGGACGACATGCTGCGTGTTGGCTTCTCATCGTCTTTTGGTTCCATATCGGCTTTGACGACCAAGGCTGGGCCTTCCGACCACTTGTTCGAGGCCGGATCATAGACGGACGTTTTCGTCGTCGGGCCGCCTTCCGACTGCATTCCTCCGATAACGTATAGTTTCCCATTATGAGCTGCCGCTGCGATGGCTCGACGCTGAAACGGCGGTGCGGTGATGGCTTCCCACGATGGTTTTTCGACCGTCATATCCATCTTCCATGCGGTATCGTGCCAGTCACTGTCGCCTTTGCCATTCATGGCCCAGCCACCCACCACATAGATGGTGTCTCCCACAACGGCGGCGTCATGAGATGAACGTGGTTCAGGCAAGGCGGGCAGATCGGTCCAGCTATTGGTGGCGGGATCAAAGCGAGCTGCGTAATTCTGAGACACCAATACGTGGTCTTCGCCTTCTTCATTCATCGCCGTGAAACCACCGACGCGATACAGTTTCTTACCATGAGCGACCAGGGCCAGCCCTTGCAGTCCCGGACCTTCGGCCAGACCCTCCCATTCGCCGCTCTTGAGACTCAGCTTCATTAACTGATGGCCCTGTTCCGTCTTCGAATACGAATGGGCAGAACCTGTGTGGCCGCCGTACAGATACAGAACGTCGTTCAGCACAGCCGCTCCGAAACTCGTTACCGGTTCAGGCAGGTCTTGAAGTTGCGTTGTGGCGATGGGTGAAGCTGGCGTCGGAACGAACAATGCCACGGTCGAGTAGTGACGAGTTTCAGAATACGCCTTACCGTTCAGTTCACCGGCTTTCGCTTCGACATGACGGGCACGAATGGAATACAGTCCGGCTTCGGCAACAGCAAACGTCGCCATCCCGTTTTCGTCGGTTTCTGTTTCGATGTCATCTGCCCCCGGTCGAGCCGCTTTGATTTGAACACCGGCGACAGGTTTCTCGGCAAAGCACACCTTCAGCGTAATGGCGCTGCCTTTCAAAGTCGGCACAACGTCCAGCTTCAGATCATCGGTAGCGATTGCTTTTTGCCACACCGCAGACGACGCACCCGGTCCGGTCTTAGCGTAGTACATCAAACGGAACTTTGAATCCCCGCGATCCATCACACCCAAGTCGTGCGACGCCACATAGACACTTTGATCTTTGATGTTGATCGTTGTGGAAATTGCCTCATCGGATTTGGTGAGTTCGAGTGCGACCGCTTCGTCCACGCCCGTTATTCTCGACACTTTCACGCCGTTGACGCGCGACAGGTACTCAGAACTGTCATCTGTCGCGTCTTCGCCAAAGTAAACGCATACTTTTGTTTGACCACCTGATTCCACGGGAGCCAGCCAGATAAAGTGAGCATTGGCGGTCGCAGTCGTTTGGCATAGCAATGCCAGCATCAGTAGTTTCTTCATGATTGATTCTTTCGTCTCTTCGTTTGAATTTTGAATGCAGTCTATCGTTTGTTTTTTTTGTCGGACTTCGACAACAGCTCGAATGTCAGGTCATTGGGGCCGGCTTCGGTAAGGTTCACAGTCAGCCGACTGTTTGTGTTATAGATCAATGGAATTCGCAGCACTTCGATCTTTGGCTTGCGTCCCTGCTGCCTCAGGCGTTCCACAGCCTCTTCATCATCCAGTGCGAGTTCCCCGGCTTCCGGTGCTTCGATTTCGACACGGTGATGTCCAGCAACCGGCCCGACATCTTCTGGAAACTGAAAGAACCCATTGTCTATGGCCACCGAAACTTTGGGGCCCTTCGTTGCTCCGCTGGGAATGAATCGGATCGTCCCGTTTTCCAGTGGCTGCCCATCAAACGTGACGAGTCCGTTCGCCGTCACGCGCGTTGGCCCTTCGACCGCTGTGCCACAACCACTCGCGACGCTTAACACAAGCAGTATTATCACACGAGGATTTTGCCACGGTTGAGGTGGTTGGTGTGACTTAGAATTCACCGATCACCTCACCTCCGTTACGACTCGCCAGACTGTCCAGAACACCGGCGTCGATGTTCTCAGACACAAAGTGAACCGATCCGTCCGCGAAAGTAAACTGCACTCCTCCGACGTGATCGCTGCGGAAGGTGTTGATCCAACCAGAGTCGTAAACGCCATCACCCTTGACATCGCGAGGATTGAACCCGTCACTGGTTGAGCAGGCCGTGGAACCCGGATAGGGCACTGACCAATACGTGAACGAATATCGCGACTCACCAACGCAACTGCCGGAGCTGAAAGTGTAGTCCGGCAGGTTGTAAGCGGTTTCGCCGATCATCAACGTTGTGCTGGTGCCATCCGTGAAGTCGCGGAATTTCGTCTTGCCGCCTGTGCTGTCCGTGTAAACAATCGCGCCGTCCAGATTGGGCCGAGTCGAACCGGGAATGTAGGCCCAATACGGATTGTACGATTGCGTTCCAATACAAGCCGCGTAGTTTCCTGGTGCTCGCCCCCGATCGGAATCGCAACTGGGCACCTGCCGTCGCATCGGCGAAGACGGACATAGATAGCCAGAGATGATCTGACTCGTCACAGCGACGTTGTCGGGGGCACTGTTGGTTTTGTTGAAGTCGTACAGGTTGTAGCCGTTGGCCTGATCAATCATCGGCAGGATCGACGTAAACAAACTTCCGCCGCTCAACGTGCTGTTGGCATTCACATTCGGAAACGTGCTGTATACGTCGTGATAGTTGTGCAGTGCCAAACCAATCTGTTTAAGATTGTTCTTGCACTGGGTGCGGCGAGCAGCTTCGCGAGCTTGTTGAACAGCGGGCAATAGCAGGGCGATTAGAATCGCGATGATCGCAATCACAACAAGTAGCTCGATGAGTGTGAAGCCGCGTGGGCCTCGAAATTGGGCGCGTATGCGCATAGCAGTCTTCCTTCAATAGACAGACGAGATGAAAAGTACGCCACCACACCGTTAGGTGGCGAAGTCTTTCCGAGCGTGGCTGGCTGTGCATGGAAGCGGGGGAACGACACTAAAACTGGGTCGTCCCGAAAATGGCTTGCTGTGGCCTCGGAGGTAAGCCCATTATGACACTGAGACTCAGTCTCATGATATTAGCCGAACCGTTCGATGCATGCAAGCGCGGATTCGTGGTCTTTTCGTCAGTTCCCCAATTTGACAGCCATTCAATGGCTGTCACCCGTCAAGTCGATCCCATCACCAATAAGCCTCCAAGCACTGTTTCTCACGAACACACCGACGCCCGCCACACCTTCTGGACAGAATCCGGCCCAGAAGGTTGTGAGCTCCCTGCACTGACGAAAGGAGCGACCGAAGTCACCATCGAATACCAAGGTAGCAGTATCGCCTCAGGGCCACCCGCAACGGAAAGTTGATCCTGAACAAATAGAAGGACGCCTCAGCATCAACTTCGACGCAAACCATATGTGAAAACTGAACGGGAATGAGTCAGTTTGGGTGTCCACTCGGGCACCCTAGTCCTTAAACAAGTAACCCTTTGCGGCTGATACGAAATAAAAACTCGAAATCCCCAGTGAGAATCACATATTGAATGTTGTCAAAGACATCAACAACGCAGCTCACTAAAGGATTTCGAGTGAAAGCTTCACGGAGTGT
>JBDNFN010000258.1:0-7095 GCA_041689795.1 Fuerstiella sp. | reverse complement strand
TGGCCTGATTCACGCGGTTCGCCCAGCTCGGCAGCCGGTGCAGCGGCCATGTTGCCAATTCGTTCGCTGAGTCACCGCCAAGCCAGTTGTAAAGTCTGCCCCGGGGTAGTCCTGAGCTTTAAAAAAGATCGGCTGCCGGGCGTTCCCCCGGTTCATCACGTGGTAAATTCCGCCAGCTTCATCCACACACGGTGCTCGGACCATTACCGTCCCCCAGTTGTGGCTTGTAACTCGCTCTATCTAACAAAACAACATTACTCACACAATAATAAACCAACCATATCTCATAATTCGGTACTTGACACCTTTGTTGATCCGAGCGGTGTAGCGTCCCAGTTGATTCAGGTCGTCCATATCTGAGGGCCATCTACCCACGAAATATTGGACTGTCACGGTGTGCGGTGCGATTGATTTGGCAACCACCCAAACAACAGGTGTTGGACTGTCCGTTAAAGAGAGCCACCCACGCAATCAGGTAAACGGAAAGCCAAGTGAAACGGATCACCGAAGTCTAAGCTTGGTAGGAAGTTGGCAGGTATCGCGATACCTGCAAGAGGGTCAAAGAATCCATTTAAGGACTACTACCTGACCACTTCGTTAGCATTTACAGCGTTTTTTTGCGATCTGTAGAGTCTTAGAAGACCGCTGCTATATCCAGCTGAGCTACAGGCGTTCCGAGATAAGAGCGATACAGAACAACGACGTTACGGACAAGATTGCTATCGATATGTTTGTCAGAACTGTGGTTTTCCAACCTGTGCGAATGAATAAGTCATTGCAAACCAGATGCCTGACCGCTGTCGAGAACTTTACGGCGACTGATAGAAACAAGTACTTGGGCCTGGTTTACGGGAAACGGCCGTCATCGGACGAAACGCAATGCCTGCGGCCGCGAATTCGAGAAAAACGCTGCAGTTCCTTATTTCCAACGGGTTGCATCGCTTCTGTGAAACGACATACTACCGACCAATCAGAACGGTCTTACCTCGTTTTTAGCCTCACAACAAACAGGAATTTCAGATGTCGAATATTCGAAGCGGTGCAACGACCCTGCAGGGCAATTCAGTTGATTTAGCAGGCGCCGCGTTGGAAGTGGGGGCAACGGCTCCGGACTTTGTTTTGCAAAACACTTCACTTGAAGACATCACACTGGCCAGCAGTGCCGGAAAGACTCGAATTATTGCGACGATCCCATCATTGGACACACCTGTTTGCCATGCCGAAACTCGCAAGTTCAACGAGCAGGCCGGTGAGCTTGACGGAGTTGAAATTCTGGTGGTCAGCATGGATCTGCCATTCGGGCAGAAACGCTGGTGCGGTGCGGAAGGCATCGAAGCCGTGCAAACTCTTAGCGCTCATCGATGCTCAAAGTTCGGCGAAGATTATGGTGTGCTGATCAAAGGTGGTCCGCTCGATCGCTGTCTTGCTCGAGCAATCTTTGTCGTTGGTGCCGATGGAACTTTGAAGCACGTGGAATACGTCTCAGAAATCACTGAACACCCAAATTACGACGCCGCTCTGGCAGCAGCCAAAGCGTAATCAGTATCACGAACGCGTGCGGGGATTGGACCGTTGCATCTCGAACGACTGGAAACCTGCCCCCGACGCCAATTCAGACAAAAGATACGCAACCACGTTTACATCAAACCGAGCCGAATAACACCAGCACAGTTGACACTCCTTCAGTGACCTTCCAGAACTGTCGGCTTTCATCTGAATCGGCTTTTAGCCTGCCAGGCGAATGTTTAAAATAACACGTGCGCCGTCATCTGTGAGTGCCAATTGCAGACTGGAAGTCCGGCGCGCGTGGAATTAAATGGTATAGCAAAAAAAAACGCCGGAAGGCAGTGAGACGACGAATGAAGATCACAAAGGCTGTCATAACGGCGGCGGGCGAATATCACAGCAACCTGCCGCTGCAAAGTGTGGTTGATCGTCACGGAAAACCGTTGACGGCGCTGCGATGTACTCTTGACGAAATCGTTGCTGCTGGGATTGAAGAGATTGCGATCATTGTGCGGCCCGGCCAATCGGATCCTTATCTTTCAGCGGCAGGACCGCATGCGTCGCGACTGGTGTTTTATGAACAAAACGAGCCTCGCGGCTATGGTGATGCCATTTTACGGGCCCGTGATTTCACTAACGAAGAGGCCTTTCTGCATTTGGTTTCAGACCATTTGTACGTAAGTCGCAGTGACACTGGCTGTGCGGCTCAGCTATGTGATGTTGCCCGAAAGCACGAATGTTCCGTATCAGCCATTCAGGCGACTCGCGAAAACGAAATTGTATTTTTCGGAACCGTCGGCGGAAGTCCGGTTGCTCAGCATGACCGCCTGTACAACGTCAGTACGGTTGTGGAAAAGCCGACGCCGACCGTCGCCGAACAGGAACTGATTGTCGCCGGTCAGCGTGCGGGCTATTACCTGTGCCTGTTCGGAATGCACGTGCTGACGCCCACAATTCTGCAGTTACTGCAACAGCAGCTGGATCAGGCAACATCCGGCGAATCGCTTGACCTGTCCTCGTCTCTGGCTCAGCTGGCTCAGCGAGAACAGTATCTGGCATTTGAGGTCGATGGAACTCGGCACAATATCAGCTATAAGTATGGTCTGCTGCTGGCTCAGCTGGCCATTTCACTGGGTGGCGATGACCGGGATTTGATTCTAACGGAACTGGTTAGCCTGCTGGCCGATTCACAGACTCGCCGACGCTAAAGCGAAGTACACAAACACCTTGCCAGTTTTGGCCGGCCGGAAACCGCGACGATTTGGCGAAAATGCAATATTCGCGGTCACAAGTCAGCATGAAACGCTTTAGTGAATGGCAGAAGACAGATCAGACATCACTGGTCGTGTCGGAATCCAGCAGTTCTGCCCCACTGCGATCATGTCGCCATCGTGCTTGACTGTGGTGCTTGACTGTGGTGCTTGACTGTGGCAAAACAACAAATTAATTCGTACGCCGATATTGGATGTTCAGGATCTCAATCCACCATGACGAATCTATTGCAGGTCATCAAATCCAGCGACCCGGCCATTCGAAACCTATCGCTCGACAACTGCTGTGCCGGACTTTCATCGCAGCAGCTATTGGCTCAGTGTGCCGAACTGGATCAGTTTCGCAGAAGCTGCAGTAATCTGTACGAACGTGTGCGAGCATTGTTTTTTCTGTACGCCATCTATCGGTTCCATCTGCCGAAAGTCCTGGGAGATCAGGAAACCGGTAAGATTCCATTCGGCGGTTACGAACAGCTTTTGGCGCGACGTTTTCCGGAAGCGATTGACACGTTTCTTTCGGCACAGTCGCTTGAAGGGCCGACGGTTACTCTGTCGACCGCCATTGCCGAAGCCTATCATCGTCTGGCGTTTCAGACTCTGGCGAATCAGGTGCGACGCAGCGTGCGCACGGTGAAGGGTAATCAATGGATGTTCCGAACGGGGCATCCCGCCGATGTGCCGTTGAAACTTCGTTCTGAACTTTTGCAGCAGAACGCAGTCACTCAGTGCTATCCGAATCTTCGCGAACGCACGGCTGTTCGCATGGACTTCACTCATAGCGCATGGAGCGACATCTTTTTTCTGGGGATGGATTTCCCTGAAGGTGCTCAGGTCATTAACGCGAGCGTGAATCTTGCAGTGCGAGGTCGACACAAGTCGCCCGAGCCTCCGATCGACTGCAGTCTACGAGTAATCGATGAACCCGTATTGCGATTGGTGAGTATCGACCTTGATGCGAAAGCAGACATTGTTCAGGTTAACGAAGTCTTCGACTTTGCTCGCGACCATCTTGGCCTACTAAAAGCCGCGGTCATTGCTTCAGGCATTATTCCACCCGGCATGGAAGGTTGTGGCGCAAATGTTTCGGACGTATTTTCTCGGATGATCGGTCCGGGACTCGGCCTTGAAGTCGTTAGCCGTGTGAACGACATACCGAAGGGTTCGCGGCTGGCGGTAAGCACAAATCTGTTAGGGTCACTGATTTCCATGTGCATGCGAGCCACCGGGCAGGTCTCGCAATTGACCGGACCTCTGGCTGAAGAAGATCGGCGAATTGTGGCGGCTCGAGCGATTCTGGGAGAATGGCTGGGCGGATCGGGCGGCGGCTGGCAGGATTCCGGAGGTATCTGGCCGGGAATCAAGCTGATCAAAGGCGCGGTTGCGAGCGAAGGCGACCCCGAATTCGGCATCAGCCGCGGTCGCCTGATGCCGCAGCATACAGTTTACAACAGCCGGCAGATCACAGCCGAAACTCGGCAGCGTTTGCAGGATAGCCTGGTGCTGGTGCATGGCGGGATGGCTCAGAATGTAGGGCCGATTCTTGAGATGGTGACGGAAAAGTACCTGTTGCGAAGTGAAAAGGAATGGCACGCCCGCAAGGACGCCATCAGTCTATTGGAAGATATTTCCAACGCTCTGCAGAAGGGCGACATTCCAGCGGTTGGACGTGCCACCGGTCGCAACTTTGAAGAACCTCTACAGGCCATTATTCCCTGGTGCTCGACAGCTTACACTGAAGAATTGATTCGCCGCTGTGGAGATCGCTACGCAGATAAGTTCCACGGGTTCTGGATGCTGGGCGGAATGTCGGGCGGCGGAATGGGCTTCATTTTTGATCCCGCCGTACGACCGGAAGCTCAGGACTGGCTGCAGCAGATGATGCTGGAAGTAAAGCGAGAGGCTCAGGACGCCGTACCGTTTGCGATGGATCCGGTGGTCTACGACTTTGAAATCAACGACGAAGGAACCAGCGCGGAGCTTCGTCATGATGGAGCCATGCCACTAGGTTATCGAGCGTTAGTTATCCCCGATCTGCTGCGTCAGAATATCAGCGAACTATCTGCCGCGAAACGCCGCGAACTGGAACGAGCCGGAGATGCCTGCAGAGACGCAACGGACAAATCCGATCTGGCAATGCGTCTCATCAATCGAATCCTGCCGGGATCCGCAGTCGCCCGCGAAAAGTCAGAACGACTTGAAACACTGCTACCCGCCAACGGCTTTGACCCGATTGCTCATGAGCAGCTTCGCGAAGACCTGCGTTCCGGTCGTTTGGGTCTGCCGCAGAACCGACTTTCATCGACCGTCAAGATTGAAGACGTTCGCGACAGTGACATCGTGGATGCCAGGCGGAACATCTCGTCAGACATTGTGGCTATCGGGGAAAAAGCAATTTCCGAAGGACGCGTTGCAGTAGTGACGCTGGCGGCCGGAGTTGGCAGTCGCTGGACTCAAGGTGCCGGAGTAGTCAAAGCGCTCAATCCGTTTTGCCGTCTTGACGGAAAGTTCCGATCGTTTCTAGATATTCATCTGGCAAAAAGTCGCCTCACAGAACTGCGGTATGGCGTGGCCGCTCCGCATATTGTGACAACGGGTTATCTAACTGACGGTCCAATTCGCCGAGCCGTGGAAAAGCTGTACTCAGAACGCAGTGTGCATGTTTCCAAAGGAGCATCGGTTGGGCTGCGGATGATTCCGACAGTGCGAGACCTGCAGTTTGCCTGGGAAGAAATGCCTCAACAGGTTCTGGATGAACAGCAGGAAAAAATGAGATTCAGTGTGCGAGCCGCGCTAACCAACTGGGCTCGTTCAATGGGTGAAGCCGCAGACTACCGCGACAACCTGCCCTTCCAGTGCATGCATCCGGTCGGACACTGGTACGAAATTCCAAACCTGTTGATCAACGGTACTCTGGTAAACCTTTTGAAGCAGCAGCCGAAACTGGAATACCTGATGCTGCACAATGTGGATACGCTGGGAGCAAACGTAGACGCGGGCTGCCTGGGTTTGCATATTCAGTCCGAGGCCGATCTGTCTTACGAAGTCATTAGTCGTCGACTGGAAGATCGTGGCGGTGGTCTTGCTCTAGTAAACGGAAAGGCAAGACTTGTCGAAGGCCTGGCGATGCCTCGAGAAGAAGATGAGTTCAGACTATCGTACTACAACACGTTAACCACATGGATTTCCATTGATCGTTTGCTGACGGTCTTTGGGCTGACCCGCGATGAACTTTTCGATGCCAGAAAAATTGAAGAAGCAATCCGGATGGTAGGAAATCGAATGCCGACGTACATCACACTCAAAGACGTTAAAAAACGTTGGGGCCGCGGTCAGGAAGACGTCTTTCCGGTTACACAGTTTGAAAAACTATGGGGCGACATGACGGCGCTGTCCGACGTCAATTGCCAGTTTCTGGTTGTACCGACATTCCGCGGCCAGCAGCTTAAGGATCCGGCACAACTGGACGGCTGGCTGCGAGATGGTTCTGCAGCGTATGTTGAGAAACTCCTGAGCTGGAAATAGAATGCGGCGTGTTCCGGAAGATGTCTCTCAATGGCGACTGCGTTTGTTGTGCGGCCCAAACATAAATTGGCAAAGCCAGTACCGGCAACTGACGGACTCCGAATTCACGCAAATCGTTAATTAGACAGAACCGACCAGCGGCACGGCTCGGGCTGACTGAAGCAATGTGGACTGCGTCGCACGGCACAGGTCCAGCAGTTCACCGGCCATTTGCATAACATCAATTCCATCGTGCATTTTTCCTAAAGTGTCGTGCAGCAGGTGCGGCTGCTTGGCAATATCAATCAAGCCGTGCGTGGTGGCTGTAATCTGAATGGATTCGGTAATGTCCCACAGTTGAGTTCGATCCTGATCATCCAGCGCTGCAATAAGCTGTTCCAGCAGCAATCCGATACTGAAGTGCTGATTCCTTTGTAACGTGGTCATCTGAACCCGCGTGCTGACGGTGCCGAAGTTTGGCCGCGCTAATAAAGCGTTCGACCAGTTCAGGATCAAACTGAGTTCCTGCAATTTTCGTAATTCGGCAAATGCCTCAGTACGATCGCCTCGACGTTGTTGCGTCCGAGTTCCGAAAGCAGTCCGCGAACGAACGCGGCGAATAGACGTGGGCCTTTGACGCCGTAGAAACAATCCGCGAACAGGGCCGGAAATTGGGCTGGCGTGCCCCAGTTCTCAGTACCACGGTTATGAGAGTCAGTTTGGGTTAAGGCTGACCGCAGGTGTGGGGCAGTTTTCTGCTTCTGGAGCGCACGCGAAAGAAGCAGAAAACGGCCGGGCGAATTCGACAGGAGTCTGG
>JBDNFN010000257.1:0-10964 GCA_041689795.1 Fuerstiella sp. | reverse complement strand
TTGAGACGCTTATTCGGATGATTGTCCTGGTGCCGGTTTTCATAGCGTTAAAGATAGTCCCCGCCAGCACGTTCTGGCTATTCCCATTCGGATTGGCTGCAGCTGTGATTGTGGGAGCGGCCATTGGCTTCCTGATGATCCCGCTGGGTTCTTTGTATTCAGACGTGAGTCGATTGGTGGGGACGGCCATGGGATTTGGGATGTATCTGACGCCCGTGGTCTATCCACCTCCAAAATCAGGCTGGGCAGCGACCTTGATTGAATGGAACCCGATCACATCGATCGTCATGGTGACCCGGGATTGGCTTACAATCGGGCACAGTAGTTATTTCAATCCATTCTGCATCACCACGCTGATTTCGGCATTCGTTTTATTTCTGGCGATCATTATTTTTCGAGTCGTCCTGCCACACCTTATCGAACGGATGGGGATGTAACTATGAGCGACGAAGTCCTGATCCGTTGTGAGAACGTCGGCAAGAAAGTCTGTAGAGACTTAAAAAAGAGTCTCTGGTACGGCGTCAAAGACAGCGTCTCGGAGCTCGTCAGTCGCCGCTCGTCTTCTCTAGCAACTCGCCACTCGCCACTCGCCGCAACCGAACTCCGTTCGGGTGAATTCTGGGCCAACCAAGGGATCAACTTCGAAGTTAAACGCGGAGAATGCGTTGGACTGATTGGACAGAATGGGTCTGGAAAAACAACACTGCTTAAAATGTTGAATGGTCTAATTAAGCCAGATCAAGGCTTAATTGAGATCAAGGGCCGAGTGGGAGCATTAATTGCACTTGGAGCGGGATTCAATCCCGTTCTCACCGGTCGAGAAAACATCTATGTCAACGCCAGCATCATGGGCCTCAGCAAATCCCAGATTTCCGATAAGGTTGAAGAGATCGTTGATTTTGCGGAACTTGGCGACTCGATCGATGCACCAGTTCGAACTTATAGTTCTGGTATGAACGTACGATTGGGATTCGCGATCGCTGTGATCCTGATCCAGCCTGATGTCTTATTGCTGGATGAGGTATTGGCTGTTGGTGACGCAGCATTTCGCCACCGTTGCTACAGTCGTATGAACACGCTGATGTCAACATCGGCCGTTGTACTGGTTTCGCATTCCATGGACTTCATCGCCCAGTGCTGCAATCAGGTAGGACTTATGGACCATGGCGCAATGGTACGATATGACAATGTGCTGGATGGCATTGTGGAGTACAATAAGAAAAATTTCCAAAGCCATAGAGCGTGCGACGATGATTCTATGCGTGCCATATACCCTCCTATAAAATTTGCGGAAGTTAAGGTCCCGCCTGACGTAAAGTACGGACAACCATTTCAGATTGAAATCACAATTGAATCAACAGGAGCTCTGGGCGTGCATCTTTCCTTTACGGCCATTAACGTCAGTCAGCAGCCGGTCATGTGCTGGACTTCACGCCGCTCAGACGAGAAATACTCGGTGCAAAAAGGCTGGCAAACGTTTCGCATCACGATTGATCCGCTTCTGCTTCACGATGGCATATATAAGTACTCATTCAACATGGTGCGACTCGGCGGTATCGAACATGTAGTCTGGTATATGAGGGCTGGCGAGTTTACTGTTACTAGTGATTGTGGGCCGGTTGGCAATATTCCGTACTTACCAAATGTATCCAATTGCGGGTACGTCGCTGGTTAGTCCCCAAGAACTCGCGTTATGGCGGGGAAGATCCCTAAAACGCTTTCAGTCGACGCACGTTCCGCAACAGAACGACACCCGCTCAAGAAAAGCATCTCCCTATGAATACGATTTCCCGAATATTGATCACTGGCGGTACCGGATCCTTCGGTAAAGCATTAGTTGCCAGAGTCTTCGAAAAATTCCCCGAGATTGAGCGAGTCGTTGTATTCTCGCGCGATGAACTGAAACAGTTCGAGATGGCCCAGCAGTTCCCGCCCGACAAGTACCCGAACATTCGATTTTTCATCGGCGACGTTCGAGACGCCGATCGTGTCCGAAGAGCCCTTGAGGGAATTGACACGGTCGTCCACGCTGCTGCAATGAAACAAGTGCCGACAGCCGAATATAATCCGTTCGAATGTATCAAAACAAACGTGATGGGTGCGCAGAATCTTATCGAAGGCATCATGGACTCAGATGTGCGTCGCGTCGTGGCACTATCGACGGACAAAGCCGCAGCCCCGATTAACCTTTACGGGGCCACCAAGCTTTGTTCTGACAAGTTGTTTGTGGCTGCGAATAACATGAAGGGCAAACGAGACTTGCGGATGAGTGTCGTGCGTTACGGCAATGTCATGGGAAGCCGAGGCAGCGTGATTCCTTTCTTTCTGGACCGTAGAAAGACCGGAATTCTGCCGATCACCGATCCGCGAATGACTCGTTTTAATATCTCTTTGCCAGAAGGTGTGGACTTGGTACTTCACGCACTGGAAAAGTCACTGGGTGGAGAAATTTTTGTGCCCAAGATTCCCAGCTATCGCATCACGGATGTCGCCGAAGCCATCGGTCCAGACTGCAAGAAGCCGATTGTCGGGATCCGCCCTGGCGAAAAGGTCCATGAAGAAATGATTACACAGAGCGACAGTCCAAATACTTTAGAATGCGACGGCTGCTATGTTATCGTGCCTTCTCTGATGGGCGTTCGCCATGAAGCCTCGCTCCAAAAATTCGCCGTGCATCACAATGGCCACATGACCCCGGAAGACTTTCGTTATTCATCCGGCAAGAATACAGAATGGCTGTCAGTGGACCAAATACGACAACTGATCGTTCAGCACGTAGACGCTCAGTTTTCTGTTTGAATTACGATCAGCCTCCAGACTTCGTCGGATACCATGAAAATGATCCCGTACGGTCGGCAGTCCATGAGTCAGTCAGATATTGACGCTGTCTCTCAGGCACTGAAATCCGACTACCTGACCACAGGTCCGCTCGTCGCCGAGTTTGAACGCCAGTTTGCTCTGGCTGTCGGCGCAAAACACGCGGTGGCAGTTTGCAATGCGACGGCGGCACTGCACCTGGCAATGCTGGTCGCGGAAATTGGCCCGGGCGACCGAGTCATCACCAGTCCAAACACATTCGTCGCGTCAGCCAACTGTGCGGCCTACGTTGGAGCGATCCCGGATTTCAGTGATATCGATCCGGTTAGCTACAACTTGTGTCCTCAAGCACTGGCTGCAAACTGGAAGTCTGATGTCAAAGCCGTGGTCGCGGTTGACTACGCGGGCCAGACGGCGGATATGCCTGCCATCGCCGCGATCGCTCGCAGTCGCGGCGCGGCGGTCATCGAGGATGGCTGCCATGCGGTCGGGGGCCAGTTCGAGCATGACGGACGCATCTGGAAGATCGGAGGCCATCCGTGGGCAGACATGACGACATTCAGTTTTCATCCGGTCAAAACGATGACCACCGGCGAGGGCGGCATGCTGGTCACTGACAATGATGAATACGCCGCCAGGGCTCGAACGCTCCGAACGCATGGGATTGTTCGCAGTCCGGACAACTTTAAGGGTTTAGGGGATCCGACATTTGATGAGCGCGGTCCGTGGTATTATGAAATGCAGGATCTGGGGTACAATTTCCGAATCACCGACTTTCAGTGTGCCTTGGGTCTTAGTCAGTTGGCACGTCTGGGCGAATTCCTGAACCGTCGGCGCGAAATTGTTGCGGCGTACAATGCGGCGTTTCAAGACGTGGAACATATTCACGTCCCACGACTCCGTAATCCTGCGGACCGCGACATCGCCTCGTGGCATCTCTACACCGTTCAAATTGACTTTGCCGCGATTGGAAAATCCCGAACACTAGTGATGACCGAACTCCGTGAACAGGGACTCGGAAGCCAAGTTTTGTACATTCCGGTCCATTTGCAGCCGTGGTATCGCAAAACATACGATTACCATTTCGGAAAATGTTCCGTCGCCGAGAACTTCTATCTAAACACTCTCAGTCTTCCATTGTTTCCGGATATGACGGATGAGGATGCCAGCAGCGTAATTCAGAGTATCAGGATAATATTGGGGACTGTGACATGATTGTTGCAATCATTCCGGCACGGGGAGGCAGCAAGCGAATCCCGCAGAAGAACATTCGGAAGTTCTGCGGTGCGCCGATTATCAAGTACTCCATTGATGCAGCACGCGATTCAGGCGTCTTCGATAGAATTATTGTTTCTACGGACTGCGACAAGATTGCGGAGGTGGCCATCAATTGTGGAGCGGAAGTTCCGTTCCGAAGGCCAATCGAACTTTCGGACGATCACACGCCAACGGCGCCAGTCTTGACGCATGCCATTCAGCAACTTCAGCAATCAGGAGCTAATTTGGAGTTCGCATGTGGGATCTATCCGACCGCACCTCTCCTTCAATCCGAACATCTTGGTGAAGGACTTAGAATGATTAAGGCCACCGGAGCGAAGGTTGTCATCCCTGTCACATCGTTCGATTACCCTATTTATCGGGGTGTTGGGATTTCAGACGCTGGTGCCTTAGAACTCCTGTGGCCACAGCGTCTCACCACTTGGGAACAGCATGAGGTGACAAGATCAAACGATCTGCCTGAGGCATTTCATGATGTAGGACAGTTTTACTGGTTGCGAGTGGATGCGTTTTTGCGCGACGGTCGCCTTTGGGGACCAGACACGCGCGCGCTCGTCATTCCACGGAAGTTTGTGGTCGACATTGATACTCCGGAAGACTGGGAGATCGCTGAGCTCAAACGCAGCGCGTTGTATCCAACCGCGTGAGGATAGAAATGAAGTCTCAAACAAACGCCCTTCTAATTCGTGCTGATGCTTCAACGGCAATGGGCACAGGTCACATCATGCGAATGCTTGCATTGGCACAAGCATGGATTGACAGAGGCGGGCTTGTCTCGTTTGCGTGCGTTGTTTGCCCCGAGATTTTGCTGGCAAGGTTCGCTGACGAAGGGATTCGATACTTCAAAATTTCGGCAGCGCAGGCTGGTGACAGCGCGGACCATCAGGAAACCACTGCGATTGCCCAGGAGATTGGAGCAAATTGGGTCGTTCTCGATGGATACCACTTTGACGTAACATTCCAGCGCTATCTGCGACATGCGGGCCTCAAAGTCCTGGCCGTTGATGACTACGGCCACAGTGAATCATGGGCCGTTGATGCGATCCTTAATCAAAATCTATATGCGTCGGAAGTCACATACAACACCGAAGTTGATCATTGCAAGCTATTGCTGGGAACAAAGTTTGCTTTGCTTCGCCGAGAATTTACTCGTCGAAAACGTCCCTTGCAGAATACTGGGGTTCCTCTTCGGAAACTCTTGGTGACCTTGGGAGGAGGTGACCCGGACAATGCAACCGGAAAAATCCTGCAGCTTCTTGAAGAAACTGGCAATTCGAATCTGGAGATTCGGGTTCTGGTCGGTGGTGCCAATCCGCACCGCGATGAGCTGATGAGGTTCGCTAACCGATCATCGCTCCACATTGAGATTTTGACAGATGTTCGGGATATGCCTGGCCTCTATGAATGGACGGATGGTGTGATCAGTGCGGGCGGAAGTACATGTTGGGAATGGTTGTATTATGGCCTCCCTGCGGCCGTTGTTGTGATTGCGGATAACCAGAGTCGGGTCGCCAAGACGTTGGCGGAAAAAGGAGTGGCAATCGACCTCGGATGGCACCGGAATCTTCAATTAGAAAATGGATCCAATCGCCTGAATGAATGGCTCCATTTAGGCTATTCCGGAACAGCAAACTTAGAGAAGGACCAACTCGTTGATGGTTTGGGGGCACAACGAGTCGCCGCATTTCTCGATAACCGAATTTGGTTGCGACCTGCAACTGCGGAGGACATAGAGCAGTACTTTGAGTGGGTCAATGACCGAGAAGTTCGGCAAAACGCCATTCGAGAGGATGATATCTCATGGGAGGAACATTGTAGTTGGTTCTGCGAACACTTACGAAGTGATAATTCACGGCTCTTGGTCGCGATGCACGAGGATACGCCCGTTGGTCAAGTTCGCTTCGATAAAACTTCGTTCGGGGTTTGGGAAATAGATTTTTCGCTGGCAAATGCGGCGAGGGGAAAAGGACTTGGTCCAGAGATGCTACATTTAGCTATCAAACAGCTGCGGATAAAGGGCTCGGTGAAATTGAGCGCGGTCGTAAAGGCAAATAACACGGCCTCCAGAAAGTGTTTTGACAAGCTTGGATTTGCCGCAGAGCCGACAAATGACCGGGGACTAATTCATTTTGCTCTGGAGGTGTGATGCGATATTTAGTTGCAGGGCGCCATCCGTGGAACCAGCAGCATTTCGATGAATTGACTGACAGTCGATGTCAGGGTTGGGAGTTTTGTAATTCGCCCGAGCAACTGATCAAATTAACGGGCGTTAGTTGTGAATATAGGTTTATTTTCTTTCTTCACTGGTCGGAAAAGATCCCAGAGCATCTTCTGGCCAGGTACGAATGCATATGTTTCCACATGACCGACGTCCCATATGGCAGGGGAGGCAGCCCGCTTCAAAACCTGATAGCGCGAGGTCACAGAAAGACTGTACTTACAGCATTGAGAATGACAGCCGAGTTTGATGCTGGTCCTGTTTATATGAAACGTGAACTGTCGCTAGAAGGCGGGAGTGCGGAAGAAATCTATCAGCGGGCATCACGCCTCTCATGCGAGATGGCGAAAGAAATCGCTGCATCAGAGCCTCAACCAACCGAGCAGGTTGGAGAAGTAGTAGTTTTCAAACGCAGAAAGCCGGCTGAGAGCCAGTTGCCGGTCAATAGTTCAGATTTGATGAATGTGTTTGATCACATTCGGATGCTGGACGCGGAAGGTTATCCGCAAGCGTTTCTGGAAATTGGAAACCTGCGATTCGAATTTTCGCGTTCGGCACTTTACCACGATCGCATTCAAGCCGACGTAAAGATCACAAAGGTCATTAATAAGGAAGTAACGCAACCGTGAACCGTCGAGTCCTGGTTGTTGCAGCGCATGCTGACGACGAAGTCCTTGGTTGTGGCGGGGCGTTGATTCGGCATGCAGACGAAGGGTGCGAAATTGGTGCAGTTTTTCTGACCGATGGTGTCGGGTCTCGCCCTTCAGCAGGACACAAAGAAGCAGCGATTCGCTTATATTCCATGGAACGCGCCCTTCACATCCTCGGAGTCTCTTCACACAAGCGGTTTGACTTTCCGGATAATGCGCTCGACACGGTTTCACTTTTAAGTATTGCCAAGGCTGTGGAGACGTTTTGCGAGGACTGGGGGTCTCCCGACATCGTGTACACGCACCATCCGGGCGACTTAAACGTGGATCATCAACTGGCGTATCGGTCCGTCATGACGTGTTTTCGGCCCCAACCGAATTCCTCCGCACGACCTTCGCAGATCTTATCATTCGAAGTACTTTCAAGCACCGGTTGGCGAGGCGCCACGGACGGCTGCGGTTTTTTGCCCAACTACTACGTGGATATTACCGCGACACTCGGCAGAAAGCTTGAGGCGCTGAAGGCATATGCGGACGAAATGCGACCTTGGCCGCATGCCCGCAGTTTTCAGGCGACAGAGCACCTCGCCCGTTTTCGCGGTGCTATGGTTGGATTGGAAGCAGCAGAAGCATTTTGTGTCGAACGTATTATAGTTTGAAAGATGTCAAGCATTATGACAAATCATTTTCCGATCGCTGACGCCGAGATTGGTGGCGAGCGGACGTACATCATCGCCGAGCTTTCAGCGAATCACGGCGGGACGGTCGATCATGCCTTTAAGGTGATTCGGGCCATGAAAGACGCGGGAGCCGATGCAGTCAAGCTGCAGACCTACACGCCAGACACGATGACCATCGACTGCGACCGTCCCGAATTTCGAGTTGGCAATGGGACGCTCTGGGAGGGCCGTATGCTTTACGATTTGTATCAGGAGGCTCATACACCCTGGGAATGGCATGCAGACTTGTTCAAGCTTGCGAATGAGCTTGGGATGGATTGTTTCTCTACTCCTTTCGACAGGACGGCTGTCGACTTTTTGGAAGAACTCGATCCGCCTTGCTACAAAGTAGCGTCGTTTGAATTGGTCGATCTACCGCTCATTGAATACATCGCGTCCAAAGGCAGGCCAATCATCATGTCAACAGGCATGGGATCCCTTGCAGAAATCTCCGATGCCGTCGAGATCATCAAATCGGCCGGCGTGCCGTTGGCATTACTGAAATGCACCAGTGCGTATCCATCGCTGCCGGAATCGATGAACCTGCGGACCATTCCACATCTGGCCGAAGCGTTCGGCGTACCAACAGGGTTGTCGGATCATACGCTTGGCACGGCAGTTCCCGTCGCCGCCGTCGCATTGGGCGCATGCATCATCGAAAAGCACTTTACACTTTCACGACGCGATCTGGGGCCGGATAGTGCATTCTCATTGGAGCCACATGAATTCAAAGCGATGGTGGACGCAGTACGAATTGCCGAAGCAGCTGTGGGTTGTGTTAACTACCTTATCACCGAAAAGGAACTCGCTAGTCGTGTATTTCGCAGGTCACTTTTCGTCACTGCAGACATACGACAAGGCGAAGCACTGACGAATGAGAACATTCGATCGATTCGACCTGGGAATGGCTTACCTCCAAAGTTCCTGCCAAATGTGATAGGTCGTCACGCAGCGAAAGACTTGGCAATGGGCACCCCGCTTTCGTGGGACGCGATTTCCTGATCGCACTACCTCACTATACCTGTGCCTTGTGAATAAATTTTAGTCTCCCCATGAATATCGTAATCTCCTATCACAACTTTCTTCGCGATTATCGCGGATCTCTATTGCTCAAAGAAACTCTTCGAGCACTTGGCCATCGTGTATGGTTGACGCCGCACTGGAATGACGACATTGGCCTCGCCAGACTGAAAAAAGCCGATGTTATCGTCGGGTGCCAGATTGCGGAGCGTTCCACATCCTATTTGGGGTATGAAGCCCAACGGTACGGAACTCATCTCGTCCTGAACTCAAGTGAACAATTCACCCGTCCTGAAAATCTCAGGGCATTCGTGACATTCGACTGTAACCAACTCAATGATCAGGTGATTTCAATTCAGAACATCGCCTGCAAGGACTTGATGTCATTCATTGAATCCTCAACTGAAATCAAGAACAAGGACGTGTACAAGTACATTGGTTTCCCTCGATACGACTTGTCCACTGTTCCTGAACTCCGATCGGCCGAGACTCCGGGACTAAAGCAGCGATATGCCCTGCAGAATTCGAATCGAATCATTCTGTACCTTTCTTCATTCCTGTTCGAGGAGACTTTCATTGGAGTCCCAGAGGAAGACATGGAGCGGTTTGGGTATCAAGAGTTGATTGAACGAAATAAAGCAATGTTCACGGAGGTCTCGGAAATGCTTAAAACTTTCCTGCGGACATCTGCTCGCCCGAACGATATTTTCCTGATTAAGAAACATCCTTGGGATGATTCGCAAAAAATTGAGGACGCGTTCAATGATGATCGAGTTCGAGTCTTAGCACAAAATGAGTATATTGTGCCGTGTATGGATGCGGCAGATTTGATCCTTCATAGCTTTAGCACTGCAGCCATCGAAGCATGGGTAATGGGCAAGCCAACTGCAGCTATCGTCCCATCAGGATTCGAATCCGGAGTCAATCTGACGCATATGGAATACGAGAATGTCGTCAAATCGCGAGAGGAACTTGAAAACTTGTTGGAAAAGAGTCCGCAGCCTCATTCAGCATCAATGGTCGACACATTTCTTGGCGGTCTGGCTGACGGGAATGCGACAATTCGTCTGGCCCGCGAAATACATAAGCTAGTGCCGCGAAATACTACCTGGTCGCCATTTACACGCAGGCAAAAGCTCAAAAAGACATTAGAACAGTTCCTACTTGAATACGGCTTTAGAAACCCGCAAGCGATTCACCCAAGTGGGAAGATGAAAATGCTGGCCGACTGGGAGCGCGACCGCAAGGCCATTCAACGTTGTTATCGTCGACCGCTTAGAAGGTACATCCACGATAGGATTCAGGACCTGATGAAATGACGATATCAGAAGTCAGCAATAATTTGGATTTAGATGCCTGCATACTGGATTTTCTTGGCTACGCGCCGGATCCTCAGCGATACGACACAAATAATAGGGTGCCTTATGAGTCAACACTGACAATTACAGACCTTGTACCAGAAGGAGCACGCATTCTTGACATTGGTTGCGGGATCGGGACGATCTCGGCATGTGTCTAGGAATTGAAGAACGCTCAGGTTGTCGCGTTTGAACCGAATCGTGAACGAGCTGCCGCCGCTGCAAGTCGAGGTATAGACGTTCGAGCTTCATTTTGACCACGGAAGCGCTCGCCTCAGAACGGCCATTTGACATTATTTTCTTTGCCGCCGTACTCGAAAAACTTGCAAATCTAAGTCAACTGGTTCGACTGGCAACATCGAAGCTCAAAGAAGACGGCCATCTCCTTATTCTATTGCCGAACGTCTCGCATTGGAGCGTACGAATCTCGCTACGGAAAAAACCGTTTGCGTATGACCAATACTGAATTATGGACGCAACACATCTCCTATGGTTCACCAGGGCTATCGCACGTCGAATAACCATTTTTCCTCGTGATTTTGCACGTTTTCAGTCGCGCAGTTGAATTGACGCATCTGTTTACGTCCTGAATCCTTCAAAACCCTTGAATTTGCGGCAATATGCGCCCGATTGCCCTGTATGGTTCACAAGAAATTCGCTCCGCAAATTCTTAAACTACATTAAAATTGATGCAGTTGACATTCGATACACAGCGGGCATCACATTGCCCAAGGCCAGCGCGCACATTGGGACAATTTGGTAAAATAGGGGGTTGCGCTTTTGGGGAATTTTGAGTACACCTCTGCAGCATACGAACTGTCATCGCATGCTATGGAGAGAAGACTGTGTCACGATCAGATGTTAATATTGGGCTGGGCGAAATTATTTGTCACTTTGAACAGCT
>JBDNFN010000256.1:0-44102 GCA_041689795.1 Fuerstiella sp. | reverse complement strand
CTTTGTCTGTCAGTAGCATTCGCTCGGAAGGTTGCAATTCTCGTTTAAGTCGCTCTCCGAGGTCCGCTTTCCACCACTGAACCAATTGAATTGTCTCGGGCCACAACCACCACCAGCCGACAACGTCGGTCTTGGGTCGCAGAAGACCACACCATGAGTCGCAGTCGTTGCTGGCGATGTTGAGGCCTTCCTTTGCCCACGGGTGGGGCTGATGCAGGAACAGATCTTCCCACTCGACTCGTCCGATCTCTGCTGCACCGTGGGAACAGTTCAGGCACCACACAATTTTCAGTCGCTGGGCAGGCAAGGCATGCTTGTAGAGCAGTTTAAGGTGGTCGACAGTGAATGTCTTGAGCTCGATGTCCTGGATGGAACGTCGATCCGAAGGCAGTCGCTGGACTTTCGTTTCGATCAAATCGAAGTCTTCTGGCCGCCGCCAGGCAAACTTGTCGATCTTGTGCAGCCATATAAAGAATCGACTGAGTTCGCCAATGTGGCTGGAGCAGTGTTTACGTGACAGCGGCAGTTTTGTCTTCAGGTTTAGTGGACGGTTTCTCCAGAAATCATAGATCTCCTGGCACTGGGTATAATCCAACGTTGCGAGGAGCACGTCGGGTTGTCGTTTCTGGAAGTTCGCAATCAGGTCGAGCATTCCATGGCCGCTGCCGTCAAACTCACCGCCTTTACTGAAATGCCTCGTGCGATATTTGTGAAATTCTCTGAGAGCCTCATGGAAAGTTCCGGGAATGAGGGGAATGTTCTCCACTGGTGGCTTCTGTGAACGAACCTTCGCTGTTGTAACAATGGCTTCTCTCGCTGCCTGCTCATGGAACTGGGCTGTATCATCAGTGTGATGCTGCGGCATCGTCCATGGCACGGACGGATAGGCTTCGGTCAGACGTTTGAGCAGCTTGAAGGCATCCTGCCAGCGTAGTTCGGCTATCGTTGACGGATGTGATTCGGGAGGCCCAGAAATTAACTGGGCAATGTGCCCAAATCGGTAATCGACCTGGTTGTCGCGGCAGACGGAGTTCAGCAGTTCGGGCAGTGGTGGAAGGAGGACAGGCTGAACGCCCTGCTTGATTTGTTCGGCAATCCACAAGGCAAGAGGAGACCATTCGGCTGTTTTGGCTCCAACCGTTACGCCACCGTTTCTTCCGCTGCTGCCGAAAGGAGGCCATGCGACAGATGCTGGCGTCTTATCGCTTTCGCGGTTACGCCCAGCGTCGGAAGTTTGCCGTTTCAGGAATCGCTGAGCTTCTCCCTCCAGTGCAAATTCAGGCAAGCTTGCTAACGCGGCTGGATCGACAAATACCTGGCTCAGGTGAAACCGTTCATGATCGTCCCAGAGTGCTCTGAGTCGAATGATACGAGTCTCGACATCGGGAGATGTGAGCTTGGGAGGGAATCGCCAGCGTTTCCCATGGAGGAAGAATCTCTCCCCTTTGGGGTCGGTGGTTCGGCTGGGTTTCTGGCGGTTATGCCGTCTCGTTATTTTTCCGTTTGATGCGTTAATCGCGACCTCCGGGGCTCTGTCCACTAAAGTCTAATTGGACCCGGAAACCCATTTAATTGGACCTCCGATTGGACCTAGTTGACTGAGCGAGCCGCGAAATATCAAGCGATTTGTCGTAAACCAAAGAGAAAGGCCAACTTGCAACTATTCGCAAATTGGCCTTTAGTGGAGGATAAGGGACTTGAACCCATGACCTTCTGGCTGCCAGCCAGACGCTCTCCCAACTGAGCTAATCCCCCCGTATTTTTCGGACGCGAGTCCAATCAATAGTGAAAGGTACCACCGGATTTCTTAACTGTCAAGCTGTTGGTTCTACAGGTCCGCTGGTTAATTCAGGACACGGGTGATTCCTGTCGGTTCGGGCCGCTGATTTTGGTTTTCGGATGCGTGAGGTGTGTTGCGAGGAACCAGTTTGGGTGCAATCTTTGTTGTCGGTGGGTTTTATTCGCAAGATTTACTGCGTCGTTGTATCGAATGCGGCTTGTCATGTTCCACTGTTTTCGAAAATTACGGAGACTTTCTGAAGGAATCTGAGGCTCGTTGACGTGAGTTATTTGGGAATCGGTGAACATCTTTTGCGGGCCGAATTTTTGCGGAATCAGCTCGAAAAAACTTATTGTTCGCATCGGCAGGGATTGTTTTCTCTGGCGTTGTCGATCACTTGTTGCCGTCACCGGGCTGAGGATGCCGTTCAGACGGCTTTTGAACGCATGTGTTGTTCGGGAGTGAATCCGAGCGGAAGTCTGGTGAACTATGTTTTTGCTGCAGTCCGTAACGCGGCTTTTGATGTCATTCGTGCAGATCGGCGAGCATTGAAAGTTCGTGAAAGTCTTTTTGACGGTGGTGTGCCGGTTGCAAGGCAATCGCAGATGCCGGCAGATGAACTGGTGACTCAGGAACGCGACCAGATTCTTCGCGTCGCTGTTCAGGAACTTGATGACGATGATCGCGAAGTGGTCGTGTTAAAAGTGTTTGCTGGATTGACGTTTGACGCCATTGCCGAAGTGCTGAAACAGCCGTCGAAGACGGTAGCGACTCGCTACCGCCGGGCATTGTTGAAACTGGAAGACAGATTGCGAGGTAAGTTGTGACTAAATCGAGTATGACAGAATCGCGAATGGAAAATCTATTGCGTCAGATGTCGTTGCAGGAACCTTCCATCGAACTGGATGAACGAGTTACAGCATGTCTGCGTTCGTCTGATTTCGTTGAAGATCAGGGTGATGCGTTGTTAGTTTCGCAGGCAACTGTGGGGCTGGCTGGGCGCGACTTGAAGTCGTGGGGAATATTATCCGCAATTGCTGTCGTGTGTTTGTTGCTGGGCGTTGTGTTGGGGCGGGTTACCGTTGCGACTTCACTGGCTGATGGGGCAGGGCCAGTCGAAGACAAAGTGGGTGCCATTAGCAGCAACCAGTTTCTGGACAGGAACGGCATCTTTGTTGATGGCGCTGCCGCCAGTAACCTGATTGTCGATATTCCGGATGCCGCATTCGGGGATCAGTTTCAGGGACCAGCCGTAGCGATGTTGTGTTCGCTTGGGACTTATTCAGCATCCGGTTCAACACAGCAGCAGTGTCTGCAGTGTCATTATGGCGTGACTTCCGCAAAATCGAAGTTTCGCAAAACGCATATGTCGATATTGAATTCCGAATTGTGCTCAAAGTGTCATGTCGCGAGTCGGGATGGGGGCCTTCCTGTAATGGATGGTCCCATGCCGCGGCGGCCGTGGCACGACGTTGATCAGAAAAGTTCGCCAACGAGCTGAGGGGTTGGGCGAACAGTGCACGTCGCGAAAGTCTTTTTCGCAACGCGCATTCACGCCCCCTTTGTACTCTTAGCAGTTGATCGCTTAATGGCGTCGGCGTTTTAATCGGGTTGAACTGTTCTGAGGTTCCACGGCTGCGAACGTCGGGGCCACCTGGCTATTGCTGCAGGATGTAGTCGATGGCCGCTGAGGTTGTGTTGAGGCTGGCGTTGTCGGTGACCACTGATTCAGGGGCGTTGGTGGAGCTGTAGGCTTTCGTGACAATCGGTGGTGTGTGTTTTTCGTGTCCAATCCACAGTTTGTCTGGTGCTGACAGGGCCAGCAAAGTCGGCAGGTCGCCGTACTTGACAGCTCCGGGAAGGAAGTTAGCGTGTTTCCAATCGATCAGATTTGCGAATCGGAAATTCGCCGTGTCAATGGCGGCCGAATCAATGGCCGATCCTGCGATGGCTCGAGCGGCTGCCAGCAACGGGCCTCCGCCGTTTACTCCCACGGCAAGCACGGCTTTGGGGCTGTGTTCGTCACTATTGACCCAGGCCGTAACGGTCAGGATGTCGTGCACGCGGCGAGCAAACATGGTTTCATTGTAACAATACGTATAGCCTGCAAACTGGCGAGGGTTCTTGACGGTTTGGTTTTCGGTGAGCGATTCCCCGTTGATGTTGAATTCTCCCTGCCCGAACAAATCGACTCCAACAACCGAATAGCCAGCTCCGACCAGTCGCAGCAGATCTGCATGAGCTTCTCCGTTTGGGAACATGCCAGCTTTGCCTTTTCCGTCGATCCACAGAACTACTTTTTGGTTCCATTCGACCGATTTTGGGTAGACGGAAACGATCGGCAGTTGTTCCTTGTGTGTTGTCAGAGTGATGATGTCGCCGAATTCCCAATAGCCGGCTCGTTCTTCTTTCCAGACTTTCGTGCGTTGGATATCTTCGGGCTTAGGCAATTGTCGGTTGATGAGCGTTTTCCAGGCGGACCGTACATTAGCGAAGTAGTTCTGAGTGTCGGTGTTGCTTTCTGGTGCGTGATTCGACAGTGCCGCAAGATCGCGTTCGTTCAGTTGTTTAAGCAGGTTGCGTTCGTGCTGATCGCCGCCATCCGGGACAGGATGCTGATCGTCCCAGACGGTATATTCTTCTTTGGTAAGCGGTTTCCAATCGAGTTCTTTGATGGGTTCCGGAAGGCCAAGCTTCAGGTGCCTGTTCATCCAGGAATACATGATGCCGCGAGTAACCGAGTTGTAATTGTGCGGGAAGTGCAGCATCGGCTCGCAGTACACGTTTTCCGGTGCATCGAGCATCGAATACAGTTGTTGCAACTGCGGGTAGCCTTTGGTCATCATTTCTTTTGTCCAGTCGTCCGCTGCGGTCATGGCCTGCGGTCGAGGTGCGAACAAGGCGGCAAGTTCGACGTTGCCGGTGCCGATTCTAAGCAGGCTGCAGTTTTCACACGTGCAGCCTCCCTGCATGCTGGTGGAGACCATGCCGTTTGGGAATCCGGCGATGTGGCGATCGTCGATGGCTCCCAGCAAAATCGTCTGAGTGCCTCCGCCACTGCCGCCGGTGATGGCGATGCGTGCAGGATCGACATCGGGCAGGCCAGCCAGAAAATCGAGTGCTCGAACGCCGTTCCATGTTTGCAGACCCATGATGCTGTGCAGACGAGCTTCTGCCTGAGGACTGTAGAAACCCCAATCGGCGCTGGCTTCAAATTCCGGTCGACGGACGGCATGTCGGTGAGCCAGTTCGTACGATATCTGGTAACTGTCGACATAGCCGAGCATATCGAAAATGAATGTCACACAGCCCATGCGAGCCAGCTGAGCACACCGGGCAAGTTTAGGAAAGCGGCCGGAATCTCGATACAGTTCGGCTCCGGATTCGATCATCGCTTCCATCTTGTCTTCGCCATAATCCTGCTGTCGCCCGCCATGACCGTGAGGGCACAGAACGGCCGGCCGCTTTATGTTGTCGTCACCTTCCGGGCGAAACAGCAGGCCGGTTACGAAGTGGCCTGGAAGACTTTCGAAGTAGACTTTTTCAACCGTGAACCCGTCGCGGAACACCTTGCCGTGAATCGTTGGATGCAGGGGCCTCTTTGCAGGCATCGGCCAAAGTCCGGTGGACACGAGCACTCGTTGTTTAAGTTCTGCCCGACGTTGTTCCCAGGCAGTTTTCGAGGGAGGCACTTCGAACGGAAAGTATCCGTTCAGGTCGATGGGATCTTTCAACCGAGAATCTTCCGGTTGTTGATCGGCCTCGAAGACACGGTGATGCGCGGGGTCTGCGGCGAACGTCAGATTCGAGGCGTCGAAAACGTTCAGTGTGACGAGGATAGCGGCAAATCGCATCATCTTTTCGAAAACGGCGAGTTGTTTCATGGTGAGAATCTCAGAAACAGGAGGGATTCGGACGGACGGATGGAAGTTAGTGTCAGCGGAACCTCAGAGATTACATAATCGTTACAGAATGCATAGCGATGCACCAAAACGCGGGCCAAAATCGATGAGTCAGGTTTTGACGATGTGGCCGCCGAGACACGAATCCGCCCTTTTGGTGTGCAGAGAAACAGGAAACGCGCGTTTCCACGGGTTCAAAACCTCAGCGAATGACTTTCGACGTGCGGCGTCATATAATAGTCGAGTCCTGCCTACACAGCGATTTGGGGCCTGTTCGAACGAAAAGTTCGTCCGTTCTCGGAGTCCGTCGCTTCCCACCTACCGTCGATTTTTTACCAATTGCACTTCTGCTGACAAGCCTTTTGCGTCTATGTCTGTTCCGAGCCCAATTCAAATCAACCACCGCGCGCAAGTGTTTGCTGAGCGCAAGGCTTTAGCATTAATCTGTTTCGCAGTGCGCGAAAAGAAACGATTTCAAACTGTTTGCCTCATGGCGATGGTTTCGCTGCTGCTTGTTGGCTGCGGCCCGAAAGGGGAAGTTCGCGAATACGTGGTTAAGTCAGAAGGCGAACGCGTTTTTACGAGTGACTTACTGAAGAGCGAGTTCGGTGTGATTCCGTTTACCTGGGAAGTTCCTGATTTGTGGAAGTTGGCCGGAAACGACCAGTTCAGCAAGGTGGCCTGGACAGTCGGCTCGACGGAAGATCAGGCGCGAATTACCATCAGTGATCTTCCGGTTGCCGCCGGGCTGGTTCCTCAGATTAGTCGTTGGCGCGGGCAGATTGGTATAACGCTGGCCGCAAACGACGACCCAATGCAGGGCACCGAAACAGTAAAGCTCGACGGTGGTTCCGGCACTTATGTAGCCTTCACGGGTGAAGAAGAAACGATTCTGGGATTGATGGTGCCGCTCGGCGACAATCTTTGGATATTCAAATACCGCAGCAGCAATGCCGTTGCGGATCAGCAAAAAGAACGGTTCCGTAAGTTCTGTGAGTCTGCGAAGATTCCTGCAACTCAGGGAGACAAATAATATGTCAACAACAATTTTACCCGGCGATGTTTCTTCAACGGACAATGCCGACCATCAAGAGAATCCCGTCAGTGCCGTCGCATGGAAGTGCGTCGATGTGTTGGCTTCGATGAAGCTTACGGTCGTAATGTTCCTGATGGGCATGTTTGTTGTGTTTGTCGGCAGTCTGGCTCAGGCTCGTCACGACGTCTGGCAGGTGGTGCATCAATATTTCAGAACGTACGTCGCCTGGATCGACATGGCGGATTTCTTCCCGCCATCCATGTTTCCGGAACTGGTTAGCTTCGATTGGAATTCGCTGGGTTTGTTCCGCTTTTTGCCGTTTCCCGGCGGTTGGACAATCGGCTGGATTATGCTCGCCAATCTACTTACGGCACACGCGTTGCGTTTCAGAATTCGGGCGACCGGCGGTCGCCTTGTGGCGGGATTTTGCATCATGGGAATCGGCGCATTGTTGACCGGATTGGTTGTCTGGACGGGGAATCAGCAGACGGGCGTTGAGTACGGTGCCACGCTGCTGTCTCCTGTTCGGGTCTGGTATTTGATGTTAGGCGTGATGGGCGTCGCTGGGGTATTGCCGGTGGCATCTGCGTTAATGAAGTCAGGTATGTCAAAGCCTGAACGCGTTTTGATGGGTTCAATTGGTGTTTTGCTGGGAGGCGTGCTGGCCTACTTTGTGATTGGCGGCGAGGAAGCTCGGTTGAACCTGTCATCGATGCGGATCCTGTGGCAACTTCTGAAAGGACTTGCCTGTGCGATCGTGATTCTGATCGGTTCGAATCTGCTGTTTGCGAAACGTGGTGGCATTGTTGTGTTGCATATCGGGGTGGCCCTGCTGATGTTTAGCGAATTGCAGGTGGGAATTACAGCAAAGGAAAACATGCTGGCGTTGAAGGAAGGCGAAACGTCTTCTTTTATGCGTGATACTCGAGAACGTGAGCTGGCTGTCGTGCACCGCATGGACGGCAAAGATCACGTGGTAGCGATTTCTGAAATTCATTTGGTGAATGCAGCGAAGGCCGAAGATCCGGCAGCCAAATTGATTGACGTTGAATCGCTTCCGTTTGTGATTCGCGTGGACACGTTTCTTCGCAACAGCCGTCTGCGTTCAATTCTGCCTGGCGAAGAGGCCGCGTCTACCGGATTGGGTTCGTTTGCGACTTCAGTTGAAGTGGATCCTGTCACTGGAATGGATGATGCTCATGATATGAGTTCAATTCAGATTGTCCTGCTGGACCGCTCTACTGGTCAGGAACTGAATTCATTGCTGTGTTCTCAGGATATCAGCGAAACCAGAACGGTGCCGATTGCCGAACAGGCGACCGTCGACAACAAAGAATATCAGTTCTATCTTAGGTTCCAGCGGAATTATAAAGACTACGAAGTCGAATTGCTGGACGTTAGCCGCACAAACTACGTCGGCACGGCGACTCCTCGTGACTATCGTTCGCAGATTGTGATCCGCGACAACGAGACGGGGGAGTCCGATGAGTTTGCGTTGTGGATGAACAACCCGTTGCGCTACAAGGGCGAAACCTTCTATCAGTCTGGCTACAACGAATTGCCGGACGGCACTGAAATGACCACGTTGTCGGTCGTTCGCAATACCGGGTGGATGTTGCCTTATATTGCCTGCATGATTGTGGCGGTCGGCATGTTCGCACAGTTTGGTTTGACTCTGGGGCGATACCTGTCTCGGTTTGATAGACCTTCTGTGCAAACGGCGGGTGTTACTGAATCGGCTATTCCGTCAAACATGCCTGCTGGTATTCGCAAATCAGCTGCAGTGAATACTTTGGGCACGACTGCGCCATCGGGCGATGATGCTTTCGACTGGGGCGTATTGCTTACGACGATTTTCTTAGGACCTTTGGCTGGCATTGTTGTTGGTAACAAGGCACGTAAGTCGTGGTCGATTGTTGTGCCCATCTGGATTGTTCTGCTGAGTGCATTGTGGCTGGGAAGCAAAGCTAGTCCTCCAAAGGAAGACGCAGATTCGATGAATTTGTACGGGTTTGCTCAGGTTCCGGTTGCCTGGAAGGGCAGGGCCCAGCCGATCGATTCGTTTGCTCGTACAGAACTGCTGATGGCATCTCATAAGTCGACCTTCAAAGGTGAACTGAGTGCTGCCGAACTTGATCATCCGAAGAAGCACGAACAGATTGTTGATCGAGTTGTCAAATACTGGCCATCGGTGAAGCGAGAATCGCTTGAGGGGTTTTCTGGTGAGTACAACGAATGGATTACGAAAGTAGAAGAGCTTACGGCATCAGGGCGCGAAGCTGTTGAAGAGCGTCTGCGCGATGCGATGATTACTCGGATGCCGGCCGTACGTTGGTTTTTAGACGTTGTGGCTCGTCCTGATCTGGCTAAGCGACATCGCGTGATCAAGATTGAGGACGATCAGGTGTTGTCTTTGCTGGGTCTCGAAAAACGTGCCGGGCTGGCGTATTCGGTTGAGGAAATTCAGCAGAATCTGAAAGAACTTGAGAAGATCAATACGGATGGTTTGAAGCTGGAGATGCAGGAACAACAGCATCGGATGACTCAGCTGGAACGACGTGTTGTTGCTTTGTTCAGAACGGTTAGCCGCGTTGATTCGCTGCAGAACATATTTCTTGTTCGTGATTCCGAAGGCATGCTGGATTCGATGGTGAAGGCATGGTGGGTTCTGGATCGCCTGGGAGACAGCCCCGCCATTATGGCGGTGCCCACTGGTTCTGAAAATGAACAACGATCATGGGAAACTTTGATTGCGGCGAGTGCCATCAGCAACGTCGCGTTGGAGTTTCGCAATGCTGGCGTCACCAGTCGCGAAGAAGCGGCGAGTTATATCGAAACGAAACTGCCGCGAAAAATTGTCGTCGATGCGGTGGCCGGAAGTGTGGCGATCCTGAAGTCTACGCTGGAAGATTCAGCAAAAGTGGCGGGCGTTCCGATGGAAGCCGACGCTGTGAAGAAGCGAGCACAGGATGCGGCGGCATCGATTTCAGATCCGTTCCTGAAACGCGTGCTGGGCATCATCGGAGCTGCAGAAGCCGGTGCCACGACTGATGAAATGCTGGCGGGATTGCTGGACGGCGACTTTCAGAAGATTGCGGCAGAGCGAATGTCTGCTGACACATTTCAGGTGTTTGAAGCACTTCAGCAGCGTCCCGGTGATAAGCGACTGGATCAAATTCGTGCTCGATTGCAGAGCGTTTCTGGAGAAGACGAGGGTGCTCTGGCTTCAAAAATGAATCAGGAACTTGTGCAGGTTGTATTGGATGATCTCGAAGAGCGAGCGGACGGACTGATTTACAATGCGGACGAATCGTCGACCTTCGAGCAGGGTACAAAATCGATGGTCGACATACTGACTGGCTGGCAGATGGGTGATGTGACTTCGTTTAACGGCAGCGTCAAGAGCTATAGAGAATACCTGGCATCAAATAAGCTGCTGCACATGGATGCTTCACTGGTTAGTGAAGAAGCATTCTTCAACTTCTTTGAACCATTCATGAAGGCGATTTATCTGTACATGCCGGTTCTGATTCTGTCGTTTCTTAGCTGGATTGTCTGGCCGAAGACGCTTCGTCGAACTGGTTTTTGGCTGATGGGGTTGGCCTTTGTGGTGCATACCGTGGCGTTGCTGATGCGAATGCACATTTCCGGGCGACCGCCGGTGACGAATTTGTATTCTTCAGCCATCTTCATCGGCTGGGCTGTTGTCGGAGCATCGTTCATAGTCGAACGCCTGCTGCGAAACGGTATCGGCAATATTCTGGGAGCGTCTGTCGGTTGCGGGACATTGGTGATCGCTCACTATCTGGCTCGCGACGAAGGCGACACCATGGGCGTAATGCAGGCCGTGCTTGATACGACATTCTGGCTGGCGACTCACGTGGTTTGTATTACGCTGGGTTACGCTGCCACGTTTTTGGCGGGTGCGATGGCGATCGCCTATTGCCTGATGGCCAACTTCAGTTCGGAAAAGGCCCGTGCGGATCTGCCAAAACTCGGCAAGATGATTTATGGCGTTCTGTGCTTTGCGCTGTTTTTTAGCCTAGTCGGTACGGTACTCGGCGGTCTTTGGGCCGACGATTCGTGGGGGCGATTTTGGGGATGGGATCCGAAAGAAAACGGAGCGATGTTGATCGTGATGTGGAATGCAGTGATCTTGCACGCTCGCTGGGACAAAATGGTGAAGGACTATGGCACGGCAGTGCTAGCGATGTTTGGCAATATTGTGACAGCCTGGTCCTGGTTTGGTGTGAACGAGCTGAAAGCAGGTCTGCACACTTATGGTTTCACGGAAGGTCGGTTGCTGGCGCTGGTGGTGTTTATTGCTCTGCAAGCCATCATCATTTTGGGTGCCATGATTCCGGTTATCGGCAAGTCGGCAAACAAACGCATTGAACCCTTATAGGTTGATCGAGAGCTTAACGTTCCGAGTTCGGGACGTTGTGTTCGTTCGGGCGGCTTTGTCAGTGCAGAGCGTATGATACCGGCGGCGCGAGTCACCGGTGTATGCGCTTTCGTCCCGGGGAACTCAGGCCGCGATTGAAAACACACACAGAATGGCAAGCCAGGCAATTCCCAGAGCATGCCAGAACCACATCGCGACGGTGACTCCGAAATAGTATTCGTGATCGTATCGATCGCAGAAGGCGGCCAGTGTGATCCACAGCAGCACAGATTGGGCGATCAGAAAGTGCATTGCGTGTAGTGTCGTGAACATGAATACAAAGCCGTGCGTGTTCATCTGAGGGTTCTGGAAGTCTTTGGTTCCGTTTACGAAACTCCAGAGCCCATACGACTGTACACCGACAAACAGCACGGCGAACGTCAGAGCCAGTAACAGCGAACGGCGAAATTCCGGCTGACGTTCCACCTTCACCTGATTCCAGCCAGCGTGCAGAAACCAGCTTCCAAGTAGCAAAAACAGCGTGCTGAACTGAAAAGCGGTTGGCAACCGAAGTCGTTCGCTGGGTGGTGGTGCTTTGAAAATTAACGCCAATCCCCATGCCAGGGCAATGCAAATCGCGGCCTGAGCTATCGTCGCCAGAAAAAAGCGACGGGCCATCATGCTCTGGTTTTCGGCCCAGCGTGAAGACATTGGAATCTGAGCGAACAAAATGAGGACGGTGGACTTGCCGAATCGACCGATCCGACCAGAATAGTTACTGAAAGCACTCTGGTTGTTTTTTGCCAGCCTGCCTCAGCCGCTAATTGTAGTGTCGCGCGTTGGTTTTGTCCGGTATTTTGAAAACACACAAGGATTCCAAATGAGACTGTTTAGCCTGGTGGTATTGACCGCTTTGTTTATGTCGGGAATAAACGTCATGGCAGAAGATGCTCCGGAAAAGAAAGCACCTGAAACGGTGCATGACTTCAAATTGAAGTCTCTGGAAGGCGAAGAAGTTGATATGTTAAAATACAAAGGCAAAGTGTTGCTGGTTGTGAACGTAGCGAGTGCCTGTGGGGCAACTCCTCAATACGAACAGCTGCAGGCTTTGCACCAAAAGTATTCAGAAAAGGGCCTTATTGTAATGGGATTTCCATGCAACCAGTTTGGTTCTCAGGAACCAGGCAGCTCAAAAGACATTCGCGAGTTCTGTTCGAGCAAGTACAGCGTTAAGTTTCCAATGTTCGAAAAGGTTGACGTGAATGGCGACGGGCAGACGCCTCTATACGAAATGTTGAAGTCTCAGGCTGATGATCACAGTAACATAGGCTGGAATTTCGAAAAGTTCATCGTCGGCAAAGATGGAAAAGTAGCCGCTCGATTCAAGACTCGCACTAAGCCGGACGCTCCGGAAGTTATCACATTGCTGGAAGAAGAATTGTCGAAGTAGTTCGCAAACATCGAACCGTTTAAATCTGCATCTGAGTCCCGGTCCTGCTGACAGGCTGGGACTTTTTGCTGCGCTATCTCAGATGCGGCGATGCTCGGACGGCGCCCAGCAGTTTGTCGATGTGTGCGATCGAATTATATAGATGTGCGGAGACTCGCAGAAACCTTTTTCCGTTCCATGAGGCCACCGGTGTCTCAATACCATGTTGCTCACGGAGTTCGATTTGCAGCGGATCGGGGTGGCCGTGATACCCAGGTTGCCAGTTGGCTGGTTGAGGCAGTTCGACGGCGCACATGCTGATGACATCCTGTTCCGTCGCCGTACAGAATGGGCCGATGCCATCGATTGCCAGCAGTTCTTTGCGAGCGTGGCAGATCAACTGATGAGCGTGTTCGCGAAATGTGTTCAGGCCGATTCGCTTAAAGAAGGCGATGGCCGCGGAAATGGAAATCAGTGGTGCTGGATCTCGCGTGCCCAGCCAGTTGGTTCGATCCTGCCAGAGTGGAGCGTGTCCCGCGATGGATCCTCCCCAGCTGACGATCGGGCACTGGATTTTGTTGTGATGTTTTGGGTGGACCCACAGAAAGCCGCTGCCAAACGGAGCACACAGCCACTTATGACAACTGGCACAGTAATAGTCGCACCCGATATCGTCCAGATGCAGGTCCAGCATCGCGATTGCATGCGGGCCATCAATGGCGGTTAGGATTCCGCGTTGTCTGGCCAGCTGGCAAACTCGCTGAACCGGCAGAATTGCGGCCGTTGGCGAAGTGACGTGGCTGATGACGATGATTCGAGTGCGTTCTGTTATCGCGTTGCCAATGGCCGATAGTGTGCCTTCGTCATTTAACGGGAAGGGAAGTTGAGCGGTAACAATCTTTGCTCCGGTCGATTGGCATTTGCGTTGCCAGATATTTCGAACAGCGCCGTACTCGTGATCGGTAAACAGAACTTCATCACCAGCCTGCAGTTCAACGCTTTCGGCCACGATGTTCATAGCAATCGTCGCGTTGTCAATCAGTGCCAGTCGTGCGGGCTTTGTATGCAGAAAGTTTGCCAATTGTTCGGCTGTGTCGGCAAGTTGTGTTTCCATCTGCTGACAAAGAAATCGCATTGGTTGCCGTTCGAGCTGCAGTGACCAGTCTTCGCGGATACGGCGAACTTCGATCGGTGACGGGCCGAACGATCCGTGATTAAGGTAAGTCGTATTTGGGTCAAGGTCCCAGAGTTCTGCGTAGGATTCGTTCATTATGTTTTCAGGTTTCGGATTATCAATCGGGGCCAGCCATCCAGTCAGTCGCAACTGAGGCTGGTTATGTGATCTTGATATGTTTCCATTTTCCTGAAAGAAAACGCAGCAGCATTGCGGTCCCCATTAGCAGGATATGAGCCGTGCAGGCCAGCCAGAGTTTCTGCACAGTCGCTCCTTCTGATCTTACGATAATCCACGCGGGAAGTGTCATGACAAACCAGCTGGAGCACATTGTTATCAGCATGGGAAACAAAGTGTCTCCAGCGCCACGCAGTGCGGATGCAAATACGACTGCCATCGCGTCAAATATGGAATAGACGGCCACAAACTTCAGGAGTGTTGCGGCAATCGGCAGGACGGATTCAACGGATTGGACTTCGCTGGTTGGCGTCGCTGTGAATGTTAGAAAAGGCATCAGGCTGACTTCGGGGAAAAATACAAGCAGGATCGCCGCAGCCCCTGTCCAGACAATTCCCATGCGGATGGCGTTCCATGTTGTGCGGGTGGCGGCGGACTGCAAGCCCGCTCCGATGTGGTGTCCGACGAGCGTCTGTACGGCTGTGCCGAATCCCAGCAACGGGATGAAGATCAGGCTGTTCACGCTAAAAGCCAGGTTTGTCGCGGCCATCGCGTCTCGGTTCAGGCTGCCCACAATGAGCAGGAAAAACAGGAATCCGGAATTGTCCACAAAGTAATGCAGGCCGCTGGGAAAGCCGTATCGAAGATACTTTCGCATCAGATCACGGTCAGGCTTCCATGTACTTCTGAAAGGGAACCTGTTTCTGAGGCCGTCCTTTCGCAGAAGCACGATGTACATCAAAATGTCGCAGCCCCTGGCCAGTAACGTCGCGATGGCGGCTCCGGTGATGCCAAGTTCCGGCAGGCCCCAGTTGCCAAAGATCAGTCCGTAGTCGAAAACGATATTGATGATCACGCTGATCATGTTCACGCACATCACGACGGCAGTTTTCTGGCGTCCGCTGAAGAAACAGCTGAAGGCGTTTGATACAAGCAACAACACACTGCCCATGCAAAGAGTGTCGAAGTAGGCCGTTTCCTGTGCGACGACACTTTCTGTGTGATTCGCGAAGGTAAACAACGAATGAGAATACGGAATGAACAGCGTAATCAATAGACCGGAAACGATTGCCAGCCAGACGGCCTGCCACAGCGACGCCGTGAGTTCTCGTGTTTTTCCAGCTCCATCGAACTGTGAAATAAACGTGTTGGCGTACAGGATTGTGCCCAGAGGAACACAGACTGCCGTCCAGTGCAGCATAGACGCCGGTGTTACTGCAGCAATGATATCGAGCGACGTTGCTCCCGTTGGCGATGATGGCGAATAGCCAGCCAGCATTACTCGGTCAGCAACGCTCATCAACGAATGAGATCCCGCGCTGATAATGAGCGGTACAGAGACGACGAATAGTTCGCGAAAACTTCCCGGCAGGTTTTTGCGGCTGGGAGTCTGGCCTTCCGCCATCGAATGTTCAGTTTGTTCCATTGCGGCGCAGCGGTCAGTTGGCAGTTGAAGAATCGGCCAGCAACGTTCCGGCCAGCAGCATGCCCAGCCAAACCAGCAACAGTCCGGCGAACAGATTAATACTCATGTTTGCAATGGCAGCGCCCACATGGCCAGCCTGCAGCAGATTCAGTGAATCGAGAGCAAAGGTCGAAAATGTAGTCAGAGATCCCAGCATGCCGGTGATTAGACACTTTTCCATCGCTGGCGATAAATGGTTTGGTCTGGCAGCGATGGTGACAAGCACACCAATGGCAAAGCAGCCAATCAGGTTGACGGTCATAGTTCCGGAAAAACTAAAATCGTCCCCGGCGGACCTCGTTACAAATCCCGAAATGTAAAATCGGGCGAGGGCTCCAATGAAGCCCCCGACGCCGATGGCAAACGCAATGTTGAAGTGTGACATGAACCTGATCAACGCAGAAACGGGAAAGCCGAACGTCTGAGAGTATTTGTCAAAAAGGACGCAGCGGCTTTCTGCCTGGGGCTAAAACTGTTCCGAAAACTTCCACAGATGTCCATCGCTGCGAATGAACAACGCGTTGTTGGAAGCGGCGGGGCTGCATAGGATTGTTTCGCCAAGATCCAGTTCAGACACGATCTCGCCTTTGTCAGCGGACGGCTTGACGACAAACGCAAGGCCGTTTTCATTGAAGAAGAACAAGTGACCGTTGGATACAACCGGAGTGCCGCTGAATGGTCCTTTCAGTCGCAGTTGCCAGACGCGTTCACCCGTTTCAATGCTGCCTGCTGAAAGAGCTCCGGCCGAATTGACGGTAAACGTCAGGCCGTTCAGAGCGACGGGACTTGGAGTTGAAGGTGACAGGTTGGATGAATTCCAAACCTGTTCCAGCGACTTGCCATCGGCGGCCGGTTTGACAGTAGTAAGACCGTTGGAAGGAATAAAGATCGTGCCATCAATTACAGATGAAGATGGGATTGTCGATGCCCCGTCAGAAAATTCCCATACAACTGTTCCCGTTTCAGGGTCAACACCCGCAAGTCCTTTTGATGACTGCAGCAGAGCCAGAGCAGGGCTGCTGTCTGTCGCAGGCAGAATGGTGGGGGACGTCCAGTTAGCTTTGCGAGGCCGGTCGATTTTCCATTTGGTTTCTCCGGTTTCTGCGTCGACACCGATCGCAAATGCTTCCGCATCACTTTCGACCTGAGCAACAACGGTTGTGCCAATGATGATCAGCGACGACGACATGCCCAGACTGTTGCTTGCATTGGGATATTCTGAACCGAGGCCGCGATACCACTGCAGGTTGCCAGCCATATCTGTGCAAATCAGATCGTTGCTGGAATAGAAAGCAAATACGCGTTCTCCATCGCTGGCAGGAGTTGGTGTGGCGACGCACATTTTTTCGTGGCAGCCGGTGCGTCCGGTTGCCTCAAACTGACGATCCCATTGCAGTTCGCCTGTGGCCGCATCAAAGCTCATGACATGCAGTCGATCCTGAGCATATCCCGAACTTGCGGTCAGCAGAATCTGGCCTTTCACTGCGATCGGGCTGGAAACACCACGACCCGACAATTCGACTTTCCAGGCAATGTTGCCTCCGCTTAGTTCGGTGGGCAGGTTTTCACCTTCAGCCACTGAATTGCCAAGGTTGCCTCGGAACTGTCGCCAGTCGCCCGCGTCTGCGTTTAGGCTCGATGCAACTAGAATTAATGCAATAAGTGATAGACGTTTCATCGGTTGACTCCAGTCGCGTTTTCGCGTTTTGCAGACTTGTCAGATGGAAGAACGGCTGAGCCTGTGCTGTCACAGACTCGCAGCTGGAACTGATAATCCTGCGCCCACGGCTGATCCTGTTCGTTCTGGCACACCTTGATCAGGATTGTGTTGGGGCCGGCTTTCAGTGTTACGGGCACCTTGTATTGATCCATTCGCGTGCCGCGATGGTATTCTTCTCGTTCAAACTTAAGTTCACCATTGACCCACAGCTTCCATGCGTTGGGAGTGCCCAGACGCATTTCGACCGACTGATCCCTGGAGCTGTTATAGGTTGTGGTGGCATACATCAGCGAGCCCTTGTAGTTTTCAAGCTGTTTGCCGATATCGACTGTGCCGTAATCGTCTTCGGTGGATAATGCCTGCCATTTGACTTTTTCCAGCTGGCCATCATATTCGGCGGTTAGGTCGATATTTTTTTCCGGTTCATAAGCAACCGGAAAGCCCTTCATGTCTTTATTATCGAAGGGGCCAATAATCTTCCATTCCGCCAGAAAGCCGAAGTGTTTTTGGATGTTAATTTCATCGCCCGCATCTCGAAGTGCTTTTGCAATCTTCTTGACATGATCTTCGTGCACGGCACCTTTCAGTGCTTTGCGATAAGCTGCCGTGGCGTCATTTCCTTCAGCCACTTCCGCTGCGTTTAGTAGCCGCTGAACAGCATCGCGGCGAAACTCCGGGCTGGGATCGAGCAGCATTGTGGGGATGAGTTCATCTTCCAGTTGAGGGCTGCGTTTCAGCAGCCACTCATAAGCTAGTCGGCGAGCAGCAGGCGATTCTGTAGTTGTCTTTACGAATGCCACAAGTTCGTCTTTAGGCAGCGAACGACCCGATTTGATTTCTGCATCGGCGATCGATTCAAACGTTCCGCGAAGCCAGTTACTGGCAAGTAGCGAACTGTCTTGAAACGCTTTCAGGACGGGTAGCAGGTTTTTTGCCCCGCCGTTCACAAGAGCTTCACTTGCCTTTCGAGCTTCTGCTGTGCCTTTTGAAAAGTCACCGACAGATTTCAGAATGTCAATCTGGTCGGCCTGGACGCAAACAGTGAGAAATGCCGCTATGAGGGCAACTGCAACGATTTTCATGAAAGACTCTCCAGGGGAACAATTTTACGTCTTGAGTTTTTTTTGGGGGGGGGCTGGCTTTCGGCTTGCCTGAACCGGATTGGTTCGGGCAGGCAAGTCCGTAGGTGATAGTTAACCTAACGCTACTGCACCTTGCGAATCGTATAGTGCCGAGTGACCGGTTGGTTCACTTTATAGATTTCATTTTCGATTTCTTCAGCCGCCGCTTCGGCATTCTGGATATTTTCTTCCAGTCCCTGCAATTGTATTCGTTCCTTTGCCGTGACTGCTTCCAGTTCCTTGTTGTTGGGCTGACTGCCAAGTTCTCGCGAATGTCGAGCCCACGATTGGAATAATCGCCAACCATCGCGAAGTGACTTTACGGGGCCCTCGTTCTTCTGTTTGTTCAGCATCGCGACATTGAGAGCCTGTTGGTACTGCGGTGTCCTGTCGTTTTCCTGCAGTTCAATGTGGCGTGACAGAGCGACGTTGGTGAAGGATCCGACAACGACATCGTCAATCACAAGTTCATAGTTGCCGCTTTCCAGACCGTGTACTTCAAGTCCTTCTTTGCTGGCTTTGTGTCCAAGGTGTAATAGTCTGGCACCGGGTTGAGCTTCTTCCGGCAACACCCATGGCAGTCCCTTTGCTGTCCAGTCGAATTCAATGCCTGTATCTGTCTTCTTCAGATTTTCGACTTTGCCGCCGACGGGGAAGGCTTTCAATGAACCGTTTGCCACTGGCTGAATGCGAATGTTCGATAACGGACTTCGCAGGCCAAGGTCATCGATCATGGAAAAGGCCATTACAACCTGTCCCGGCGGATCAGGATGGACGGCATCTTTAATCATGGTGAAGGTCGGCTCGTTTTCTCGTGCTTCGAGAGTCAGGTCATTCAGTGGGCCAAACATGTCTACATAGCTGAGCCCGGATTCAACAGCAACGTCCTGCAACCATCGACCATAATAAGCCAGCACGCTGTTGTACTGTGACAACATTTCCGGCGGTCGTGGTCGTTGAGGATTCTGGCGTAGCCGGGCCGCGCGAGAATCAAACATCGTCGGCGACATCAGCACGGGGGTCGCTCCGCTTTCGCGAATTTTCGCAACCAGTTCAGTCATGTCATCCTGATACGTTGTGAAGATTTCCGGGTTGAATGGTTGATAGCTGCCATCGTTCATACCCAGCAGAATGCTTACGTAACGCGGCTTGTAATCGATCACGTCTCGGCTGACTCGAGCCAGTGCGTCCCATGCTCGCGCCCCACCGATGCCTGCGTTATGAAAGTGAATTCGGCGTTCTGGAAATCTCTGGTAAAAGAAGTCTTCCACGTACTGCGTGTACAAGCGCTGATGAGTAATGCTGTCGCCAAGAAAGACAAACGTGTCACCATCCTGCAGGTCGATCTTTGCGGGAATGGAGGGGAATTGTTTTGTTTCGCCACCGGCGTTCTGAGCCGTTGCTGTGTCAGTTAGCGAACAGCAGGCAGCAAGCGTCGTGGTAAAGGCGACCACTAGCAGTCGATTCAGCATAAAAGACTCCAATCTTCGGCAGGATCTGCAGGAAATGGTTGAGGCGTGTGAAATGAGCTCAGACGGAAAGCGTTTGGGCCATTCATTCGTGTTCTGGCGAGAAGCAAAGCGGGCTAGTCTGCATCAGCAAATGAATATTTTTCCGCTTTGCTGAACTGCAATCGTCGACAATTTCCGTTCAATTTGCCAGCGAACGGCAAGACTTCGCTGCGAAACTTCACGGACAGCTGAATTATGAAACGCCTTATCTGCCTTAGCCTGTTGCTAATGACGTCAACTGGTTGCCAGGGGCTGCTACACGAATTGCAGCCGCATCGTCTGTGGCGAATGAACTATCAGGAATCTTCGGGCCGTATGGATGGTTCATATTTTTCCATGAACGATCCACTGGATCAACCAGTGGTGACACCGGAAATCAGCTCTGCCGAATAAGCTGAGTCCGATCGGCGTGTCCGGAAAAGAAAGCACGTCAGAGGAATACCAGGCTTTAGCGGGTCTGCAGTTCGTCTAATATTCCGTCCCACAAAGCGATTCGGTGAGTGATGGAGTTCTGTGCTGCGATGATTGCTTCCTGAACGCTAAGTTCTGAAGTTCCGCAAACTCGATTCACTAGTGCGTGAGACAGCGGTCCATGGTGATCGCCATCCAGCTCGATGTGGCGTTCTATGTAATGTTGCAGACGAGGAGCGGTCATTCCCGCAGACTTGAATCCGCTCAACAGCCTCTGAAACATGTCCGGAATAATGTCTTCACGGCCAAAGCAAAATGCTGCGGCAACTTCAGAAGCCGATCCATTTACAGCAAGCTCGTGATTAAACGAAACGAAACGCTTCACTGTCTCGGGTATCTGAGCCTGCTCAAGAGCCACAGATACGGTCTGGCCGCGTCGAAGGTTTTCGACAAAATTATTGATTGCTGTCGTGGGGGCCAGCACGTCGTCCATGGCTGACAGATAGATGTTGAAGTGGCAGCTGAAGTTCCCCTCGCCGTCTTCATCAGATTCTTCGCCAAGGACAATTTCATTGACAAACCGTGTCAGCTGAGGATCACGTGGTGGCAACCATGGCACGTTACATCCGCAGATCTCCTGTTGCAGTCTCTTAAGTAACCACATGAAATCGAAAACTGCAAACACGTGATGCTGCATAAAGATCTGCAGATCAGACGAAGTTTGAATCGCGTTGTACAATTCGTGTTTTAGCAGTCGTTCACGAAGAGACTGAGTTTCGTGCAAGACGATAGATGCAATAGACTCGTTGGGTTGTGCGATGGACATTGCTGGATTGACCAATAGATGTTCGGTGGCAGGGGAGTTTCCGGCCAGAATCCAACGGGGATCACCCACGGCGGACGCAACCAGTTCGGGCTAATTGTACACCTGTCCGCCAATGGAACGACCGGATCGTGGTTGATTCTCGATCTGCTGAATTGAGGATCTCGAAACCGGAATTTCAAGTTGGGTACAGCCGATCAGATTTCGCTCTGGAATCGCTGCGGCTTTCTAATCCTTTGAGCCGTGTTTACACTGTTGAACACAGTGACCGTTTTGGGATTCGGCAATAAATTAAGCGGGAGTACGCACGGCGATGGGAAAAGTCTTTTGTCTATTGGTTTGTTTTTCTTTCAATTCCGCGGTGCTTGCTGATGATGCCGTGGTGACTGATCTTCCTTTGGTCTTCAGCGAAGACTTTAATGCGGGCCATGATCGATGGGAGTTAACCGACGACAAAGCCTGGACACTGCGAGAGGTTGAAGGCAACAACGTTTTTGGGCTCAATAAACGAACAAGCGACTACACTCCCAAGGTTCGAAGTCCACACAATATTGCGTTGGTGAAGGACCTTGAATTGTCGGATTTCGTTATCACGTTTAAGGTTAAGAGCACAAACGACACAGGCAACCATCGCGACTGCTGCGTTTTTTTTTGCCACACCGATCCGACTCACTTTTACTACTGCCATCTAGGAGCAAAACCGGATCCTCACAGCGGGCAGATTATGATCGTAAACGATGCTCCACGATTGGCTCTGACGAAGAACGAGAATCTGACACCATGGAAAAACGAGACATGGCACCAGGTTAAGCTGATACGGGATTCAACCGCAGGAAGTATCCAGGTCTACTTCGAGGACATGAAGACGCCTTACATGGAAGTCACCGATAAGACGTTCGAAAAGGGACGTATCGGTATTGGCTCTTTCGACGACATGAACGACTTCGATCAGATTCGCATTTATGGACGATGACGTTGCAAACCTGTGGTCACGAACAGTGTTTGGTGAAACGCTACAGCTGACTGCAGACTTAGACTAAAGGCGAGACTTAAGCTTCGGCGTGCGCGTTGCACTTAATTGTAGTTCTGTCGGAGCTTACTCTGGTTCGGTGTTGTTCATCGAAAGGCCGTTTTTATGAGTGCTGCAGTTGTGCCGCTGTGGTTGCTGTTTGTGTGTCATTTGCGTTGTCACGACTTCATGCGGTTGGCAGGCCTTGTTCTTCTGATCCCGGTTCTGGTATTCAGTTGTTTCGGATTTCTGTCTTTGTTTGAGCCCGGGCCAGGTCACATGTGCTTTCGGGTCGCCTACGTTTTCGGTGTGTTGCTGTCGGGTAGCACGATTGTTCGCGTCCTGTTTCTAGGTGGCTGCTTTTCAAAACACTCCGGTACAAAGTCGAACGGTTAGTGTGTTGGTGAATTTGATTTGGACAATAGCGTGAACGAGCGACCTGTCGTTGTTATTCCTGCGGATGACCCTCCACTGGTGGAGCGTTCCGAATATCTCATGCAGCTGCGGACGATTGCCGATGTGCGTCTGTTCGCGAACCGTCCTTCAGACGCTGCGGAAATGTTACAGCGTTTAAGACCTGCGGATATTCTGTTGAATTCGCGAAGCGCTGTTCGGGTTTCCGCTGAGTTGTTGGCTGATCTGCCGCAGCTGAAAATGATTGCGGTATGTGGAATTGGTTTCGATACGATCGACCTCGACGCCGCAACGCGGCAGGGAGTTGTGGTCAGTAATATTCCGGGGCGCACGGCAACGATCGTTGCGGAACATGCTCTGGCTCTGATGTTGTCGGTGTCGCGTCGAGTAGCTTCAATGACCGAACAACTCAGGGCAGGGCGGTGGTCGTCTGAACTGGGGTTGTCGCTGACTGGCAAGCGAATCGGCATTATTGGCACTGGAAATATTGGCCGCGAAATGATTCGATTATGCCGAGCTATTGGTATGGATGTTGTTGCGTGGTCATTTCACCCGGACTTTGCGAAGGCTGAGTTGCTCGGGTTCCAATATCTGCCGCTTGATGAAGTGTTGAATACTTCGGATGTGATCAGCGTGCATGTTCGATTGTCTGACCAGACTCGTGGGTTAATCGGTGAGTCGCAATTGCGGCAGATGAAACGTGGCTGCATTCTCATAAACACGGCCAGGGCCGCAGTTGTGGACACTGCGGCTCTGGTGAATTCGTTGAACGGCGAACATCTGTTCGGAGCGGGTGTGGATGTGTTCGATCACGAACCCATCACGAACGAGCATCCGCTGCTGGGTTGCCGCAATGCAGTACTCACTCCTCACAGCGCCGATCAGACACCGGACGGGCTGGACGTGTTGACATTGGGATGCGTAGAGAACATAGAGGCGTTTCTGAATGGAACGCCTCAGAATGTTGTTAACCCCAAAGTGTTGCGTCGCTGCTAATTGCTTCAGTGCCCTGAGCAGGGCGTTGTCAACGTCTGCTACTCTGTCAGTTCCACGATGGCTTCCACTTCAACGGGGATGTTTCCGGGCAGTGAACCCATGCCAACTGCGCTGCGGGCTGCTCGGCCATTTTCGCCCCAGATTTCAACCATTAGGTCGCTGAACCCATTGATGACTTTGGGGTGGTTCTTGAAGTCGGTCGTGCAGTTGACCATTCCCAGAACCTTAATAATTCTTTTCACACGATCCAGGCTTCCCAGTTGAGCCTTCATTGTTGCCAGCATGGTGAGTCCGACAACTCGTGCGGCCGCGATGCCTTCTTCTTCCGTCAACTCTTCGCCGATTTTTCCGGTCAGCCATTTGCCATCTGCGCCCACGGGGCCCTGTCCGGACACATATGCCAAATTGTCTACGATAATCACCGGGCTGTAGGTACCTGCGGCGGCCGGGGCTTCAGGAAGAGCCAGGTTGAGATCCTGAATGCGTGCTTCAATGCTCATTTTTGCAGCGTTTCGTTTGATTCAATTGAGTTTGCTGGAAATTCGGAAAATTTGTAATCCATTACGGGATGAGGCTCGTTGCCATCAGGCACGGTTCAACCGGTGCCTGATCGTACTCAGTCCGGGCGACTGTGCAACTGTGTGCAGCCAGGCAACTTCGGGCCGCGGTGTACCAGAGTTGGTGCCGCAATGTTGCAGTTGCAGCCGCGATAAGTTGCGAAAACGCATTCGGTCACCGTACAATGGCTCTAGGTAAAAAACACTGTAATCTAAAAGAGGACGCGTCCATGCATCTCGTCGATTCGACTTTGCTTTTCGCTCAGGGCACATTTCTTTCGGTTCTGTTGATCTGCTTTCTTGCCGTGTTCGGCTTATGCCTGTTGATATTTCTGGGTATGTTCGCTTCTGTTGCTGCACTTTGGTTTCGGGCATTTATGTCGGGAGCGATGGTTGGTCCGTTGCAGATGGTTGTGATGAAGTTGAAAAAAGTGAATCCTCAGGTCATTGTTGATTCTCGAATCATGTCTGTTCAGGCGGGCTTGAAAAATATCAGCACCAATGCGATGGAATCTCATTATTTGGCTGGCGGTAACGTTCCCATTGTTGTCCGCTCATTGGTGGCTGCTCACCGAGCAAAAATCGATCTTGACTGGAACACTGCGGCAGCCATCGACCTTGCCGGTCGAAATGTTATGGAAGCGGTTCAGACCAGCGTGAAGACGAAGGTTATTGACTGTCCTGATTCATCTCGACACGGACGTTCGACTCTGGATGGTGTGGCTCGCGACGGTATTCAGCTTAAGGCTCGAGCTCGCGTAACGGTGCGAACTAATTTGGGGCAGTTGATTGGTGGTGCGACGGAAGAAACAATTATTGCTCGAGTGGGAGAAGGAATTGTTTCGGCCATCGGATCCTGCCAGACTCATAAAGAGGTCTTGGCAAATCCGATGTTGATCGCCAAGACTGTGCTGGACAAAGGTCTGGATTCACAAACGGCGTATGAGATCGTTTCGATTGACATCGCTGACATTGACGTCGGAGACAACGTGGGTGCTCGACTGCAGGCGGACCAGGCCGAGGCTGACGTTCGTATTGCGCGAGCCAAAGCGGAAGAGCGACGAGCTCAGGCGGTTGCTCGCGAGCAGGAAATGAAAGCACTGACCCAGGAACATCAGGCGGAAGTTGTTCTGGCTGAAGCAGAAATTCCCAAGTCGATGGCTGAGGCCTATCGAAACGGCAGTTTGCGAGCGACCGGCAGGTAATTTCGTTCAGGGCGAAGCTCAAGGTTTTGGACATCTGTGTTAACCCGTATTTGGAATATTCAGGTGTCACTTTTGAGTCGAATTGCTTGGCAACTCAGCCAACTGTTGACACGCCCCGTTTGAGTTTTTCCCACCTGCTGGCAAATTGCGGTGGAAATTCCGGTTATAATGGGACTTTAGGAAATCTGGATACAGCGTCACGTTTGGTTGAAGCGTTGTAATTCTCGTCTGCTTCAGGCGGAACCTTCAATTTACCGATGTACTGCTTGAGCCTTGAAATTGCTCAGCGTACACTTGCCGCAGTTGCATGAATTCGGAAACAGGAAGTGCCCGCATTTATGCGTTTCTCTAACCCGTAAATTGGGAATGAAACGCGATGGATGATGTTCTTCAGGTTGAGTTGACAACTCACGAACGAGATGTGTTGGTGAAAGGTCTCCGTTATGTTCGGCGGTCGATTATGTTGGAGACGCGCGACCCCACGCCCGTCGACGAAGTTCGTCGCAGCAACCTGCTGGACGATATTCAGATGCTGTCTCAAAGATTGGAAGCAACCGATCCTTTACGAGCGGCTGGTGTGTAGCGAAGATCGCTAACAAGAAAACTGATATGATTTCAACGCACTTAGCGACTCCGCGAAGTGCGTTTTTTATTTCACCGTCACCGCCGAATGTTCCGCCCAATCAGCCATGCGTTACCAGCACGTCTGCGTAGAAGCCGTTGTTCATAATCCTCCGACGCATATCGTTTCTTCGGACGATATTGAACAGCGGCTTGCGCCGGTTTATGAGCGATTGAGCCTGCCTTTCGGCCGACTTGAACTGATGACCGGAATTCAGGAGCGTCGGTTCTATGATCGAGGAATATTGCCAGGCCAGATCAGTGTTCAAACGGCGAAGATGGCTTTGGAGCGAGCTGGAATTCCTGCTTCAGAGTTTGGTGCGCTGATCCACGGATCAGTATGCCGAGATCAGATGGAGCCGGCGACGGCTGCTGGAGTTCATGCCGGAGTCGGTCTGCCGGATGAGTCGCTGGTCATGGACGTCAGCAACGCGTGTCTTGGATTACTGAATGGCATGCTGGTGATCGCCGACATGATCGAACTCGGCCGGATCAAGGCGGGAATTGTTGTCGGTACTGAAACCGGTCGAGGTCTTGTCGAAGGGACGATTGACAGTTTACTGAAAGATAAAACTCTGACTCGCAAGTCGATCAAGTCGGCCTTCGCGTCGTTAACAATTGGTTCAGGAAGCGCGGCTGTCGTGCTATGTCACAAAAGTCTGAGTCGCACCAATCATCGATTGTTGGGTGGAGCGTTTCTTTCAGATTCTACCAGGCACAACCTGTGTGCCGGTGGAGTTGAAGCCGACGTACATGGCGACAGCCGTCCTCGTATGGAAACCGATTCTGAAGCGTTGCTGCATGCTGGAATTCAATTGGCCGAACGGACATGGAAAAAAACAAAGGACGTGCTCGGCTGGAATAATCAGGATGTCGACCGCGTTTTTACTCATCAGGTGGGCAAGCAACACCGGACACTGCTGCTGGAAACATTGCAATTGGACCCCCATCTTGATTTTCCAACGGTAGAACGTTTTGGCAATACCGGAGCGGCGGCATTGCCGATGGCATTAGCAATGGGGCTGCAGGAAGACCCGCCGCCTGCGGGAACAAAGCTCGCCCTGTTGGGTATCGGCAGCGGCTTGAATTCTGTAATGCTGGGGATTGAGTGCGGTTGATTTTAAATCGATAGCCCCACAGAAGACTTTGCCGCTCCGAGGTGTACAAAATCAGCAGTCAGTTTTAGGCAACCGGACCTAATTCGGCTGTTTGCTTCTTTGTTGTGTGGATGTCTGCTTCTGAGCCCACAGCAGCCGTTTAAGCAGATCCTGCAGTTTCAACTGCCTCGCTCCGCTTCTTTTTGCTGGCTTTCCCGACAAAGTCATGAGCGAATCTTCGGAATGCCTGAGTCCGCGTTTTCTATCGGCGGTTTCGTACGCTAACATCTGCCGCCGCCGAAATAGTCCGGCGAATTTCTTTGTGTCTCGTGGATGAAGTGAAATGGAAGCCGGAATTGTCGGTCTGCCAAACGTTGGCAAAAGTACTCTGTTCAACGCCTTGACATGTTCAGGAGCGGCACAGAGCGCCAATTATCCCTTCTGCACGATTGAGCCTAATGAAGGAATCGTCAGTGTTCCGGACCGACGTCTCGACATAATCACAAAGTACATTCCCCCTCAGAAAGTAATTCCGGCAATCCTAAAACTCGTGGATATCGCGGGCATTGTTGAGGGGGCCAGCAAGGGCGAAGGGTTGGGGAACAAGTTCCTCAGCCATATTCGCGAAGTCGACGCCATTCTTCAGGTTGTGCGGTGTTTTGACGATGACGATATCACTCACGTGACTGGTGGAGTGAATCCGATTTCGGATATCGAGATCATCGAAATGGAATTGCTGCTTGCTGATATGGAAACGTTGGTCAACGCGTTGCCAAAGTCGGAACGAGCGGCACGCGGTGGCGATAAGGAAGCCGCGTTACGAGTTGACGTCATCAAGCGTTGTACGGTTCACGCCAACGCAGGGCATCTTCTGCGAACTTTGGTATTCAATCCAGAGGAAGCAAAGATTGTTCGAGGATTGGGGCTGATGACAGCGAAGCCAATTCTGTACATCGCAAATGTTGACGAAAAAGATCTTACCGGCGAAGGCGCTCACGTGCAGAAGGTTCGTGAGCATGCTGCAAAGGTGGGTGCCGAAGTTGTCCCGGTCTGTGCAAAGTTTGAAGCCGAACTGGGCGAACTGGACGACAGTGATCGCACTGAAATGCTCGAGGCTGTTGGCCTGGAAGAAGCTGCCTTGGGAACAGTCGCTCGGGCTGCCTACAGAACGTTGGGTTTGCAGAGCTACTTTACTGCGGGCGAAAAAGAAGTGCGAGCATGGACAATTCCTGTTGGAGCAACGGCACCTCAGGCGGCAGGCGTGATTCACACGGACTTTGAAAAGGGATTCATTCGCTGCGAGACTTATGCTCTTTCAGATTTGGAAGAATACAAAAGCGAAAAAGAAATTCGGTCTGCCGGTAAGTTGCGAATCGAAGGCAAGGAATACGTTATGCGTGACGGCGATATCTGCCATTTTCTGTTCAACAGATGATTCATTTCCGAGGCCAGCTTTGCAGTTGTTTGATCTGGCGAGTTAGACTCAATTTGTTGCGCCGATCATTCTTTGGGTCGGAGATTGCAGCGAGCAAGATCTGCCGTTGTCAGATGTCTGTTATGCCAGCCTGCTAGAAGCGTCCTAAAACCGTTCTTGCGAACTTCTCAACTCAAGCCCGACGCGTGAGCGAGTGGGTTTTGCAACGCCTGGATTCACCTGCTGGCGCCGCGTGCTCGTAAATTTGTTGTCTTCGGACCGCTTCTCGTCAGATGAAGTGTTTTCGCGATTTCTTCGTTTGAAGTTGGTTTCGCCAACTTCTGCTGAGTGGCACCGATTGGGAAGTGAACCGAAATGGAATCGTCCTATGCCAACGCAAAAATCTGTGTGGCATTGCGATTCATCACTGATTGCTTCATTCACTCTGGCTATTTCCTGTCGATGTCGCGAGTTCGAATTCCAGGGCCTTCGCCGTAAAGCGGCGAGTCCGAGCCTTTGCTGCCCGGCAGGGGAGCGGCGTTCCTGTTCGGTAGCCACCGCCTGAGTTTTGCGATCAGTTCGACGTGTTGTGAGTTCGTTGCCAGATTATGCCACTCGTTTGGGTCAGTGCGGTGGTCATATAGTTCTTCGCTGCCGTCGCTATAACGAATAAATCGCCAGTAATCGGTGCGCAGGGTGTGATTGTCGGGACCAAACGTCGTAAGAGCAGGGCGACTCCATTCTTTCTGAGGATCATTCAACAATGGCGTGAGTGATTGACCTTCAAGATCTTCTTTGGCCGGCAGGCCGCAGACTTCCGTCAGCGTTGGAAAAATGTCGATCAGTCCAACCGGGCGAGAGCACGTGCCGCGATTGATTCCAGGCCCGGCCATAATTAGGGGAACCCGTGTTGTCTCTTCCCAGAGCGTACGTTTGGCCCACCGAAGTTTCTCTCCCAGATGAAAACCATGATCGCTCCAAAGAACGATGATGGTGTTGTCGGCCGCGGCACTGTTGTCGAGACTCTTTAGAAGCATTCCGACAAGACTGTCGACGAAACTGTTGGCGGCCAGGTAAGACTGCACGGCGTGTTTCCATTCGTTATTATCCACCATCCACGAATGCCTTGGGCCTGTGGGATTCACCGTGAGAAGTTGCGAATATTCACTGAGATCGTCCAGGTCGCTGGAAAACGTTTCTGGCACCTGCACGGTGTTGAGCGGATACAAATCGAACCATTTTTTCGACGCGTAAATTGGAACATGGGGCAGATGGAAGCCGACGGCCAGAAAAAATGGCTTGTCCTGATTTGCCAGCTTCGGCAGTTCTTCTGTTGCCCATTTCGCGGTTAGGTAGTCGCGTTGTTCTTCATCGGGCACATCAACCTGGCCCCAGTCCCAAAGCGGGTTTGATCCGGGTAGCGCATAGCTGATTTTATCTTTTCCGCGCCGCCAGCCCTGATTGGGTTCGATGTGGTCGAATGAAGCCCGATCGGCTTTTCCGTGAAAGATTTTACCGCATGTTGATGTGTGATACCCGTGACGACGGAAATATTGCGGCAGTGTGATTTCATGCTTTGTGCCATCGACGTCTCGAAAATCCGGCGACAGAAAATACATTCCCGTGGATGATGGTAGTTTGCCCAGCAGTAGGCTGACTCGCGAACAATTGCAGATAGGAGCCTGACAGTGAGCATTCGTGAAGTTGATTCCTCGCGTCGCTAAAGCATCGATATTTGGTGTTTTGGCCTGTGGGTGACCATCCAGGCAACCGACCCAGTCGTTCAAATCATCGATAGCAATAAACAGAATATTTGGCTGGGATACCGCAACCGCCAAATTGTCATTAGCCATGCCGATACTAACCGCCAGTGCGATTACCAGAACAAAAGTTTGCATGAACCATACCTTGCTAATGAAAGAATACATTGCGAATTAAACCAGCTGGAGGGCTTGAGCGAATTTGCAATTTTGAGCTGGGAGATATTGAATCTGCGCATGCATCGTATGAAACAGAAGGCACGTTGGAAAAGCGCTGGCGTCCATGGACCGTGGTTTTTACCGGTACGCCGGTAGGGTGATGGCCGTGCTGAATTTATTAGACGATGCGATTACATGGGCGAACACAGAATCGACGTGGCCGCTATCCGCCTTGGATCGTGTGGGAATATCGTAAATTCGCTAGTCTGAGTCAGAAACTTTGTGGCTGAGGTGAGAAGACGACGTAACTCTTCAGTCATTGAATCGTTGAATGAGGATCCATTTGCGAATTCGAGTTTTTGTGAAGTCTTATCATCAAATGGAAAGTTCATCCGCAGCGCAGGTACTCGTGCGTGACAATCGAAAGACGCTGATAGTGACACCACTTAACGCTGTCGACTATATTTGTTGTCTGCCTTCGGATTGTTGCATTGCGATACCGAAGTCGTTTCAGGTTTCAGGTCAGTTTTTCACTTCTCATGCACTATGATAAAGTTCATCATTGCCATAGCGTCGCTTGCGTTGCGTTCGCCGGATGTCGACACAATCAAGGACGTCCGCTGGAAACCTGTATTCATTGAGCCATCGCAGTTGCAGCTGGACAAATCCACAGTAGCAATCTTGACGCATTGCTCACAGAGATTCGATCCGTTGCGTCAAACCGCTCCGGCAGTTCAGCGAGTGGTTGCCGGAATGAAGTTACGGTCATTGCCTGTGTTGTATCTGCATGATAAATATAATCCGTCGAATCCTGGATGGTCGTATCTGTATGACGATTGGCGTCCAACGGCTTTCATTTCTTCGGACGTTGGCAATGTTGACTTCGACCTGTCAAAGGTCGAGCACGCCGTGTGTCTTGGCGGATTCTTTGAACAATGTGAACGTTCGACCGTTACCGATTTGGTTCGGTTGTGGCGACGAGACCGGCGGGCTGGCAATTTTCGAATTACCCAGGTGGTTGACGCGACATTCAACGTGGCGGCGTACGTGAATTTTTCAGACCCATACAACGATAAAGTGCGAGACTTCTTGCGGGAAAAAATGTCGCGACATCCAAAGGCGGTTGTTAGCCTGGATCAGGTGCTGAGCCGTATCGAAGACAAGGGGTTGGTGCCGAAGTTCCTGCAGCGGCAATTGTTTTCTGTTTCATCCGATGTGAATATCGTGATGGACATTTTTGAAGAAACTCACGTGCTGCAATGGGTTAGTCAGAATGCTCCCACGCTGACTTTCGCGTATCGCTATTCAGATGACTTTCTGGACTTCAAACAACCACTACCTGCAGCTGCTCAGCCAGTGAAGCGGTAATATGGTCCGGCGCTATCGACCATTCCGAGCGTGAGCTCAGAACTGAATCGCACCCCATTCATTGCTGGTTAGTAAATTTTTCCGGACAAGTTAGCAGACAGATAGTCTGCGTATTTGTCAGCTGCCATCTATTTTACGCTGATCAGTTCCACGATGAAGTGCAGCGTTGCATTTGGTGGGACGTCTCGACCTGATCCCTGCACGCCGTAGCCAAGGCTGGCAGGAATCCAAAGCTCAATCATTCCGCCTGCGCCGACAAGCTGCATGCCTTCTGTCCAGCCTTTGATGACGCCGTTCAGTGGAAATGAAATCGGTTGGTTGTCGTACGAACTGTCAAATTCTTTACCGTTGTCCAGCCAGCCTCGGTAGTTGACAGTCACAGTGTCCCTTGAACTCGCTTTTTGGCCCTTTGACTTTCTAAGCACTCGATAACGCAGTCCGGATGAAGTCATCTGAAATTGCATAGAAGCATTGTCGTCGATTTTTCCGGTGCCGTATTGCAGGCGTTCCGAATCGATAAACGTCATCGGTTTCTGTTCAGTCGAGGAAACAAGTCCAATTGAGTTCTCTTCGCTATCTGCCATCGCCGCTTTTGTCGCGGCGGTTTTGGACTGAGCTAGCGGGTTTTTGCAGCCGACAATAAGCGCGCAGAAGCATAGTGTTGTAATAGAAATTGGGTTGTTAAAGTTAGGCATCATTCATCCTTGATAGCAGCGGCTTCATTGCCGACTTTGGCCGAAAATCGTAGAGGATAAGGGCAGATTGACGCTGGGTCAGCCTGCTATTGGACTTCGGGTGTGTAAGTGAGTGGTTTCAGTCTGCTGGAACGGGTGGTTCGGCTTCGGCAAGTGCAGCGATGAGTTCGTTCATGACGGCTGTCCCGTCTTCTTCGTGAGCTGCCAGCGGCCAATAGGCATCGTACTGGTCGACGACTCGCAGGTGCCCCTTGTGCAGGTGGCTGAGCATTTTGATCAGCTTGACATCACGGTAGCGGAACACGGCATAGCCATCTTCCAGGTGAATGTTTTCAATCTTCCAGCTGAGTGCTCGAAGGTTAAGTTCGCGCAGTCGCACCATGCGTTTGGCGGGAGTTGGCACAGGGCCGAATCGGTCGCGAAGTTCTTCTTCCAGTTCAGCTAGTTTCTGCAGAGAATTCGCCTGAGACAATCGACGGTATACTTCAATTTTCAGCTTTTGTTCAGGGATATAGCGATCCGGGATATAGGCGGAAACGGGGAGTTCGATTTTTACGTGTGTCTGATATCGCAGCGGTTGTTTCTTTAGCGTGCGTACAGAATTTTCCAGCAACTGGCAGTACAGTTCGTATCCCACCGCTGCAATGTTGCCGCTTTGTTCTGTGCCCAGAATGTTGCCTGCTCCACGAATTTCGAGGTCTCGCATGGCAATTCGAAATCCCGCACCCAGTTCGCTGTATTCTTCAATGGCCTTCAGGCGTCGAGTGGCTTTTGTGGTGACGACCTTGCCTTCTTCCAGCATTAGGTAGCAGTAAGCACGGTGACGGTCTCGACCAACTCGACCTCGCAATTGATGCATATCTGCCAGTCCATAGATGTCTGCCTGGTGAATGATCATGGTGTTTGCATTGGGAATGTCCAGGCCGCTTTCGATGATGGTTGTTGCCAGCAGTACGTCAGCTTTGCCGGCCACGAAGTCAAGCATCGCCCGTTCCAGTTCATCTGGCGACATCTGACCGTGCGCGATCGTCACTGTTGCTTCAGGGACGATCTGGCGAATGCGAGCCGCGATCAGATGAATATCATAAACGCGGTTATGAACAAAATAGACCTGGCCGCCTCGGTTCAGTTCTCGAACAATCGAACTGCGGATCAGGGATTCGTCGAATCGGCCAACTCGTGTTTCAATCGGCATGCGATCGCGAGGCGGCGTTGTCAGGCTGCTGATGTCGCGTATTCCCAGCAGCGACATGTGTAGAGTACGAGGAATCGGGGTGGCGGTCAGCGTGAGGATGTCAACTTCCAGTCGCAGATGCTTCAGGCGATCCTTAACCTTAACGCCGAACTTTTGTTCTTCGTCGATGATTAGCAGGCCAAGATCCTTAAACTTTACATCCTTTGAAACCAGGCGGTGCGTGCCAATCACGATGTCCACTTCGCCACGCTCGAGTTTTTTGATGGTTGCTTTCTGCTCGCCAGCGGTCCGAAAACGCGACAGCATATCGACCGTTACGGGGAACTCGGCCGTGCGTTGTGTGAATGTTCGGAAATGCTGTTCCGCAAGCACAGTGGTTGGCACCAGGACAGCCACCTGCCGGCCATTGTCGACGGCTTTGAAAGCAGCTCGCATGGCGACTTCGGTTTTTCCAAAACCAACGTCGCCGCAAATCAAACGGTCCATTGGCCGGGATCGTTGCATGTCTTCTTTGAAGTCCGCAATGGCGGTGACCTGATCTACCGTTTCGGTGAAGGGAAACGACTGTTCGAATTCCTGTTGCATCTCAGAATCCGGTCGGCACTGCAGGCCAGGCTTTGAATCTCGTTCCGCCTGCAGTTTTAGCATGTCTGCCGCCATGTCAGTGACGGCTTCGGCGACTTTGTTCTTCTTCTTTTCCCATGACACGCCGCCGAACTTTGACAGTTCCGGCATCGACTTGGCAGGGCCGATGTATTTTTGAACCAGGTGAATCAGCGACGCCGGTACGTAAACGATAAGACTGTCTCGGAATTCCAGCAGAAGGTGTTCTTCTTTTTCGCCCTGGCTGTCCATCAGGGCCATGCCGCGGTATTTGGCGATACCCTGAGACACATGGACGACCAGGTCACCGTCTTTCAGATCGAGGAAGTTGTCGATGGCCCGAGTATCTGTCGAACGACGCCGGGACTTGACTTTGCGTGCCTGAGAGCGGGAAAAAAGTTCGTTGTCGCTGATGACGACAAGGTCGCGTTCTATAAAGCGGAAGCCTTTGTTTACTCGGCCAACGCAAAGCCTGACTCGGTTTGCCAGCTCAAGGCCATCAGACACATCGGTTTCCGCGATCAGTTCTGTAAGTCGCTGCTTTTCCCCTTCGTTGTGACAGGACAGCAGAACGCGACCATTCGGTCCCAGCGATTCTGCCAGATCGGTCAGTGCATCGCGGCCAGTACTGTTGAAGCGTTCAACCGATTCAATTTTAAGGTGGCACGACGTTTCATAGCTGTCAGCTCCCAACGCGTCGATCGTGACGGATGGAAATTCCACCAGCCGAGCCATCGTGGAATCGACTGAGAACATGCCGATCGGATTCGCCAGGCGTTGCAGATACATCTTGCCTTCGCTGATAGCCTGAGCCATGTCGCTAAGCACGACGATCGTGTTTTTCGGAAGCGAATCGAGCAAAGACTCTGTGGCCGAAGCAATCGCGGTGTGCGGTCGCAGGCTGTCGCCGGGTTCGCTTTTTTTGGGTGGCTTAACGGGTTCCGTGGCTGTGACGGCCACTTGATCAAGATCACCCAGTCGCCGTTGGGTTTCGACGTCAAATGTTCTTATCGATTCGACTTCGTCTCCAAACAGTTCAATACGAATCGGATCTGATTCCGTCGGCGGAAAGATGTCCAGGATGCCGCCATGGATGCAGAATTCGCCCGGTAATTCAACGGCGGTGACACGTTCGAAGTTTCTTTCAATCAGCCAGTCCAGTAACGGATTGAGTTCCAATTCGTCGCCAACGGTAATTCGCCGAGTTGCGTTTTCAATGTCTTTTCTGGTTGGGACCGGCTGCAACAGGGCGGGCAGGCACGTGACGATTAATCGCGTTGGTGAAGAATCGTCCGCAGATATTGTTTCTGCAGACTGAGCCGTGTCGACCGAAAAGCTCCATGGATCGGTCGACTCATGCGAGAGCGTTGGTGCGGCTTGGTTGCGACCAGTGTTTTCGTTGAGAAACCTGACGGCGCCCAGTCGTGCTGCAAACACGCTGTCTGTCACGTCATGTTCATCTGGCAGAGTTTCCCATGCCGGAAAGGAGCGAATCTTTGCGTCAGTCGGAGTAAATTCCGTGAGCTGATCGAAGAACTCTTCGATATCGCGAATACCGGGCACGACGACAAGCAGCATATGCCGTGGACTGCTTTTGCTTAAAGCCGCTACGGCGAGCGCGCAACACGATCCCCAGGCTCCGTCGATCGCTGCGCTGTTACCGGAATGGATTTGCTGAATTACTTCAGCAAATCCCGGTGCCGCCTGAATAGACGAAGTCAGTTCAGCAAGTGAGTCTGGAACCTGCTGAGATTCGTTTGTCATCGTGGTCGAAATTGTAGAGCTCAGTTTCAAAATTGCCAGGATTGAGCGGCAATTCGTAGCCCATTACGGTCGAAGTGCACCGTTGATCAGGATCTGGCCGTTTGCTCGAGGAATTGCAAAGTCGATTTCAATGTTTGCCGGAACTCCTCCGATACCGCCGCCAATAAAGCCTGGATTCAGCAGTACTATTCGGTTGTTCAGATTTCCCTGCAGGGTTGGTGTGCCAACAACGGTCCGGAACTGGATTCCGATTTCGTTCGTTCCGACAGCAAGGTCGGTCAGGCCGATGTCGTTGCCGCTGATGGTGAAGACCGAAGGCTGAGAAACCATATCAAATCTCATGCCGGTGCCACCGTCGTTTTGGAACAGCATCTGATTATTGATCAGAGCAACCTGATTCTGAGTTCCCAGGTCAAACACCATTCCTTCACTGGAGACACCATTGAACTGGAACGAGTTGTTGTTGATCAGTATGGATGCAAGAGCGTTCGTGCCGACCGAGATTCCGATGGCGTTGGCCTGAGCACTGATTGGGATCGTATTTGCTGTGATGTCCAGTATCAATTCATCATCAAAGGAACTGTTATCGACTATAAAGGCGGCTTGGCTTTGTGCTGCGTTGGCTCCGTTCAGAGTAATGTCGTTGTTAAAGAGATTAACACGAGCCACACCATTCCAGTCCATCTGGAAGGCCGATTCGTCCAGGTCACCTGGGTCAAAGTCGTTCGTGTCGTTCAGTGTGAAGATGCTGTCCGTTACGTCGACATCAATGTGAAGTCCGTTGGCAACCGTGTCGTTGGTTATGAAGATGACGTCGTCTGTGTTGTCAACAAAATTTGTCCGTGCAACGTTCACCACGTACGGGAAGTCGAACTGTGTGAACAGCGTTGTGTCGACGTCGTTCAGTCGTTCAGAATAGTTCAGGAAGATTGTTTCTCGGCCAGCAAACGTTGCTGGCAAGCCATCACCCCCGAGTCCTGCCGCAGTGTCTCCGTTGTTGTCGAAGATTGAATCCTCGATGTTCAGCGTAAACAGGTTTTCGCTGTCGATGCCTCGCATGTCAGAATCAACTACCTGAGCGAATCGCATACTCAGAAACTGATCGTCGTCTTCTGTTAGTCCGCTGTTGCGGACAAAGAACCCAATGTTGTTATTGTCGAGTGTCATTGAATCCAGTTGCACCTGGCCGGCATTCGCAAGGTTTACCCCGGAAATCGCAGCATCAGAAATTGTGCCGCCGGTTCCAAAGCCGACCATTGTCCGATCGCCAAGCACTTGAAACGTTTTGAGGTTTTCAACATTGGTTTCGACCAGGCTGATACCAAAGTCGGGACTGGCTGAACTGTTGATGCTTTCAAATTTGATGTTGATTCCAGAGTTCGCGATGTTCACGGCGGCAGCTGTTGTTGAAGTGATATTGCCGTCGTCGATTCGAATGCTGCTGTTGTTGTTGCCAAACAGACCGACGCCTCCAACGGACACGATATTCAGGTCGTTAAAGATCATCTGAGCGTTTCCGGTTGCTCCGGCGATATTGTTCGTCAACGTTACACCACCACCCGCAAGAGCGTTGTCCACGGTCAGGTTTTCGAACAGGACGAGTGATTCTGAGTTGTTCACGTCAACTCCGGCGGCAATCGTTGGGATGACGGCGTCGTTAAGCACGCTCGTACCATTCAGGAACGAAATCGATCCTGTTGAGTTGCTCACAAGAATACCCTCGGATTCTCGTTGCGAAATCGAAGTGCCACCCCCCATTCGGACAGTGCCACCATTTCCGGTGATTGCAATAGACTCTCCTGCGGCTGCCGTGACTGATAACAGTCCGTTCACAGCAAAACTGCTGCCTGCCACGTTGGAGTCAATTTCTATACCACGACCAAGGCTGCCGAGTACCGAGACGTCGCCTCCAAACTGAACTACGCCAGTTGCAAGGCTATTCGCCACACTGATGGCCGGTGCCGCAACGGCTCCGGCACCAGGAGCTCCGATGATCAGATCCTGAGTGAAGACAAAGTTGCCAGCAAGATTGTCGATGTTGATGCCACCAGCTCGAGGGCTGGTAATGCTCAGGTCTTCAAAGGTGACATTGCTGCCCGCCGTCAATCCGTCAATTCTGACAGAATCGTCGGACGCATTCGTAATGGTGGTGGCTGCACGAACTGAGTTTCGGAACGAGATGTTTCCGCTGGCATTTGTGATTGCGATTCCAGTACTGGTGCTGTCCACAATTCTGGCATTGTCGATTGTAACGTTGCCTGTTGTTGGTGTAAGGCCGTTGCCTCGAATAACAATGCCAGTTCCGCCTGTGTCGTCTATTGTTGTTCCAAGCATATTGACGGAGCCACCAACTCGGTCTTCAATCAGCACGGCTTCCTGAGAACTGTTGATGATGGAAGCAAACGATGGGTCAAGGTTGTTGCTGGTCGTTGTGAAGCCGATTGCGCCAGCACCTCCGTTGACATGAAACGCCGGTCCGGTTGCATTTTCGATGATCGTGTCAATGATTGTTGTCGTGCTGCCTGCAAACGTGTTCTGGACAAGTATTCCACTTCCGCCGGCGTTTGAAACCAGCACGTCACGAACTGAAGTACCGGAAACTGCATTGATAAACACACCGTTGCCCGTCGGGCTATCCAGAACAAAGCCTCCGAAGCTGCTGTTGTTGCCCATGGTGACTGCATCGCCAAACGTGGATGACAGCATTGGACGAAGCAGCAACGGGTTCGAGGTGTCCTGACCGAAAGTTGCCAGGTTGGATGCAAACGTTGGTGAATCCGGCAAAGTCAGATCGCCGACTCCCTGCAAAGTCACAGTGTTCACGACCTGGCGGATGCCGGTTGGATACTGTATGAGTCCCTCACCGAACAGACTTTGGCCGTCAGCAAGGTTAACTATGTTTTCAGGAGGCGCGCCAAAGACACTGCCGGCATGTGTAAACACGATGTCTGAGTCTGGGAATGTGAGTCCGCTGGAAAGCTGGTTGAACGGGTCTTCAACGGTACCCGTGCCGCCCGCACCAGTGTTGCTGTCGACGTGCACAACTGTCAACGGCATGCCATCAGTGGCATTCGCAATTTGCCCACCCACAACGACATCTGAGGTGCTTGCAGCAATGTTCAGATTACGTCGGACAGGTTCTGCAAGTCGTTGCATGGCCGATCGACGCGTGTGTTCCTGGCTGGCGAAGCTGCCTGTGTGAAGCACCGCACTAAAAGACACATTGGTGTGAAAGGCATCATCGTTTGTAAGCTTCAGTCCCAATTCCAGCCATTTTCCAACGTCCGCCTGAAGTCTTGTGCTGAAACCGGTAAATCCATCCAGTCCTTCACCTTTGTAGTAGTAACCTCCGCCAAACGCTCGCAGATCGATTCGCTCGGACAAGTCACCAGGCAGCAGAAAGCCGGCTTCTGCATCAAAGCCTTCGAGGGCTTCGGCGAAAGTGTCAATGCGGTTGAATTGAATGTTGTTGCCTACAAAGATCGCGCTGTTGGGGTCGACGCGGCTTCCGGTTTTTTCCGATGTGTTCCCGAAGGGGCGGTAGACGTTTCCGCGAGCTTCCCAGCGATGAGCGAGCAGTTCCGCTCCTACGCTCCATTGTTTGAAATGAGCGCCGGTAATCTGATCTCGATCAAAGTAACCGTTGCCGCCCAGAACTGCGTCCCACGCAGGAATGTACTGTCGATATCCACCGCCGAAGCTCCAGGCAAGTCCGCCCTGATTTGCGTATGTTAATCGAGAATCGCCAAACAGCAGACCGTTGCCAATATTGACGTATGGTGAAAGTCCAAACATCGATGCCGATTCATTCAGCCCGACGGTACCGCCCGCAACGTGGCCACCACGTACGGAGAAGCCCATGCCCTGGCGATTGGAATCAACCACAACTCCACTGGCTGAACCAGATGGAACACTTGCGACTGGTGTGCGACCGAAGGTGTAGTCGTCTTCCTGCGCATTAGCCCAACCGGACGTAAGCGTCAGTGCTGTCAACCAGACACCAGCGTGTATGATAGATGAGCGCAGAAAACCGCTTCGGCGGGGGCCAGCACATTCTTCAACTGCAATTGCAGATGACAATGCAGCATTAGAAAGATTGCGTCGTTGATCACGAACGTTCGTCATGACGTTCCTCAAATCAGATATGAGAGAGTGTGCAGAACACACGGACGCCTGACCCATCGCTTCATGCTTTGGCATCAGGTGTATGAATTGACGGGAAAGTGAGGCGTGAACTCTTCCGGCGTTCCCGTTAGGAGTACCGGAAAAATTGATGAGGTTGAGAGCTGTTCACGCACTCACCGTTCGGAAACGGAGAATCCGCGTTTAGAGATATGCAAGCGTTTGTAACTGTGTGTGCAATGGGCAGCAACATGGCTTTACGAACCTTCAGATGCAAAAAATGCAGAGGTTCGACGAACACCGCAGTGAATCAGCATAAACAATATGTACAGCACTTCGTGGCGGCAGATTGTGCCAGATAAACCTTCGGCAATCGAAATAAGCTCGGCCGCTGAATACTGATCAGGTGTTCAGTTGTTTCCGGCGAAGCGTCGGAAGGCGAAGAAAAGTCCCATCGCCACGTGAACGACGACGATCAGCAACAGAATGCTACGAAACACAGGCTTGATGGTCTTGTGTCGGAACAGTTGTTGTCCCAGAACAGCTCCCGGCCAACCGCCGAATGCAGCCAATAAGTGCAGTGTTTTCTCAGGAATTCGCGAGGTTTCTCGTCCCGCCTTCCATTTGTCCCAGCCAAACGCAGCAAACGCGACGGGACTCAAAATGACCACCGCGCACCAGTAAAGTTGAACCCCGAAGCCAGGTTTGAAAGTTCCCCCGGATAAGCTCCAGATCAAAAGTCCAAGTGACGAAACCAACCAACAGGTCGCCAGTAACATCCACGGTTTTTTAAGATTGGGCATCTTCATCGATCCGGATCTCCGAATAGCTTGATTTTTTCAACGAATCGGCAATTTATTCGATCTGCGTCGACCCCTTGAAGTTCGTAATGAGTTTCTACAATCAGCTGCGAATATTTGCCACTCGCTGACGAATTTCTCAAATCTAATGCTCTAACGAACAGCCTCTCCTTCAGCCATCGGAATTCCAAGATGCTGCCTGTCATCGGTTCACGCCTGATCTTTTGCCTCACCGTTCTGACGTCTTTATCACTTCCTGCATCGTGGGTTGTCGCGGACGAAGAAGTGAAGCCCCTGTTTTCACTGGGCAGCCGCCCAATCGGTTTGGTCATGGCCGCTAGTGCCAATCGGTTGAAGGACGAAGCCACCTACATGTTCGACGTTGCTGGAATGCCTGACGCTGTGGATTCCATTCTTGAAAAGCTTGAGCAAAACGTGGACGGATTGCGGGGTCTGAATTGGGACCGTCCGGCTGGAATAATGGTCTATCTTGACAGTGTCTTTCCGCCAGCTCTTGAGTTTGTCGCATTCCTTCCCATCAGTAGCGAACAGGAATTCCAGTCGATGATGGAACTGGGCCCCGTAGTTATGCGAAAGGATTCGAAGATTGAAGGCCGCTATGAACTGATTTCACCTCGCCGGAATACTCAGATTCGAATTCAGGGCGATTATGCTTTGATACAGTTGCCAATGATGGATCCTGATCCAACCTTCGATCGCGAATTGCCCGATCCGGGTGCCTTGGTCGCCGGCTTGGCCAACCAGTTCGATGTCGCGGTTTCACTGGATATTGATGCCGTTCCCAAAGCAACTCGCGATTTAATTTTGGGTGTTGCGACATCCACGCTGTCGACGCAGATTCAACAGCGTGATGACGAGCCGGAAAGTCGGTATCAGCTTCGGAAATCATGGATGCAGGCCGACATCGACGCGTTCAAACTGGTGTTTGCCGAGTGTCAGAAAATTTCTTTTGGCCTTGATGTCGACGGCGAACAGCGCGCAGCGAACATTGATATGATCCTTGATGTGAAGGGTGGTGGTCAGTTACTGGAAGAAATCTTTGCATCCAGCACCAAGCCGAGTTACTTCACGCCTATTCTAAGTGAGTCAGCTCCTGTTTCTCTGTCATGGTCAGCCGTGATGGCCGAACGCGATCAGGAACGCTACACGAATGCACTTGAAGCATTAAAGGGTGAACTGGCTCGTGGAATTGAAGAGAACGAACTGGGTGATGTTCCCACTGAAGGCAGCCCATTGTTTGCCGCCCTGTCAGGCTTGCAGGAAACAGTTGGAGACGGGCACATTGATATGTTCGGACAGTTCTACAACGACGAAGATGGGAAGCTGGCCGTAACCGGAGCATTGCGTGTCAAAGACGGCGAATCGATTGCCGCAGGCCTTGAAAACATGCTTAATCGCCTTCGAGACAAAGATGATATTGGAGAACTGACGGTTGGTTACAATCAGCACGAAGGCGTTACTTTTCATCGTCTTGAATTCAAAAATCCGGATCCGGGTGCCGTTGAAATATTTGGTGCGAAGCCAGGCATTACAGTTGGCTGCGGGGCACGATCGATCTGGTTTTGTGTCGGCGGAGAAGACTCATTCGCTACGTTGACCGGCGCAATGGATGAATTGGTGGCCGCTTACGAAAATCCGACAGAACGTCAAAGCCCGGCATCAATGCGGATTATCGTTAAGTTGAACGAACTGATCGCACTCGGTCAGTCGGCTGGAACTGCAAATCAAAAGGCTCGAACAGAGAAAGCCACAACCGAAGCGATGGAGGCAACCGCTGCAGCAACAACGGATGCTGTCAAGCAGTCTGCTGTTGGTGGTCAAGGCCGCGGTGGCGCTGGAAACGAACGAGTCAACCAGTGGCGTCAGCGTCGCGATCAGCAGAACAAGGCATTCGTCGAAGCGCTGGCCGAAGGCGGCGACAAGATTCAGATTGACGTTCGACCAACAGACAAAGGCATGAGAATGCGAGCCAACTTTGAAGAAGGCTTTATTCGTGGTGTTGGCCGCATGATTGCTTTGCGTTTGACTGACGGATAACTCCGCTGAATAGCGGTTAGGAGAACATTTAAGGACGGCCTTTGCGGCCCGTCCTTTTTTTGTTGAGTCTCTTATGTCGCTTTGTCTGTGACTGAGAATGTTGTCCATTTTGGGTATGGAAATCAGACTCTTTGTGGAACAACTTTCATAACGCTTTGTAACACTTTTCAATCAGTGCAAATGAGTAAGTGAAGCTACGGCAAATCGCAGTGAACCCTCGAAGTCTCTCTTCGCGCAAGATGTGGCTCAATGCCGCGTTGGCGAAGTTGATCTCGATGAGATTCCAAATCATAGGCCCGATCGGTATACCGTTCGTTCGGTCGTTTGACAGGATGATCAGGCATTCCACCGATCGGCGGAATGCTATCAACCAGAGGAATCAACTGCCTGGCATCATGGCGATTGGCACCGGTCAGCGTGTCGCTCAGCGGAGTCCCATTCGCGTCCGTCAGGATGTGCTGCTCACGGCCAGGTTTTCCGTGATCTGTCGGATTTGGACCGGTTTTCCCGCCGCCTCCGACGGCTCGGATCGACGCGCTTGTGAATTCATTTGAGTTGTGAATTCATCGTTTTCCGCGACGGGAGCGTCGTTTCGATAACCACTTGTGTTGTCTAAGTCGCCGCCAGAAACACTAAGAATGCTGTCTGTGAACCGAATTTGCTCTACGTTAATAAGAGTGTTTTTAACCGTCTGGCCGTTTTGGTGTGGTCCTTCAACAGTCACGCTTCCATCGGCATTTCCGGTAACGGCAAAGTCTGACTGAACAGCGTCATAAATAACCAGCGTGTTCCTGTCCGGTTCCGCCATCAATGTGGTTGGTGCCTGATCGAGCATAGATTTCGTCGTTTCCACCACCTGCGAAAATTGTGTTGTCGCCGTCCGTTCTGCTGATCCATTCGCCAGCGTCTGTGCCTTCAATATCTATCGCGGATGCGGACATCAGGATCATTGGCTCAAGTGATTCGATTCGGGCTGCGTACTTCTTCGACATCTTAATGCTGTTCCCATCCATTAAATCGATCTGGAGAACACCACTGTCTTCCAGGCTGTTGAGGGGCCCCTGATCAACTGACTTAGCGGGGTCGGCGATTTTGGCTCGAAATTTCGGGCCGAATATTTTCAACGGCAGCCATCCCGTCCATTCAACGATCGGTGTGTCGGATTTGTGGCAAAATGAGCAGAAAGACGGTTGCTGAAAGTCAACGATCTCCGGGAACTCCCTTTCGATGTTCGGTTGTTGGTTGTTGGTTGTTGGTTGTTGGTTGTTGGTTGTTGGTTGTTGGTTGTTGGTTGTTGGTTGTTGGTTGTTGGTTGTTGGTTGTTGGTTGTTG
>JBDNFN010000255.1:0-52914 GCA_041689795.1 Fuerstiella sp. | reverse complement strand
TGCCGCAAACCCCGCCCTAAAGCCGCGTTTTGAAAGTTCACGCTGCATTTCCAGAGTCGTGACCATTTTGCCGAGACTGCAGTCGTTGCCGACGGTGTGGATCCTTAGACATTCAGGACGAAATGTGATGCAGTCTGATGTGTCACGTTCGTTGTTGCGGCGAACATCGACGATGCGAACATTCTGGTACGCCGCGATCTCGATCAATTCCGGGTCGTCGCTCAGGAAGTCATGCAGGCTGGATACGATATCCATGTTTCGTCGGATGGCATCAAACAGAATGGGCCGCCAATCATGAGGAACTTTGCCTCCGGGGGGAGCAATTCCAATCACCAGTGAATCAGCTTCCGGCACTTCGTCCAGCGACGCAATAACGGGAATATCACCGCCCGTGCCGAACAGTTGCTGGGCTGTCGCACCGCAGTTTTCGCTATCCAGAACAGCAACAACATCTTCTCCACGATAACGCAGCAGGCTGATTGCTGTTTTTGCCAGAAATGGCGTGGACGAACCTTCAGTCAGCAGAACCATGTGGCTGCAAGGAGGAAGCCAGCCTTCATGATCGGAATCGGCGTGGGAAGATGACGTCATAGCGGGTGTCACTGAGTGGTTGAGATGTTTTGATGAATTTCGTTGCAGAGTCGGCGTGAGACGAATCCGGCGGGAAATTTATCGTCGCCAAAGCTGAGTGGGCTCTGACAGGAAAAATCAAAGTTGCAGCCAGCAGATCGCGTCAGGGCCATTAATCGACGAATCACGGTAGCAATTTTCAGTTCGATTGTCGCTTGAACGTGTCGTTTGCCGCCTCAAACCCATATTGAGCGGGTTTTCGGGTTCGCCTACCATGCGGGGCTAACTCGTTCGCGAAGCCGCGGGCGACTTTTCTTTGAAACTGACAGGCGGCACGGCCAGGGACGACTGAAAATGGATCGGCAATATCATGCAGAATTTCTGCAGCGAATTGGCCATCAGGTCACCGAGCATAACGGAGTGCTTTGGTTTGATGTGTTTTCTCGCGCATTCACGACCGTTCCGTACGATGTGTCGATTGATACGGCGTCGTTTGATCCATCAACGGTGCTTGGCGACGACGGACTGATGCTGCGACATTCGTGCCCCATTGATCAGGGGGTCGTCAGTTTTCAGCATGTTGTGACAGACAAAAACTACGGCATGTCGACGCTGATTGATAAGGCTCGCAACAAAACACGGCAGGGATTACGCAACTGCACGGCTGGTCAGATTGATCCCCGGGAACTGGGTGAGGCCGGCATTCGTTTGCACGCGGAAACAATTATTCGTCAGGGGCGAAAGCTGCCTCACGATTTTGAATCATACTGGACTAAATACTTCGCCGCCGCTTCGGACAGTCCATGTGTCACTGGTTGGGCAGCATGGCACGAAGGTAAACTAGCAGCCTACCTGCTTTCATTTCGAGTCGGTGCTACGGAATACATTTCGATCGTTCGATCGAGTCAGAAGAAGCTGGAATACAAGCCGAACAATGCGATGCTGTTTACCTTTCTGGAACACGCGATGGCTCGTGATGAGATTTCAGAAGTGTCAATCGGACTTCAGTCATTGCAACGCGAAGGCGGGTCTTTGGATTTGTTCAAACGTGGGATGGGGTTTGAAGAACGGCCGATCGGTCAGCGAATTGAGTTACGGTCCAGCATCTCCACTGCGCTGCCTCGACCGGTTGCTTCGCTGGCTGCGAAAACTCTGGACTATCTTCCGGGTGGCGAAAAACAAGCTCGCCTGTCCGGCGCATTAAAATGGTATGCGAGCCAGCCATGGATCCGTCGCGCAGCTTAAGCTGACATGCGTTGCTGCTTTGTCGGTCAGCGGTTTCCTCCGCTGACATTATTCGGTCTGTCAGCCTGCGATCGCAGTCGCAGGTCCACTAATTGTTTGGCAGCTTATCGGTCTCGCGAATTAAGCGTCCGGACATTGTCGCGACTGTCGCAGTTTATCCACCCAGAGGCGAAATTCTGCTTCGTGGCCGCGCGGGACGGGTTCGTAGTATTCACGGTTTACGCCGAGATAGTCCTGTTGCAGCCAGCCTTCTTTGGCATCATGGGAATATAGATATCCTTTCCCATGTCCCAGTTTTTCTGCCCCTTTGTAATGACCATCGCGCAGGTGCATGGGAACCGGCAGGATACTTTGAGTGCGCACATCATTCAGAGCAGCATCGATAGCTTTGTACGACGCGTTCGACTTGGGGGCACACGCCAGGTAGGTTGTGGCCTGAGCCAGATTGATGCGGCATTCGGGCATGCCAATTGTTTCCGTAGCCTGAAATGCGGCGGTGGCGATCAGCAGCCCCTGAGGATCGGCGTTGCCAATATCTTCTGACGCAGCAATCACCAGTCGGCGAGCAATGAAGCGAGGATCTTCGCCGGATTCCAGCATGCGTGCCAGCCAATACAGGGCTGCATCAGGGTCGCTGCCGCGAATGCTTTTGATGAATGCGCTGGCCACATCGTAGTGATCGTCGCCGTTCGGATCGAAGCGGACGACTCGTTTTTGCAGAGATTCCCGGGCGACTTCAAGGTCCACATGTTTGGTTGTGGCGGCAACCGACAGTACGGCGATTTCCAGCGCGGTGAGTGATCGACGAGCATCTCCGTCGGACAGCGTGGCAATCATTTGCAGAGCATCTTCGTCGACAACGACGTTTGTGTTTCCCAGGCCACGTTCTGTGTCCCGAAGCGCAGAGTTCATAAGATGCAACAGGTCGGCATGATCGAGTTCCTGAAACTCAAAAATCTGACTGCGGCTCAGTAGTGGTGCGACCAGTGAGAAAAATGGATTGGCGGTTGTTGCTCCAATCAGAGAAATTGTTCCGCTTTCGACGTCTGGCAGCAGAATGTCCTGTTGACTGCGGCTGAACCGATGCAGCTCATCAATGAACACAACCGTCTGTGTGCCGCTTGTGGAAAGCGAGTTTTCAGCTTCTGCCAAAATCTCGCGTACGTCTTTGACTCCGGCCATGGTAGCATTGAGTCGCCGAAAGCGGCGTTTGGTGGCTTTGGCGATCAGTTCGGCAAGTGACGTTTTGCCGATGCCAGGCGGCCCATAAAAAATCATCGAACCAATTCGGTCTGCATCCAGCATACGGCGCAGCAGCTTTCCGTCGCCGAGGATGTGTTTCTGGCCAGTAAATTCATTCAGCGTGCGCGGGCGCATTCGAGCGGCCAGCGGGCGCGACTTTTCTCGATTATTGGCTTCTTCAGCGGCAAAGAGATTCATGAAATACTTTGAGAAGTGATATGAAATAGAGTCATTTGGTGATGAGATGCGGTTTGCTGTGCGTTCGATTATTAGCGTTCTGCAACCTGTTTGTGAGCCAATGGCGTCGAGGTACGTGTAAGTTTTGTGTGTTTATGCACGATTTGCGGCCAGGAATCCGATAATTTGGCTTAGTGACCCCTGCATTTTGCTGGTTCATCAGGTCACAGCAGATCAAAATTCAGACGTCAATGTTGTAAGCGTTGTTTGTTTTAGCGCGGCAATTTTATACTGTGTCACAGTTGGAGAGGCAGATTTTTTCATGGTGGCAGTTCTGCAACCAATCAAACCTGGAAAGCTGATTCCAATCGACCGTGCTGTCGTATTGGTTGGTCGCGGTTCGGACTGTGATGCCATTATTACCGATAGCCAGAAGATTTCACGGCGTCACTGTTGTCTTGTTCAGGTTGATCATTCTTACTACCTGCGAGACTTGGGCAGCATGAACGGCGTTTGGGTTAACGGAACGCGTGTAACCCGTGAAGCCATTATGAAGGCGGGCGATCGTGTTTCGATTGGGGACGTGGAGTTTCTGTTTCATCCCAATGCAAGAATTGAACAAAAGAAAGCCGTTAGCAGCGGCCAACCGGCACAGAAGGCTGCAGCCGCACCAGCAAGTTCCGCTTTGCCTCGGAAGGGTGGCGATGTTGTCGCCGAAGCGTCTTCAACAGATGACAATGATGAAAATGACCTGATTCACGCCGGCAGGATTCAGATTGTAGACGATGATGATGACAGCGAAGACTTTGAAGTCATTGATGACGTGATTCCGCTGGCTGACGACGACGCCTATCTTGTCGAAACCAATGAAGTCGAAATCATTAATGAGCCGCTCGTGGATTCGGAAGGCTTTGATGACGATGACGATGACGATGACGACATTGTCTTGCTTGATGAAGACTGAGGATTCGTAGCGCTGATTTGTCGAGGTTATTCTGGCGTGGACTCAATATTCTGCCGTGTAAGCAACGCGCCACCTCTGAACAGTTTGCTGGACTTTCGCTGACAATTCTCAGCTGGTGTAGACTGGCCGATAACCGCTAGAATTCCGCTTTCGGACGGTGTTGACGGCAGAATTCGCACGGAGGACTTTGTGGCAACTCGGATTTTAAGCATATCAGGACTGCGCGGAATTATCGGCGATGGTCTTGACCCATTGTATATCACAGAGTTCGCAGCGGCTCTGGGAACGATGTTCAGCGGTGGCAAGGTTGTCGTAACCCAGGACGGCCGAACCACAGGGCACGTCGTCTATCATGCCGTGGTCGCCGGACTGCTGGCGACCGGGTGTGAAGTTCTGGACGGCGGGATTTCGACGACACCGACGTGCGGTGTGTTGGTGAAACATTATGGAGCTGCCGGCGGTCTGCAGATTACCGCCAGTCATAACCCGATTGAATGGAATGGATTGAAACCGTTTGCTCCCGATGGATCGGTTTTCAATCGCGAATTGGGGCAGGAACTCATTCGCATTCTTGACGAAGATGCAATTGTGTGGAAGGACTGGTCGGCCACTGGCACCGTCAGTAAAATCAAAGACCCTGCTGCGCCGCACATTGCGAAGGTGCTGGAACTGGTTGATGTCGAAGCCATTCGCAAACAGAAATTCAAAGTTGTGCTGGACTGCAATCACGGCAGTGGTGCCACCTGTGGTCCTCGCCTTTTGGAAGCTTTGGGCTGCGAAGTAATTGTTATTGGTGGCGTTGCGGATGGGAAGTTCGAGCACATTCCTGAACCGGTCGAAAAGAATCTCACCGAACTGTGTGCGGTTGTGTCTGCCAACAGGGCGGATGCCGGATTTGCTCAGGATCCGGATGCTGACCGCTTGGCCATTGTGGATAACACCGGCCGATACATTGGCGAAGAACTTACATTGGCCTTGGCGGCAGACCATGTGCTCGCCAAACGCAAAGGTCCATTTGTGGTGAATGGTTCCACAAGTCGAGTAACCGAAGATATTGCCAAGAAGTACGGTTGCGAGTTTTATCGTTCTTTTGTGGGTGAAGCACATGTTTGTGCCAAGATGCGATCGGTTCAGGCAGAACTCGGTGGCGAAGGCAATGGCGGTGTGATTGAACCTCGCGTTGGCTATGTTCGCGACAGTCTTGTATCAATGGCTTACGTGCTGGATGGACTTGCACAGCGAGAAACGACGCTGGAAGTCTGGGCTGACTCGCTACCTTTCTACACGATCGTAAAAGATAAAATTACCTGTCCGACTGAAGCTGTCACTGAAGCGTGCAAGGCGCTGCGAAAGCAGTTCAAGGATGCAAAGGTGACTGAAGGCGATGGGTTGCGACTGGATTGGAAAGATCGTTGGGTCCAGGTGCGTGCCAGCAACACAGAACCAATTCTTCGAGTGATTGCCGAGGCTCCTGAAACAGACGATGCGACGAGTCTTTGCGAACAGGCGATGGCTATTGTTCGAACCGCCGTTGGCAAATAGTGAGATTAGAATCATGAAGATTGTTGTTTCCTGCTTTTGTTTTGCCGCTTCGATTTGCGTGCTGACTGTCGGATGTGCTCAACCCGAGCAGCGTCCGCAGACTGCCATGCAAATGGCTCCGTCGGTAAATCGTCCGGCAGATCATTACGAATGGGTGAAGCGACTGCAGTCGACTCCTCCGATAGAAGGCGTGCAGCAGGTGTCGGCCGTGTCCGGCAATCGCGTGGCCTTTCCAATTATCCTGCCAGCTGGTTCGCCAGCTCAATACGCATTGGTTGTCGATCAGGGTATGCAGCTGGCGTGGCTGCAGACGTTTGGCAGCATGGCGGGACCGTGGAAACTGGATCATCCGGATGTTGAAAAGTTATTGAAATCCGTAGCAATTCCGCCAACGAATGCGCCGATCAGGCAGTAGGAAAAGCGCCAGTCTCTGGCCGTAACTGTCGCCCGGGATTAGACTGGCGAGCGTTCGCATGATAACTGTGCATTTTGTTCAGACGTCTTCAACTGGTTTTCGGGGGCTCGTTGTGAAGCCCGGTAGAAATGTGGTCTCGATAAGTCGTTTGTCGTGCCAGTATTTCAATCACTGAAAGCAGTCGGGACTGGCCATTTGGCGTAAGTGGCCAGGCGCAGGTTCGGAGGCTGATTCGAACAGGATACTTGCTTTTAGAGCGGACATGATCGTCTTCGCAATGGATCTCAAGTTCCAGGGATGTTCGATTGGTGTTGGTCTTTCTTTCAACCGGCCTGAGTTTCTGTCATGCACGATTACAAATATGTTGAACGGTTCGTAAACCTTTTGGATCCAGCATCAAACGTGCTGTTCAATTCCACGGTCGAAGACGCCGTTGAAGTGCTGGGAACCGGGGACGCGGAAAGACTGCGACAGATTGACGGCCAGTTTGCTCTGGTACATCGCAACGGTCACATTATAAGGATGGCTCGATCGATCGGGCGGCCGATGCGGTATTTTCTGGCCAAGCAGGTTGATGGCCCTTGTCTTGTGGTTGCGGAACGCATGGACGAGATTCTGGATTGGCTGAAGTCAGAAGGTTTACAGGATCAGTTTCATCCGTCGTACACGCGAATGGTGCCAGCTCACTATATCGTAGAAGTGGCGTTGCTGGGTTGTCCGGATCCGAGTCCCGGTTACACGCGATTTTTTACGCCCGAGCGAAATCGGCTGCCAGCGGATCTGGACCAGATCGGCTATGCCTACATTGCTGCTTTGCAGAATGAAATCGCTCGCTGGATTGACCGAATACCGAAAACGGATCCGATTGGAGTGCTGTTTAGTGGCGGCATCGATAGTGGAGCGGTTTTTTGTGCAACGTACGATTGTTTGATGAAACGCGGTGAATCACCGGCTCGATTGAAAGCGTTTACCCTTTCGATTGATGAACAGGGACGGGACGCAAAACAGGCTCACGCGTTCCTGAGTGACCTGGATCTGGGTCTGTTTTTAGAAGTTATTGATGTTCCGAAATCGGCGATTGATTTCAAAGAGGCCATTCGACTGATCGAAGACTATAAGCCTCTGGACGTGCAGTCGGCGACAATGTCGTTGGCGCTGTGCAGGGAAATTCGCAATCGCTATCCGGATTGGAAATATTTGCTGGATGGTGATGGCGGAGACGAAAACTTAAAAGACTATCCGATTGAAGAAAACAGCGAGCTGACGATTCGCAGTGTGCTGAACAATCTGATGTTGTATCACGAAGGATGGGGTGTTCATGCTCTTAAACATTCTTTGACGTACAGCGGCGGTCAAAGTCGCGGTCATGTGCGTTCTTGGGCTCCCGTAAAAAAATTCGGATTTGAAGGCTTAAGCCCGTTCGCGCTGCCAAACCTAATAGATGTTTCCGAAGGTATTCCTTACATCGAACTGACTGACTGGCAGAACGAAAAACTGTACAATTTGAAGGGCGAAGTCGTTCGCCGCGGTGTCGAACAGATTACCCGAATGACGATGCCGATCTTCGGAAAACGTCGTTTTCAGCATGGAGCTACTGTCGACAGCACATTCGCGGATTTGTTTCCGGCTGACGAGCAAAGTTATCGAGATGTGTTCAGACAGGTCTTTGTTTAGGTTCGACCGGCTTTTGATGCGTCATCAATGCTGCATCTGCCAGCTGGCGTTCAGACCGATGGTGGTATTTGCTAATGCCTGGTGAAAGGATTAACGACGCGATGATTCTTGCGGCTCGTGGTCCGAAGAATCACGTGGATCCGTTTCGGCCGTACCACATGCTGGTGGAACCTGAATGTTCTGCTGATGGCATTGTCGAAGATGTTGCGACTATTTTTTTGTCGAACCGTGAGTGTCCCTTTCGCTGTTTGATGTGTGATTTGTGGAAGAACACAACAAACGAAAAAGTGCCGGTCGGTGCGATCTCAGAACAGATTCGGTTTGCGCTCAGTTCGTTGCCGCAGGCAAGCCATGTTAAGCTGTATAACAGTGGCAATTTCTTTGACGCTCAGGCGATCCCTCGCGAAGAGTTTAAGTCTATAGCGAGTTTGGTGTCCGGATTTCAGACAGTGATTGTTGAGAATCACCCGAAACTGTGTGGCGCGAGCTGCGTTGAGTTTCAGCAGATGTGTGGCACTCAACTGGAGGTTGCGTTGGGGCTTGAAACGTCCCACGAGCCGACTCTTTCGCTGCTGAATAAGCAGATGACGACCCGCGATTTCGCACGTGCCTGCAGATTTCTAGTGAAGAACGACATGCGGGTTCGGGCGTTCATACTGCTTCGGCCTCCCGGGACTTCTGAAGTCGAAGGGGTGCAGCGGGCAATCGAATCGATTCGTTTTGCCTTTGATTGTGGCGTGCAGTGTTGTGCTGTGATTGCTGTTCGGGCGGGAAACGGGATGATGGAGCAGCTACAGGCGAATGCTGTGTTTACTCCTCCGGTTTTGAGGTCGCTGGAGACGGCGGTCGATGAAACGATAATGTGGAAACGCGGCCGCGTGTTTGCGGACCTGTGGGACGTTGAGCAGTTTTCCGAATGTGGCAGCTGTGTTCGCCGACGAGTGGAACGATTGCAACAGATGAATCTGTCTCAAACAATTGGCCCTTCAGTTAGCTGTGATGACTGTTCGGAATTTGGGGCATGCTGAAAACCGCCGTTGGCAGCATTCTGACAGGGCCAGCAAGCATCTGGACAGGATACGAGAGCTTTGATGAGCAGAATTCATGTCGATGTTTTGATTCTTGGGGCCGGGTTTGGCGGAAGTCTGCTGGCCGCAATTTTAGCGAAGAATGGTCGGCGAGTGGCATTGGTGGATCGAGCCGTTCATCCTCGGTTTGCCATCGGTGAATCGTCAACTCCGCTTGCAGATGCGACGCTGGCACAGATTGCGAATCAGTACGGGCTTCGCGAACTGCTTCCATTGACTCAATATAAAAGCTGGAAACGGAATTTTCCTGAATTGGGCTGTGGTGTGAAGACAGGGTTCAGTTATTTCGGTCATCGAACGGGGCAGGAATTTCTGGCAGGCGACCAGCTATTGGTGGCAGCAAGCAGCGATCAGGAGAACTCGGACACTCATTGGCTGCGAAGTGATGTGGACGAGTTTCTGTATAAGTTTGCCAGGGACAGCGGTGCGCATGCTGTTCAGGGAGCGAAATATGCTTTGGACTATTCCCGAGACTGCTGGATTGTTGAGGGAAAGTCAGACGGGTCTGAGTTTGCGTTTAACGCTCCGTTCATTGTTGATGCAACCGGCGCCGCGGGCGAGGTTCTGAAGTTTGTGGGAACGCCGGTGAGCGCGGATTTACTGCAGACAGTTTCTTCGGCCTTGTTTGCTCATTTTGCAAACGTGCCGACGGTTGCGACCATGCTTTCTGAAAGGCAGATTGATCTAAAGCCACACCCCTTCTGTTGTGACGCGTCGGCTGTGCATCATGTGCTGGACGATGGCTGGATGTGGCAACTTCGGTTTGATGACAACATTGTCAGCGCAGGCATTCTTTTAAATGGCCGCCATGACAATTCGTCGGTTTTAACCGCTGGGCCGCTTCGTAAAGTCTGGGACGATTGTTTACGGCCGTATCCCTTTTTGCTGCGTCAGTTTCAAGATGCGGAAGTTGTTCGCCCGGAATCCGGCATAAGATACTCGGGGCGACTGCAGAGGATCAGCGAACAGGCGGCGGGCCACAATTGGGCCGCGTTGGCGGGAACTGCTGGATTTATTGATCCACTGCACAGTACCGGAATTGCTCATACACTGCTCAGCGTTCGACGTCTGGCAGCAGTTTTGAGCAATGATTCAGCGAAGAGTCGGACAAAGTGGCTGGCACGTTACTCAGAAAACTTACTGGATGAAATTCACCTGATTGATGCATTGGTTGAAGGGTGTTATGCGGCATTGCCGAGCTTTCGTTTGTGGAGTGATTGGTGCATGCTGTACTTTGCGGCGGTAACATCCGCAGAGCAAGTGTCCAATCGCCAGGACGATGTTTCGTTTCTGCTGGCGTCCGATGTGGCCTTCGGAGATGTGTTACTTAAGGCTCGACAGCAGTTGCAGCAGGTTCTCGATGCAGGTGCGACCGATTCAGCCATCGAACGATTTGAGATCTGGTTACGGACGGCCATTCGTCCGTGGAATCACGTTGGCCTGCTGGATGCTTCCGTGAACGGAATGTACAGTCGCACAGCAGCGCCCAAAGTTAACTTGTCGTCTGAAGACAGTCCGTGAGCGGATAACTCTGGCAACTACTCAGACGCTATCGATTTGCGCTCGAGAAATGACCGAAGTCCGAGAGCATGATTGGGGTGTGAGAAACAGTAATCAGCGAACGTCACGTGATGTTCGCGTCTCCCTGCTTGATATGTTTCGAATTTTCTTCCGCTGGCCACCCTTGGTGTGGAATTCAAGACCAAGCGTTTCAGGAACGATTCAAAGCGGCCTGAACTCGGCAATTTCTCGCTCAATTAAAACATCGAACAGCAATAATCGGCGTCGAGACTGCGGCGTTCGTCCATGGATTTAAGTTGATTTTCGACCATCGCCGTCAAAAGTAGGCATCCGATTCGACCGAAAACCGGCGTTTACAAGACAATTCAATCTCGGGAATTGTCGGCCAAAGTGCTCTTTTGACCACACGGGATGAACACTCTCCTGTTAACCGGGAGTCGTGTTGTCTTTTTGAAAAGACAAGTTGTAGTTTGGTTAATAGGCCGCAAGACTCTTTAGCATTGTTGGTTGCGACGAGAGCAGCTTCAATGCAATTTCGAACATGTTTGATCCCGCAAATCGAGGCCGCCCAATCCACTCCGGGCTGTCGGTCGTGCGTCTCACGAGCCATTGGAAGTGCTTTGCGATAGCATATACTGCCGTGTCGTACTGCTGAGACTTTCTGCACACCCTTTTGGCGATCTGGGTCCCTTTTGCTCGCCACTCTGTTCACTGTACTCTGATCGCCGGGAGCGTCAGCCCATGAAACTTGCCATTGTCTTTTTGATTGCCATTGCAGGCACCGCGACGCTCGAGAGCCCCACGGCGCTCGGTGAGCAGTGGACGGTTCCGCTGGCCGGAAATACCTTTCGGACGCAGCCGGCACCAGGGGCCACTGGTTTTCAACGTGGTCGCATGCTGCGACTGGGTCAAGTCGACGAAGTCTTCAGCGTCTATTTCCACGTCGATCGCCCGGGTTTGATTTCGCTCTCTGTTCGAGGCCGCGGCTTGAACGGAGCCTCGAAGATTCAGGCTGCCGTTGGCGCTGAAAAACGTGAGATTCGCTTGAGCGATCAGGATGCGGTGCAGATCTATTCCCTGGGCGACATCAATGTCTCTGCACCAGGATACGTCCAGGTCGATTTGCACCAAGAAGCGATCGACGAATCTGCGTCGGTCGAACTGTCGGAGTTGCTCGTTGCGTCGAGCGCCGACAACCTGACGCTGGATTTCGTCAGGAACAATGATGGAAACATGTTTTACTGGGGACGCCGCGGGCCCTCGGTGCATTTGAATTACCAGCTACCCAAGGACACGCCACTCACCTATGCCTACAGCGAGATCACGGTGCCGACTGGCCAGGATTCCATCGGTTCCTACTTCATGGCGAATGGATTTCGCGAGGGATACTTCGGCTTCCAAGTCAACAGTCGGACCGAGCGGCGAGTCCTCTTCTCTGTATGGAGTCCTTTTCGCACCGATGATCCGTCGAAAATCCCGGCCGAGGATCGCGTGAAGACGCTTGCAAAAGGAGACGGAGTTCGTGCTCAGGATTTTGGAAACGAAGGCTCGGGCGGTCAAAGCTTCTTGGTCTATCCGTGGAAAGCTGACGTAACTTACCGCTTTCTGACCGAAGTGAAGCCAGACGGTGACGGCAACACTCGATACACCTCTTGGTTCGGCGACAAACAAGCTGGCGAGTGGCGATTGATCGCGACTTTCCAACGCCCCAAAACGGATAAGCACCTAACTGGTTTCCATTCTTTTCTTGAGAACTTTGCGCCCGACTTTGGACATCAGGAGCGATCGGCGCATTACGGCAACCAATGGGTCCGCGATAGCGATGGCCGATGGTACGAAATCACCCGAGCCAAGTTCACCGGTGACAACACGGCTCGCGGCAGGCACCGACTCGATTACGCTGGTGGAAGCGAGGACGGCTACTTCTTCCTCCGCAATTGCGGATTCTTTGAGCAGCATGTATCCCTCGATCAGGAATTCGAGCGAGACTCAACAAAGTCGCAACCGCCGGAAATTGAATTCGACGCCTTGTCACGTGATGGGATTCAGCCGGACTGAACGTCGCTTGAATTAAGACGCCGCCACCCATCCGAACGAAGCGTGTATGCAGACGATTGGTTGCGACTTGAACAACGACGAGGATGGATTGCTGCGACCGGATTCGCCTTCCCGAAGGCGACCGGAATCAGAGACTGCTACGGGCAGCATGAAGTTCTGCAAGTTTAGTAGGCGGTTGTTAAGGTTGTTTCAGGCAGGCATTCTGTTTCGGAAAATGGTGTGTGAGGATTCGCCTTTGTCGGAGCCGGACGTCGTGCACTCACCTGGCGCCATGAATGGTGTCCGGCGGAGACCAAGGCAAATCCGGCCACCTTCTGAGGATGGCCTGTATTTATTGGTGGGGTTCGTCTGAACTCCGCCTCGTTTATCCCTGTTGTTCGAACTGTTCCGGACTCATCCCTGCCAACGCCGAATGCAGCCGAACGCGATTATGAAAACTTCTATGTACTCGAAGATGCTTGCACGAGCTTCGGGCCGATCTGTGTAGTCGCACTGCTGCAGGAGTTCCCTGCTCAGTGTGGCGAAAAACTCTCCGCCACGCCGTTGTCCCAGCTGTTCCCCTTGCGACTCATGCAGCATCGATGCCGTGGCGCCGCAGTGCTGAGCGAAAGGCCTGACTGCAGTACCGACTACGTCGATCTGAATAATGGGTCAGACCTCGCCGAATCAGTATAGAACGTTGTAGTTCAGGGAGCGGGCTGCAGGTCGCCGAAAGTATGCTAAGTCCAACAGTGTGGATGGTTATGGCGATAGCTGATGGTTTAGTTGTCGTACCGGATAGGCGCGGTTACCGAGTTCCTGCAAGTGTTCACGAAGTACCCGCCTGACTTCTGCGATAGATGCCGGGTGTCGATGTACTTCGCTGTGTGGGGCTTTCACCTTGATTTCTGAATTGACATGTTCTCTATGAGCACTGCGCATTTTTACAACGCCATCAGTGCCGTCCTTGATCGATTCAGTGTGTTTATAGCCGACGATGTTATGGTGTTTGACACCTTCTGGAATGCTGGTTTCGCTGACGAGCTTCAGAATTGCTGAGTTCTTGTTGAGTGAGTCGAGGCTTGTTCGCGGGGCAAACATGCGGTCCCAGACGCTTTGGTGATTCTGACGAAAAATCAATTGGCTCAGCTGGGATGTGGTATTGGGAAGGCTGACCAATGATCCTCCCAGCCACCGAGTAAAGACATTGGCATAGCCGCTGCCGTTGAATGGGCTGGCGATGGTTACGATTCGGTCGATAGAGCGATCCGATTCGAAGAAGAACACACGCTGGATTTCTGAGTGTACATGAGCATCCGCCTGGATTTCGTCAACCGGAATTTTGCTAAGGGCATTCCAGAGGCGATCTTCGCTGTCAACGGTCATAAGGTACGACATCAGGCCGCCCATACTGTGTCCGACGACGACCATCTGATCCAGTTTTTTATTTTGGCCATAAGGATCGCAGCGAAGGCGAAGTTCCTTTAGACGTTCGCGAAGTCCGGCTGCTGCAAATGTCAGCGGCTGTCCGGTGGGATACATATAGAACCAGAACTGGTATTTTGATCGAATCTCGGGATCGCTTTGGAGATCATTGAACATTTCCATCCAGGTTATGGGGCTGGACCAGATTCCGTGAACCATCAGAACCGGAATGCGGTTTGGGTCGTAGGGCTGCACCATGTACAGGCCTTCCAGTTCCTGTGCCTTGTCGGTGCGAAAGAAGGCAAACGTGTCCAGCAGCGATTTTTTTGGATCCGTTAAAAACCATGCCAGAGGTGTGCTGATATCTGATTCCAATGGCAGAAGCCGGTCACCAACAATGAATTCGTCGGAGTCTCGGGGATCGTACAGTTCGATGGTTGCAGACCTGCCGGAAGATGTGGGTTCGAATCGGGCGACCACTGTCAGAGGAAAGCTGAGTCCATCTTCGTAGTATTCTTCCAGCACATCTGACGTTTTTTGGCGGCGGACCATAATCGGCACGCCGATGCCTGCCTTGGTGTGACGGTTGCGAAGATTCTTCAATTCGTAGTCCGCAACGAATTCGAATTTTCCGAGTTGGTCTGTGGTTAACCAGTGAGACGGATGGGGAATTTCCATCGCCAACATGCGCCGACTGATAGGCAGGCAAACTGGTGTCCCAAGTTGATAGTTTCCTGAATCACGCGTTAATCTCAGGAGTTCCCGCAGGCTTGTGTTGTAAATGTCCGTTGCGTGGCGGTGTGACGGTTCGTTGGGATCGATAGGCTGACCATCCGATATTGGCGTTGTTAGATAAATCCAACTGAAACGCGATGCGTCAAAACAGAGTTCCATTGCTAGCTCGCGGTCGTTTTCCTTTGCTGCTTCGGCCGCAAGGTAACTGACTTCTGACACTGCATGCAGAGCTTCGCGATGTCGTTCGCTGCCAATCTGTCCGTGGCAGTGTTGAATCATTTTGGCAAAGTCGTCTCCACCAGTGTACGCCGATTCGTCAAGAAATCGTTGCGTGCGTAAAGAGGGACCTTGTCCGAAGGCTGTTTTTGTCAGCCGTTCTGTGATTGGATTCTGCGGCTTTTCTCGGAGTTCCACAAAACGAACGGTCGTGCATCCGCACAGCGCAATACTCAGCGCCCAGACGCACCGCAACTGTGTGGGTTTCCGGAAAATCATCTTGAAACTACGGAACGAAAAGGTGATGTGCGACTTGAGGTGGAAAAGCAGGCCCGCTTCGAATCAATCTGGAGCCGGCGATTGCGTTAGTAGCGTTTCGCCAGATCCTCAGGTAATTTTCGAATGCTGAACAGATTATGTGTGGCGGCGTAGAGTCGCCACATAACTGATTTTGGTCAATGCCAGACTATTGAACTCGGTGAGTCTGGGAGGTCTGCGCAAACGGCCTGTCGGTTCTTGCCGTATTAAAACGGTCGCAGATATGTGTTTTCGTCTGAATTGTGAATCATGGCACTCGCTTCGTCTCAGAAAACGGCCTTTTTGTGGGCTTCACTGTTATTTGCATTATCGGCATTTGGCGTGTCCACGGCCGTGTGCGAATGGCTGACTAGTCCACAGATAAGCGGCGGGATTTTTCCCAACGATATAAATGGCCGGGTTGTCGAATGGCTTGGCGGCAAGATCAGCAAAAATGCCGTGGGCAATTCGGTCCCAACTTTGAATCCGCTTTCAGTGATGGGGCGAATCACGGTTCTGATTCTGATTCTGGCCGGATTAACTCGAATTCGTGCTGGTCAAAATAATTGTCTCCACCAGCCTTCGGCGGTGATGACGGGACTTCGTCGAACGACAACAATATTTGTTGTGGCTACCAGTTGGTGGTTGATTCGGCTGATCGGTGAAGTCGTCTCTGGGCCGGCCGACACGTTTGCGATTGGTATTGCTCCGATGTGGCTGGCGATGTCGGCGGCATTTGTCGCGTGGGTCTGGGGGCAACTGGTGGTTGGTTGGGCACCGACTTCTCAGTTCACCGATCGTCAACGTGGTAGGGCCGCTGCGTTTTTGTTGGTGAGTATGATTGCGTGGACATGTGTCTCATTCTGGATGAATGCCGCTTTGTATCAGCAATTGTTCATTCCACATGGCGATTCAGCGATGTACGAAGAGCACTTGTGGAATCTCTGGCATGGAAAAGGATTTCGCAGCTATCTGGATCAGGGGCTGTTTCTTGGCGAACACATTCAGGTGATTCACCTTTTACTGTTGCCGCTACATGTGCTGTGGCCTTCTCATTTGCTGTTGGAACTTAGTGAGTCCATCGCGTTGGCAAGTTGCGCGATTCCCATCTTTCTGATGACGCGTCGCTATACGCAAAGCAGTTGGGCGGGAGCCGTGATGGGGGTTGCCTGGTTGTTTTATTTCCCAATGAACTTTCTTGACATCGCAATCGACCAGAAGACATTTCGCCCAATTGCACTCGGACTGCCCTTTTTGTTTTGGTTGATCGAATTTACAGAACGTCGACAGTTTGGTCGAGCGGCCATTTGTCTTCTGATCGCATTGTCGGCCAAAGAGGACATGGCGTTGATTACGTTTCCTTTGCTGGGAGTGATGGCTATTCAGTCTCTGCGGAGACGCGGACCAGGCGATGCAGGTCGAAGTGCTGTCTGGCCGCTTGTTGCGATGTCGAGCGGATCTTTACTGTACCTGATTGTGGCCGTGTTGGTTGTGATTCCTGCTTTCCGCGGCGGCGAAGTCGTTCACTACAGCCGGTATTTTGGGGATCTCGGAAACAGTCCTGGCGATTTGGCCAGGACCCTGATTTCCGATCCCCGGAAAGTAATAGGGCAGGCATTCAGCGTGCGTTCGATGCTTTACGGTGTGGTATTTCTGGCACCATTGGCATTCCTGCCATTGCGACGACCTCTGCTGTTGTGTGCAGGCATTGCGACCTTTGGCATGCTGTCGCTACTGCAGTTTGGTTCGCCAGCGGATTTGCCGCCAGTGCCGTACCATCACTTTCATGCTCCATTGCTGCCCGTGTTGTTCTGGGCGGCAATTTCCGGGTTGGGTGTGACATCGACCGTTAGCGAACCGTCCGGCGGACACAAGCGTTTGCTGGACTGGACGGGATTCGGTATCTCGACTTCGCCATTGAATAAGGCATGGCTCGTTCTGAGCTGTTGTGTGGCGACGTCAGTGTCAGGATCATTGATGCCCTGGGGAGCGACGTTTTGGTCGAATGATTCCGCGTTTGGCTATCGCAGGCTGTACGTTCCCGATGACCGGCAGCAGGTGGAACGTGCTGCTATGGTTGTTGAAGTCCTGAAACTAGTGCCTGCGACAGCTCGTGTGGCATCTACTGACTTCATACATACTCGATTGACGCACTTCGAACGTTCCTACGACTACAGCAAATACCTTCGTGCGGTAAACAACTATCAACCAGGAGTGCCATCTGACACCGAGTATATCGTGATTGACACCCGGCATCCGTACAGTGAAATTCGGACAGCGTTAGCTGTACCGGAACTGAATGACGGCGACGAATGGGAGCTGCTGCCAGATACGACTCACGGAGCCTATCTGATACTCAGGCGAAGAACGGAACAGCTGCCTACACAGTAAATGCTGTTTGCTGACCGCGCATAAAAAAGGTCGCCACGAAACCCGCATTTCGTGACGACCGGACCCCATCACTATCACCTTTAGAAACTAAAGATAAAGTGAGCAACGACTCGGAAGATAGGCGTTGTGCTCGACCGGCCAGACCGCACCTGAACCGGACAAGAATACTGTCAGCATGGACCCGCAATGCCATGCTGACATCGCCGATAACTACAGACCCGAAGTCCCTAGGATCAACTCTTCCTCTTCTTCGTGGATGATGATTCGTGGTGTAACCATCAGCATCACGCTTTCGGTTTCACGACCAACACCACTGTTCTTGAACAATCGGCTGATGTATGGAATCTTGTTAAGAATCGGAACGCCGGCCATGTTTCGTCCTTCTCGCAGACGCTTGATGCCTCCGAGTAGAACAGTACCTCCGTCTGGAACGCTGACAGTTGTGGAAACAGTAATCTGTTCCTGAACAGGCTGCTGAACGGTAAGTGTTCCACCGCCACCGCCACCGCCCTGCTGTCCCTGCTGGCCACCACCTTGCCCGCCACCGCCACCTTGACCGCCGCCGCCGCCGCCGAATCCACCTTGGCCGCCGATGCCGCCGAATCCGCCGCCGAATCCGCCACCACCGCCACCGCCGCCGAATCCGCCACCGCCGCCACCGCCGCCGAACCCGCCGCCGCCGCCGCCTTGGCCGCCGCCGCCCTGGCCGCCGCCGATCGCTCCACCGCCCGCTCCGCCACTGGCAAAGGAGAACGTGAAGACGTCAACAACGTTATTGAACTGAGGAGCCAGAGAAAGTCGCACAAAACGTCGGTCAGCAGAGATAACTGCAACCACAGTCAGAGTAATACCGTCGGTGATTGGCTGGATAATTGGCTGGAAACCAACGGCTCCCGTACCAACAACCGGAATCAATCCAACAACGAATGGTCGAGTCGTAACGTCTTGAATCGTCGCAGGCTGTCCATTGAATAATGTCACTTTTGGTGCAAACAGAATGTTTGCTCGTTCGTCCGCCTGAGCAGCCTGAATGAAGAAGAAAGCTTCAATGTCACTCAGGATAGCCATTCCAACCTGAATACCGGCATCGGGATTGAAGTTGCCGAAGTCAGGTACACCTAGTTCAAACGAACCCTGTCGGAATGAAATGTCATAGTCGTTTGTAAACGAGTCCGGACTTGACAGGCCGACGACCTGACCGCTGAAGTCGTCACGATTCGGATTCACACGATTTACCGGGTCATACAGTCCGGTGCTGGCAGTTGGCTGTCCGCCGCCTTGTCCGCCTTGTCCGGCGTTACCGGCTAGGTCGCCGCCCTGTCCACCGCCACCACCGCCGCCGCCGCCACCACCACCACCACCTGGGAATGATAGCTGGCGAGACCCGAAGGCTGGTGTGCCTGTCGGAGTACCAAGGTTGTCTTGAACGTTGAAGTCGAAGTCAACTCCGATACGTTCGAAGAATCGGTCTGTTACGCTGATGAACCGAACTTCTACCGTTACCTGAAGGTCCTGCAGTTTTCGTAGCTGACCCAGTAGTTCAACGATTTGTTCATGAACAGCCGGAGTCTGGCGAATTACAAGACTCAGCGTGTTTTCGTTTCCGTCCATTCGGCCGGCACCCCCATCAAGGTCCCATGTTCCAGGTTCGATGGTTGTTGTGATCAGGTCGATCAGTCCGGAAAAGTCGACGTCCTGATCCGCCGTCTTTCGACGACTGCTGCGTCCCGGAGCACCGTTTGCACCAATACCGACAGTCAGGTCATCTTCCATCTGGAACAGACCGCTTCCGTTTGAGTAGGCACCTCCACCGTTCACAATGGAATTGTCATATGGTCCTTCCGGCTTGCTTAGTCCCAGAGGGATAACAAGGTCGGCCACACCATACACTTCAACCTGGAAACGAGTTTCCTGTTCCAGTCGGTTGGTGATCTTTAACACTTCGTTTTCGATGTCGTAAACCAAACCGCCTGCCTGATCCAGCAGCAGGTTCAGAGCACTGCGAAGCGTGATTCCATCAACATCAATGCTGACTGCCTGATCTGCTGTCAGTCCTTCAGTTTCGATTGCTCGAGTGTCCAGGGCGACGTTGATGCCGTGAGTCGTAGCGATGTGTCGCACGATGTCGGTCAATGGCACGTCATGGAAATGCAGAGAAATCGTTTCGCCAAGGCTCTTCTCAATTTTCTGCTCGCTCTCGGTGCGAGTTCGTGAAGAGGCGTTCTTGTAGCGAGAGCGTCGGGCTGACATGTCTGCCCATGATTTGGCGTCTGGAAGTGTGTAGTCACCAATTGGTGCTCCCATCGCTTCGTCCACACTATTCAGTGCGTGCAGTGAGTAATCTGCCTTGGCTTCCTTCATTTCCTCGATGTGAGCAATCTGTCGCTGAAGCTTTGATTTTTCAACCATAATCACAGCCTGTGGCAGGTTGGGATTCAGGTCCTTGGCCTTCTTCGCAACAAGTTCTGCTTCTGCGTACCGTCGTTGACGCATCAGTTCGTTGAACTGAGTTGTCAGGTCGGCGAACTCCTGTTCGATGCGAATCTGATTGTTTAATTCTGTCTGGATTTGTTCCTGCACGTTGCGATTACGTTTTTCATTGGCAATCATTGGAGCTCGTGCGTCCATGTAGGACTGAATGCTTTTCTGTGCACGTTCAACGTGAACAACCAATACTTTGGCGGATTCTTCTGGCAGATCAGCATCTTCAACAGATGCCATTGTTCGGTTTAGAATTTCAAGAGCTTCTTCACTGTTTTGCTCTTTCAGTTTTTCAGATCGATAAACTGAATTCAGCACTTCGTTACGAAGACGCATGAATCGCACGTCCAGTTCGTTGGCCGCCGTCTTCAATGCATCGGGCTGAGCCATTGGTGAAGGCATTGGCTGTGTAGCGAAGGGAGCTTCTTCCTGAGCATTCGATGTCAATGCGATTTTGTTGTGCTCGCTAACTGGTGTGTTGCCAATATTGACAACCCCACTGTTTGCGAATGGGTTGCCAGCGAATGGGTTGCCAGCGGCTGGAGCATATGCAGTGATGTCGACAGGACCGCCTTGGGCGAATCCGGCTCGGCTTGAATCCGTTGCTGAGGTAACATTGGAATCGAATGGGTTGTTGCGGCTTTGGCCACCCATTGCTTGGTCAATGTCGGCCAGCACCAGTTCAGGGCGATCTTCGAGCAGTGAATAGACCACATTCAGCTGTTGAGCTTTAACGGCCATTTCCTTAGCAGAAGCCATTTGTCCTTCAGAAAACGCATGACGTGCTTCCTGGAGAAGTGACTTGGCCTGAAGTTCACTATCTGACGGTGAATGTGGGCTGGCTGAGTCCTGAGCGAACACATTTGCCGAAGCTTCACCGGATTGAGCCAGTTGCTGCAGATCGCGTTTGATCTTTTCCGGAGTGTCAGCGAACAGGTCGTAGGGCACATCCAATGCTGATGCTTCGTCTGCTAGGTCGCTGGCGAGTTGCAGTTTGCCGGAATTCATGGCAGTTCTAGCCTGATGCACAAGTGCATGGGCAAGCTGTTGGTTCTGCTCAGGACTTGTAGGCTGGATCTGCGATGGCTGAGAGCCATCTGCCATAAAGGTCGTCGTTCCATCGATACGATCGATTTCTGTCAAAAGGTGTTCCGGGCGTTCATCCCATAGTCCCCATGACACTTTGAAGCTGAGTGCCTGGATTACTCGAGTTCTGGCGAGTGCGACGTCGTTAGCAGACAATGCTGCATGCGCCTCTTTCATCAGTTTCTGAGCTTTGTGCTTGTTGATCATTTCGATGCTGGCGTTGGTTGGCAGTGGATTGTGTTCCACAGCGTCACCCTTGACTGCATCGTCTTTAAAGAATGGATTGTCTGTTTGGTCATCAACGGCAGCTGCCGTCAGCGATGGCCAGTCAGATCCTTCTTCAAGGCTGAACGGGTTTTCGTTTTGAGCGGCAGGTTTGCCGTCAAGCTCCGCCAGGAACTGCTGAGGAGTTTGTTCGCCGTCCCGCCAGTTGGCTGACAGGGACGCAGCAGTCTCGGCAAGTCGCCGAGCCTGACTCGTGTTACCCTGCTGAGCAAGATGACGAGCGTCATTCATGAATCGCCGTGCGACTGAGCCGTAGCTGTCGACATTAGCTGATTCGGTTTGGGCGGACAGAACGCGAGATGGGTCGCCGCCGCTGAAAAGGTACAGCGACGCGGCCATCACCGCGATGCATGCTATGAATCCGATGGCCTTATGCACTTGGACATCCTCCTTGAAGACAGGCACGGCAGGATCGTCCCGATCCTGCAGACTGTTGGATGTCGTCCGGGGGCGAACGACAGTTTTATGAGTCAGTAATTGACCGTGTTGGTCAAGTTGGTTGCTCACCTCTTTGACCATTCACACCATCCCGCAGACGAACCACCACGGGCGCGTCGAAATGATGTGAGTGGGGTTGATAACCTGAGGGATCCGTAACGGTCAATACGATGAAAAGCCTTGTGCCCCTGTTTTTTTTTCGATTCATACTGAAGGTCAGTGAGATCGGCACTGGCTGCCGAACATGCGGACTTCTTTCGCGTTTACCGCCGAAAAAGCGGCCGATCAGCTTCGCAGGAACCGCCGATACTTACGCGCAGCGAAGAAACGACTGCCCTCCCAATCCGATTCGACATGGCGTTGAGCACGCGAAATCGAATTTGAGTATCGTCAGGCATTCGCTGAACCATTTTTCTGCTGAATCGCTCTTTCAACAACGAAATGATCCAGCGGAACTCCGGCTACGCGGTTGGCAGGTTCGTCGCGGATATGTATGCGAACTCAGAACGAACGGGATGTTCAGATCTCACTCACGATCTGCGGTGGCCGAAATGCGGGGAGCACGCCAGGGCCCTGGCGTGCAAAAAAAGATGATTTTGCAGAAACCCAATGTTCAACAGACTGAACAAGTTGCAGCCAAATTGTGCAGACTTCACGCATATAGATGCTGCTCTGCGATGGTCGGCACATGAATTTCGGTAAAACCACGACTGGGCACGCCCTTTTTTAGAGCGAATTTGGTTCGTCCATTTTTACGGGTCATTCGCAACCGCAGTTGCTGAGTTTGTCGGTTGATAGAAGGTAAAAGTATGAGCGGCACTGTAGCTTGCTGAATGGTGCCTGTAATTCAATAATTTCGTAGCGGTAAAGGCCTTCGTCAACGCCTTCGACTTCGTGCAGTTGCTGCAGACATTGGCTGTCGACGCAATAGAGTTCGCCGTTGATCGCAACGCCGTTGATCGCAACGCTGTTATTTGTCGCTTTTACTATGCCTGGGTACCGACCGCAGTCAAATAAATGATAAAGCGGTTTAGTGATTGCGGTTCCCAGAAACGTTTGCCCAGCTACTAAATAGTGCAGCGCAAATCCGCGTTTAAGCGAACCGTAGACGAATACATTCGATTCAATATGTTTCATCTTCCTAAGGGCCTTCGATTTTGTCCGATTCCATCACAAGGCACACCTCCGAGATTCGCGTTCGTTACTCCGAAACTGATGCCATGGGGCTGTTGCACCATTCTAATTTCCTTGTTTATTTCGAAATTGGCCGCACAGAACTACTCCGGGCTCAAGGCGGCAGTTATCGGCGAATGGAGGAATTGGGTCTGTTTTTTGTAGTTGCGAATATCAGCGTTAAGTTTAAACGTCCCGCCCGATATGACGACGTTTTATCGCTGACGACCGAAATTGCGAAGCAAACCCCCGCGAAACTGATCCATCGTTACCAACTGCGTCGTGGCGACGAATTGCTGTGTGAGGCGGAGTCGTTGATCGCTTGCGTCAATTCTGAAGGTTTGGTCCAGAGAATTCCCGAGGATTTGATTAACAGGACTATGGAATGAGAAAAACGTCAATATGGATAAAATAATTGACATATGCGGGTCCGGTTGGTTAGGTTGCATATCTCTGGATATAGCGCGGGTCTTGCGTTAGGACTTCGCAAAAGATGCGTTGACACTTACGTGTGTGGCGAATCTTGGTTTTTGGTTCAACTGAACAACTAAGGGATAAAATTAATGCGACAGTTCTTTCTTTTTGCAATTGTAGCGGTTTTGACACTGGCTCCTGCAGCCGAAGCTGGTCGTAGCTGTCGCGTAAAGCGTTGCAAGACAGTTAGGGTTCATTGCTGCTCAGCTCCAGTAAGCACTTGTAACTCTTGCTCAAGCTGCTCAGCTCCAGTAAGTTCATGTGGCTCATGCAGCTCATGTGGTACCGTTTCAGGTTGCGGAACTGGTGGTTGCCAAGTTTCTCCTGGAACAGTAGAAACTTCACCAGTGCCAGCTCCGGCACCAGCTCCAGCCCCAGTTGATGCTCCGGCACCTCCAGCCGCTGATGCTCCACCAGCACCAGCAGCTGTTGATGCTCCAGCACCTCCAGCACCAGCTGAGTCGGCTCCAAAGGCATAAGTGAAATTGAGTTATGGTTGCGACCATTTTGGCGTCGCAGGCAAACTTGGATAAGAGGCGGCAGGGATGTCGCCTTTTTCTATGCGCCGTCGGTAGACTCATAGTCGTATAGCGATTGCGATAACGTTTCTTGTCCAGCTTTGCGGCCCCACGCTGGTTGGACTACTCGGGAGTCAGTTGGTTGAATTGTTGGCGTTTGTTTTGGGTAATGCTCACATTTTGGCCGAGCGTGATGGTGGTTGCCCATCCGGTTTCGCACACGGACGCATGGGTGAAGGTTGAGGATACGGTCAAAGTTCGATTGAACGTTTTTCTGGACGACGTACTACTTCATCAGGGATGCCTAAAGCCTGATCTGAAATCAATTGCATCTGCAAAAGTGATGCAGGCAATAAGTAGCCATTCCGATTTATTGCTGCGGCAACTGCGAATTTTTGATGACAAGGGACGTCCACTTTCTGGAAGCATCGTAAAAGTTCCAGACTGGCGAACTGATCAAGACAGCATCGACCCGGTTGCTGAAGCTTCAGAAAAGCTGACGTGGGATTTGGTTTACACTCGCGAATCTGTGGAAGACGACTTGCGCTCGCTGGTGTTCATTCACGATTTCACACACGAATCTCTACAGCAGCCGGGTGAGTTGCGTCTGCATTTGCAGTTGAAAAAAAGTGGTCAACGGATTGATGCTGTAATTCCGCCCACGACGCCTCATACGATTGTTTTCCCTGCTGAAAATGATGCCAGTGCTGTTCAGGCTTATGCTGCCGGGGCTGATACCGATGCGAATTCGGCGACTTCGCGAATCATGATCGGTCCGGCGCATGTGACGCATGAATTCACGGCGCCGTTACTGCTGCTTGACAGCGCGTGGCCTGCGGCTGTGGCATTCAGTCGACTTGCAGGTGAAGTGGTCGACGATGAGCGTGCTGTGTCTGTGGAGTCGCTGAAAATACCCGAACTTGAACGGCAGTTGTCGGATTGGTTTCGCACGAATACTTCGATCCGTGTTGATGGGAAAGTGTCAGCACCGTCTGGGGTAATTGTTCACTTTCTTCCTGCTGCTGTGGCGCAGAATGCGACAGGTCGGGATGGTCTTTCAGTATCTGAAGATCTTCCACTTTTCGGCACGCTTGTCGGTATCAGAATGAGATATCCGCGAGGTCGCAGTTTGAAAAAAATTCAGCTGGAATGGTTCAGCTCACCGGGCGCTTTTAGTGGCGCCACTGTGCATGTTGTAAGTTCTCGTGAGAGCGTGTCGCAACTCGTGCCAGTATTGAGTTCGCCTCAGTCTGGAGAGAGTGTTCTGAACTTCCACTGGGAACCGGTCAGCAGGCGGGCGATCCGTATTGAGGAGTCGCCGACAGTCGGAGCCATTGAAGTCAGTGATAGTGTTGTATCACTGACTTCAAGCTATTCGTTCAGCGTCAGAATTTTCGGCTGCACATTTCTTGGCATGGGCCTGATTGCTGTGCTGGCTTTTTTTTGGAAGAAAGCCTCGTTTGTTACGAGGCTCATCTTCCCCGTGGTTTCTGTGTTGGTGCTGGTCCTGATTTGGCAGCAACTTGCCACCAACAGGGTTTCGGTTGATTCTTCAAAATCGCTAGTGCTGACACAGCGTTTGTTACGGTCGGTCTATAATTCGTTGCTGGAAACTGACGAGCAGGCTGTGCTTGAGAAGCTACATAATGTCCTGCACGACGACTTTGCCGAGGACGTTTATCTTAGCATGATTTCCACAATCTCGGCGGATGACGATCCATTGCTTGACATTCAGGCAGTTACGGTTCAGTCCTGCAATGCCATCGAGAATCTTTCGAGCAATTCGGCGGTTACCGCTGACTGCCAATGGACCGTGGATGGAATTGTAAAACACTGGGGGCATTCTCATCGCCGAACATTCATTATGTCGGGGCAGCTTACGTTGTTACGATCTGGCGATCGGTGGAAGATTCTGTCGCTTTCGCGAGCCGAGGTGATCCCAATGGCGGCAGAAACGTCCTGAGAGCGGGAAACCTGAAACAGTCGTTTTGGACGAAAAAATGACTTCAAATGCGTTCTGAACGCTTCGCATTCAGCAGTTGATTGAATTCGTTGAACGCTCGAATACACTTTGGACATTGGCGAGTTGTGGCTGATTCCGGGGCAGTCCCCAAATACTGAACACATCGCCAGCCTGCAATCTTCGCCTACCGTGCTGAAAATCTGTCAGCAACAAAACTTCATTTGACAAGCCAGGATACAAGAAAATGCGTTATCTATGCCTGTTGTTGGTTGGTCTTTGTACCAGCAGCGATGCCGTGATCGGAGCTGATTGGCCGACATGGCGCGGTCCGGAACACAACGGAATATCCCGCGAGGTGGGTCTTGTCGAAACATGGGACCACGAAACCGGAAAGAACGTGATTTGGGAATCGCCAATCGGCGGGCGAGCGGCTCCGATTATTTTGAACGGTCGAATCTATTTGCAGTGCCGCACCAATCACGATGTCAGCGCGGGGAGCCCAGAACTCATTCATGCTCAGGAACAGGTCGTCTGTCGGGACGCTGCGACTGGTAAAGAAATCTGGACTGACACATTTAACGTATTTCAAACAGATATTCCCGGACCTCGTGTTGGTTGGGCGTCAATGGCAGGAGATCCGGAAACCGGCAATGTCTATATGCACTCCGTGAGTGGATTGTTTCGCTGCTATGACGCGGACGGAAAGACACTGTGGGAAAAATCGTTGTTCGAAGAATACGGCAAGATCTCCGGATATGGCGGACGTACACAGTCTCCGATTATCGACGAAGACCGAATCATTGTGGGCTTCTTTGGCCTAAACTGGGGTCGGACAAAGTCACCACCACCGAAGATGACTTACTACGCGTTCGACAAGAAAACCGGCGTGCTTTTGTGGACGTCTCCGGTTGGTGATGCTCCCGACGATACGAACTATTCTAACCCTACAATTGCCGTGATTGACGGCCAGCGACTTCTGATTGGTGGCGGGGCCGATGGTGGGCTGCATGCAATCAATGCCAGAACGGGTGAACCTGTTTGGTCGTTTCATATGTCGAAGCGTGGTCTGAATGCGTCGCCAGTCGTCGACGGCAACCATGTGTTCATCTCACACGGTGAAGACAACATTGACACGCTTGCTTTCGGTCGACTCGAGTGCATCGATGCTCGGGGAACCGGCGATATTACCAAGACGAACAGTGTTTGGCGGAAAGATGGCGTCAAAGCCGGTTACACGGGTCTGGTCGTAAAGGATGGGATTCTTTACGTTATCGCTGATACCGGCAAACTACATGCTTTCGACAGCAAGACGGGCGAAGAACTGTGGGACTTCAGTCTTGGAACAGTCGGCAAAGGTTCTCCCATCTGGGCTGATGGTAAGATTTATGCCATGGAAGTGAATGGAAACATCCACATCGTCAGACCAACTCGCGAAGGCTGTGAGTCACTGTCGCGCGTGCAGTTGAAGTCACCGGACGGAAAAGGCCTCGATGAAATCTATGGAACTCCAGCGATTTCAGACGGTCGAGTCTTCTTTGTGACTCGTGACCGAACTATTTGCATCGGCAATGAGAATGCTGGTAAGTCGACGCCTGTTGAGTTGCCGGTTCTTGTAGAAGGCGATGGCGGTTCTGAGGTAACAACCATTCGCGTCACGCCGTTTGAACAGCGTGTTCAGAGTGGTGGCGAAATCGATTACAAAGTCTTTGGCTACAACAAGCTTGGCCAGTTGGTTGGCGAAGTTGACGCCGAACTGTCGCTGGCTGACGGTTGGAAGAATGTGACGCTGGAAGGCAAAAAACTGACCGTTGCCGCAGATGCTCCCGAGCAGGGTAACGAAATTAACGTCAAGTTTGGCGAAGCATCTACGTTTGCTCGCCTGCGAACGTTCCCACCTCTGCCTTGGAAATGGGACTTTGAAGGTTACAAGCCCAAGCAGGTTCCGTCGACATGGATCAATGCGTTTCTGAAGCTGCAGCCGACAGAAATTGACGGCACGATGGCTATGAAACGATCTCCCGGCAAAGGCAAACCCAGTACTGAGTTCTGGCTCGGAACATCCGACATGAAGGGCTACACAGTTCAGTCTGATGTGTACATGACCGAACAGAAACGCAAGATGCCAAACATGGGAGTTATTGTGCAGCGATACACCGTGATTCTGAAGGGCAACAACGGTAAGGTCGGCGTGCAAAGCTGGGCTCCTCACCAGCGGATGGCGGAAGACGTGAAATTTCGTTCTGAGCCAGACACCTGGTACACGATCAAAGCAACTGTAAAAATTGAAGATGACGGTGCTCACGTATTCGGCAAGGTCTGGAAACGCGGTGACGCGGAACCAGATGAATGGACGATCGAAGCGATTGATCCTCATCCCAATACACAAGGTGCTCCGGGACTTTACATTTACACTCTGGCGGATGGATATTTCGACAATGTGATTGTCACGGAATAGCGTCCCCTGCTTCTCAAAAGATTACATCCACAAGGAATATAGAAATGAAGATATCACACCTTAGTTCTTTATGTTTAGTTGCAACGGCGATGCTGTTCGCCGGTTGCAGCGACCAATCGGCATCGTCGACCGCACCTGTGAGTGACAGTTTGGGCGAAGCCGGCAGCGGTACCGGTGCCGGCGTTGAAGTACCAACGTTGACGGAACGGGCTCCAGTCGATAAGCCCGATGATCTACCTGCAACGCCAGTACAGGATGACGTTGCCCCCTCGCCCGCTGTGCCAACCCAAGAGGCAGTGGCAAGCGTTGTTTCAGATTTGAAAGATACACCAGCTTCAGTTGCGAATCCTGCTGCTACAGTTGGAAAGACCACTGGCGATTGGACCATGTGGGGAGGAAGCCCTGTTCGCAATATGGTGAATGCAGCGACAGGGATCGATCTGTCATTTGAACCAGCCGAGGATGCGACCGAAGGCAAAAATATTATTTGGACAGCGACGTTAGGTTCGCAAACATATGGAAACCCGATTGTTGCCGAAGGTAAGGTGTTCGTCGGAACAAACAATGGCGGCGAGTATCGTGAAGCCCATAAAGGCGACCGCGGTTGTCTGGTTTGCTTTAATGAGGCCGATGGCAAGTTTCTGTGGCAATTGACACGAGAAAAGCTGCCACAGGGGCGGGTTAACGACTGGCCCGAGCAGGGCATTTGTTCCACGCCATGTGTTGAAAACGGTCGCTTGTATGTGGCCACTAATCGTTGTGAATTGATGTGCATTGACATCGAAGGATTTCACGACGGCGAGAACGATGGACCATACAAGGATGAGACGGATTCAGAAGAACTGGATGCCGACATCATTTGGTCGTTGGATATGATTGAGGACCTTGGCGTTTTTCCTCATAACCTTGCAACAAGTTCCCCGGTTATTCACGGCGACTTGATTTATCTACTGACGTCTAACGGCGTCGATGAAGCTCACCTGGAAGTTCCTTCACCACGTGCTCCGTGTTTCATTGCAGTGAACAAGAATACCGGCGAGTTGGTTTGGGAAAACAATTCGCCAACTGTTGATTCAAAGGCACCGGCTCCGTTTAACAATATTCTTCACGGACAGTGGGGCTCACCAGCGGTGGGTGAAGTTGACGGCAAAATGCAGGTGTTCATGCCGGGTGGTGACGGTGTACTTTATTCGTTTGACGCATTGAGTGGTGAGCTTGTTTGGTGGTTCGATTTGAATCCTAAAGACTCTGCATGGGAACTCGGTGGTCGAGGCACTCGCAACGCGATTATTTCGACACCCGTATTTGTGGAAAACAGCGTGTTACTTGCCGTTGGTCAGGACCCTGAGCACGGCGAAGGGGCTGGACACTTGTACCGCATCGATGCAACAAAGAAAGGCGACTTGAGTCCGCAGGTAGCCGAGGCCGGGGCCTATGTGGATAATCCTAATAGCGGTCAGATCTGGCATGTTGGTGGAGTTGATGAGGACGGCTCAGTCACCGGTGAAAAGAATGGACTTCTATTCCGAAGAACGATTTCCACTGTCGCCGTATCGGATGGTTTGGTTTACGCACCGGATCTTAGCGGATTCCTGCACTGCATTGATTTCAAGACCGGTGAGAAGAAGTGGGTATTCGATACGTTTGCTGCCGTATGGGGATCTCCGATGGTAGTTGATGGACGGGTCCTGATGGGCGACGAAGATGGTGAGATGGTCATTCTGAAGGCTGGGCCTGTGTTGGAAGAACTGGAAACAAAGACTTTCAACTCTTCCATTTACAGTACTCCGACGATCGCAAATGGTCGGATGTTCGTTTCAGACCGGTCGCGTCTGTATGCAATCAAGGTTCAGTAGCACGGGAACGTTACTGATCTGCAAAAAATAAAGAGCCGGCAAAGTTGATGCTTTGCCGGCTCTTTTCGTTTTAGTAAGCCTTTGTTGCCGCGAGAAACAGGTCGGCGTGCAAGACGTTTTGTCTGAAACTTCTAAATCTGAAAGTCGTTGCCCGTCTGTTCACGAGACCCTTTGGGGCGATGACTTTTTCGCAAACGCTTGAACACCTGGTGTACGATCATCCCCCATACAACCGGCAGCAGGATGCACGATACCACGAACCAAATTCCAACGCCTGACTGCTGGGGAATCACATCAGGTTTCGGCGACGGTGTTTGAGCTGCCGCAATTAGTGTGATCGATATTGCGGTGGTTGTCACGGTTCGGCTCGCTAACACGACGGTGACAACCGTCATTCGGATCTTGTCGGAAAACTACCTGAAGTACGAACATCTGTTTTGTCTGACAGACGGATTCAATGGGCTGGGTAGTGCGGCGTGTAGTGGGAAAGGTTGCACGCAGATTTTTAAATGTCAATTCGTTCGATGGTTTCGACACGATAGACGGGACGCCCCTGCTGGTTGCGGACTGATGAATCTACATAGCCATGCAAATCCACGGTGTCACCTTCCGCCAGTCCATTGATCTGTTGCTGGGTTACGTCGATAGGAAGGGTTCCACCGTGTTCGTCACGAGCGGCAAGGCTGTAAGTGATCAGCCAGCCACCTGATCTGGAATCGTATTTCAGAATACCTCTTAGCCAGCGATAATCCTTGGTGTCAAATCCGTATTCACCCGGACTGCTTGTGGCGGACACCTGCTGGATTCCGTTTGTGTTTTCGAACGGCTCTGAATTCTGAGTGGTTGGTCCGCCAAGCTCATCGTTAAATCGATTTTGGTTTTGGTTTGGTGGAACCGGCACTCCACCGGCTTCGTCATCAGGTTTGAAAAAACGATCGTTTGGTCGATTGAAGTCGTCATTGTTGTTCGGCGGGTCAGACTCGTAGGTGCGTGGATTTCCCTGTGGAGCATACGGGGGTGCGTTACTTTCGGGGATGTACAAAGTTCCCGGAGCCACTCCATTCCCGATCGCCTGTGGCGGAGAATAGGCGGGCTGCGAATATGGATTTCCATAGTACATGCCGGGATTCATGCATCCCGAGGCCAGCATCGTGCCGCAGAGCGTTGCAAGTTTGGCAGGCAGCAGGATTGATTTTAGATTGCACATAAGAATTGGCTTCCTTAGAAAATGGACGCCGAATCTGGTGTGGAAACCAGAACTGCAACAGGCTTCTGCGCGGAACTGCCGTTCAGAAAACTTTTGCAAAGTTGGGGGGAGAACGGAGAAGAGAAAGACGGGAAATCCTGCCGATTGAGGACTGGTTTCAGCAGGATTCGCGGAGCCTAACCGAATTCTCTAAAACGTGTCTAGAGCTTTCTGCCGTGACATTGTCTCGAGCGGCAGCGAATGCCGGAATTTGAGTATGCGATGCCAAACAAATCTGTGCTGCGAACGCTCGTCCAGTATTTGTAAGCCCCCGATGCTGCAGACACGAGCCAACTATCAACTATAGCGTTTCCGCTGAATTGTGGCCGCGAACATCGCGACGCGTCGGCGGATCACTGATTTTCACGGGCCAGCGTTTCTGTTGGTTACTCGAACAAAGTCGTTTGTAACTCTCGGCTGAATTCAACACCGCGTCTTTTTTTGCACAGTGTGTCGATTGTGCATCCAGACTGGTCGCAGAAGCAACTAGTCACGCACTTCTCGCGTACCGTTTGGAACCAATTTGCTGAAATGGCCGCGGCGCAGCAACTAAGTTTAGTCTGTCGCTGCGGCAAGATTCAGCAGGATCTTGCCGTGTTTCGCAGTCGGTGTTTGCAGTCGGTACTCTACGTGTAAAGACGGCATGGGTGGACCGTTGCGGCCATGCGGCTTCAATTCGCAAAGTCTTCTTAGACTACGGCTCAATCGATTCCGAGATTGCGTTCGATGTGTCGAGCTTCCGGCGACATGACGAGGTTTTGCCACCAACGATCGGGATCGCGTTCGCGTTTTTGATCGGCTCGACCTTCGTGCCCCACAAATTCCCATTCGTCAGCGTCGTCGCTCATCGGCGCGCTTCCGTCATTGGGATTGGGCTGAAACATCTTCGCAGATTGCACCATTGCATCGCGGCTGGCATTCAGCATCGTGCATCCGGTTGACGTAATGGTAAAAACTGCAACGATGAGCGTTAAACGGCAGCGTTTCATTGGAAACTCGCTGTTTCAGAAACAGGCAGAATTTGCAGCAACCGCAAAACGGTAACTACAGTATTCCGGCGAGTGAGTGTGAGATCGTGAGAGAGAGTCAATACGCTGGCTATACTGTCATAAATCTGCAATTGCGCCCATAGGAAAAATTTGATGCAGCAGTTGGATGTACTTGTCGTCGCTCCGCACCCGGATGACGCAGAAATCAGTGTCGGCGGCATTATTGCTGCGTCCCGAAGTCAGGGAATGCGAGTTGGAGTTGTTGAGCTGACAAGTGGTGAGCCGACCCCACACGGTAACGTGGCAACACGTCGTTTGGAAACAGCCACCGCGACGGAGATTCTTGACCTGACATGGCGAGGAAATCTGAATCTGCCAAATCGTAGCCTGCAGCCCACTCTGGAGGCCCGACGCAAACTGGCAGAAGTGTTTCGACGGACTCGCCCCAGAATTATTCTGGCCCCGTATTGGCAGGACGCTCACCCAGACCATGTGGCAGCCAGCAGTTTATGTGACGATGCAAGGTTTTGGTCGAAGCTAAGTCGTTCTGACCTTGATGGTGATCCGTACTGGCCACCGACGCTGCTGCATTTCTTCAGCATTCACTTAAGGATTCATCCTGCCGCTTCGATTGTCGTTGATGTTTCACCGTTTATTGAAACGAAAATGGATGCGGTCAAAGCGTATCACAGCCAGTTGATTCAGGGGCGAAGTCCGGAACATCCAACAGTGGTCGACGACATTCGGGATAGAACTCGCTATTGGGGATGGACGATTGGCAAGGCCTATGCCGAACCACTGCTGAATCGAGAACAGGTTGGAATTCGCAGTCTGAATGACGTTCTTTGAATCGACTGGTATTTGTTGCCAGAGTTCGCCATGACAGTCGTTGCGCAGTGACACCGGCATCATTCAGTTGTCTAAGCCACGCGGGGTGGCTGTGCAGACAGGTACAGTAGTTCAACTTTTTGGCGGATCATCTCTGCTGCTGCATGATCGTCTTCTTCATTAAGAAGCCTGAGTTCTTCTTCAGCGAGTGCCTTGCCATAGATGACTGTGACGGCGGCGGGCCGAATAAACCACGCACCTTTCGGCATAGCGTTGTCAGCTCCGACAATTGCGACCGGGTAGACAGGAACGTTCGTTCTTCGCACGAGCGATAGAAATCCTGGCTTGAACACACGTGGCGTTCCGGAAGATCGTGTTCCCTCGGGGTAGATTCCGACCAGATATCCCGCTTCAAGTCGATCAAGCGCCGCTCTTATGCTGCCGCCTCTAAACGAAGTACGGCTAATAGGGATAACGTGGGTTTTTCGGCAAATCCATCCAATAACCGGTACCTTGAATAATGTATCTCGAGCAAGGTACGAAACGGATCGCGTCAATCGGACAGCTACAAACAGGGGATCCAGAAAACTCTGGTGATTAATAAGAAGTACGCCGCCCAGATTCTTATCAATGTTTTCTTCACCGATGACTCTGGTTCGACACCATATCCGGCAGGGAAGGTAGACCACTGCATGAATCAGCAACCATATGATGCCCCGGCCAGCACTGTTGCGTGCAATTGTGTTTTGCACAACTGTTACGGCGCCTTCTGCGTTCGAGGTGTCTGTTTTAGGTTCCATAAGTGTTCAGGCTTAATTCCGTGGCTGGCCGTGGCCATTGTTGGCAGATGCAAACTGATCACAAGCTATTGTTGGTGAATCGAAGTTCGGGCCAGAGCATTTAAGTCAGGCTGAGTAGAATTCTTGCAACGGACGCAACGTCTGAAAAGTCCTCAAACAGAAGGTCCGGCGCGTGTGGTTCGAGTTCATCTCGCGAGTACGTTCCGGTTGCGACGGCGACGGCCTTGGCTCCAATGGCGCGAGCACAGCAAATGTCCGCACCTGTGTCGCCAATCACAATTGTCTGATGCCCGGCAACATCGTAGCCCATATTTGCCGATGCTGCGGCGATGGCGTTTCGGGCAACATCGTCGCGATCGGCCTCGTGGTCTCCAAAGCCTCCGAACGTGAAGTAACTATCCAGTCCAAAATGCCTGAGTTTGATCCACGCGCCTTCTTCGTAGTTTCCGGTAATCAGTGAGAGAGTAACGTGTTTGACTTCGGCTAGGTGCTGCAGCAGCGGTTTGACTTCCGGAAGCAGATGCCCGGCGTCTGCTAACAGGCATTCCGTAAGTCTTGTAAGGTAAGAAGTTCGAAATCGCTCGCGGCTGGAATCTGAATTTTCGACACCGTAACGGCCAAAGATTTCGTCGGTGATTCCTCGGTCAGTTCGCCCGGCTGTCAAAACGCCGTCCAACGGGAAATCAATGCCAAATTCCTCGCGAAGAGCATCGGCGATCGCCCTATGCCCTGCTCCGCCGGTGCTGAGCAAAGTGCCATCGATATCAAAAAAAATGATCTTTTGTTCCGGTAGCATGTTCGCGTGATTTGCTGCTTTCGACAGGTGTGCGGGTGGAAACGGTGAAACTGTGTGAGAATCGTAGATTCTGACGATGTTGTGCCTTTTCTGATCTTCAACCGGCCGATATCCTACTGGATCTTCGCGCAGCAGGTATCTGCTGAACGCTAGAAGTTAGTTAAACACGGTTTCAATGACAAAATTCCGCAACAAAATTGGTTGTTAAAATGGCTAAGACGAATCGAAAACTAAACAAGGCGAATCATGGTCGCCGTCCAGCTAGCTCAAAAGCACGCAAGCTAAAGCGCCGAAACGTCAAGCTGTCTCGATAGTTCGCTGACGAGATCGTAGACAATTTGAATCGTTCAGGCCCGTTCCGTTTGGGGACGGGTTTTTTTTGTGGCCGGTGCTACTTGCTGTTGTTGTGCCGAAGAAGTTCGTTTCCAACGCTGCAAGCGGACAGTTTGAAAAAGACAGCTGGTTTTGGGTTTTCCGCGGGCCTGTAGGTACAGCGTTTTGACAATCGAAAATGGTCGGCTACCGTTTTGGCTCTGGAATTTCCAACCTTGGTTTGGCTCAGTAGGTATAAACCCGTTAGAATCGTAATCTAGGCGGTAATAATGGTAAAATCGACCGATTGACACCTCCGCGTGTTCCGCCTAACGTATCCCTGTGTTTTCGTCGATTTAGGCGTTAATGTCCCCGCTTTTGGGGCGTTAAATCTCCGTAATCATGCAGGCGGCCCCCGGCACTGGTTTCCAGGATATCGTCGGCGGACTGTTGCAGCATCCCTGGCAGTTTTCAGCAAGTTCGGATCATCCTCATGCGAAACCTGACATTTTCCATTTTGACGGTTTATGCCGTGTTTTTTTGCGTTCAGAGCGTGAATGCGGATGCTTGGTCAGACCAGATCATCAGCACAAAGAAGATCGAATTTGGTGTGATTGCCACGGGTTCCGAAACCAAGCAACTGGTTGAAGTTAAAAACGTTCTGAGAGAAACAATTCATATTGCCGGCGTGCGGACTTCCTGTGCCTGCGTTTCCGGGAAGCTGGAGCAATCAACTTTGCAGCCGGGTGAATCCTGCTTTGTTGAAGTGAAAATGGATACTCAGAAGTTTCGTCAGAAGAGAGACGCAAATCTGCTTATCACAATTGATGCTCCTCGATACGTAGAACACAGCATTCCCGTTTCTGCCTATATCCGAACGGACGTGGTCTTCAATCCGGGCATGATCCGGTTTGGCGAAGTTGAGCTGGGGAAACCCGGGCAGGCTGTTGTCGAAATTGCCTACGCAGGTCGTGCTGACTGGGACATCGTCGACATCAAATTTGATAATGCACAGCTCAAGGCGGAGTTGAGTCTGCCTGAACGATCCTCTGGCCTCGTAAACTTCAGGCTCACGATGAGTCTTAGTGAAAAAGCAAGAGCTGGTCGGTTTAGAGATCTGGTGACCATCGTCAGTAACGACAAAACGAATCCCTATATCCCGCTGTTGGTTGATGGGACCGTTGTGCCGGATATCACAATCTCTCCGGCAATTGTAAAGGTTGGTTCTGTGAGCGTCGGCAAAGTTGCTCGCGTATCGGTTGCCTTAAAAGGGAAGACTCCCTTTCAGGTTGAGGCAGTCAATTGCAAGGGAATGGCAGATTGCTTTACTGCCAAACTGACTGACACAGTGAGGTCCTTTCACTTGGTTCCAATTGAATTTATTGCTCCGAATCGCGTCGGTGAATTTGACGAAGAACTGATTGTAAAGATTACCGGCCGACCAGAGCCGCTGCGATTTAATGTGACCGGCGTGATCAACAATTAAGGGCTGACGACCGACGCGATATGATCGCCCGTCCTGAAGCAAATCACAAATGTGTTCTTTCCGTTTTCGATTGACACCTTAACGGTTTCGCCACGACCTGTAGTCGGCCTTCCTGCCAGAGATGTGCGCAGATTTAGCGTGTGAACGCCGTCTGGCAGTTCCATCTGCAAAACATCGACCCGTTCCGGCAGCAGCATGACATGTCGGGTGTCTGGTTTTTCCAGAGCTTCCCAGGCAATCCCGCCCAGATTCATCAGCAGATCGGCACCGGAATTGTTTGAAATTGCCAGCTGGTCCTTAGCGGCATAGACGGCACCCTTTTTGACGATTCTTCGAGCGATAGCGCGGCCGAGTTGTTTGTCGCGGTCGGTACTGTAGGAGTCCCATGCACATCGATTAAGGTCCAGAAGCGGGACGCTGTTGGCCGGCTGAATATCATGAAGTTCAACAAGTGCAGCAGACGTTGCAAATGGGTCTACGCTAACTTGGCGCGCCGGGCGAGCGATTTTTACGGGAGCGATGGTTGGTGGAAGAGTGTGGTCGCCGACAGCGCTAAGAATCTGATCAGCCAGAAGTAAAGCGGCTGAGGTTGGGACCGCAGTCTCAGCCTGCCAGTCTGTGGCTCGGCCAACCAGAGTGACAACGTGTAGCACTCCATGCCCCACTTTACTGCGAACGCCGAAGCCCGTCATGATGGGGGAAGCTGATCGGGTGGTTTCGTTAAGTGTTCCGAGCGTACCGGATTTCCAGAACTCAACGTCAGCCAGCGCTTTGTCAGTGATGTTTGCATCCATTGGGATTTCCGAGTGAATCGCTGCTGTCAGGTAAGCTGTCAGGGCGTTCGGAGCGAACCGAATGGGGGTCGGTTCAGCAGGATGTGGCGGTGTTTCGTGTCCAACCGTGACAACGCTGTGGTTTGAATCCGGTGGGGGCTGAATGGTCTGGCGGTCAATTGAGACATGTTTCATGCCCTGCGATGCATAGGCAAATGCATCCTGTCGGTCACCAACAAGACTGGCTAGAACCAGCAGGTTGTCGATCATTCTTTGTTCGAATTCGCGACCGCTCCAGGTAACCGCCTTATCATCAGAAAGTACGGCGGCCGCCTGCTCTCGAACGTCTTTCTGTCGTAGGAAGTCAATCTGCTTTCGTGACTGATTGAGTTTTGATTCACACCGCTTGACATCGCCGGCCATGAGTCCGGCAATAGCGCGATCGACGGAGATGATCTCTGTTTCGGCTCCACGTTGTTCAGCGGCTTTTTCAAGTTCGATGACGGCCATCGAGGCTTCGCCGCGATCGAACATTTCAATGGCTGACAGGTGGTGTTTCTGCGCAGACGCACAACCGCAAAATGCAATTAGCAGTGTCGAACAGCAAATCGATTTCAGAATCTGAAAATGCATTTTGTTCAACGTTAGTGAAGTCACAAAGATTGGTTCGCACCGCTGTTGCTGAGTTCTGCCTGGTAACTATTGGAACGGCTGGAAGTGAACATCTCAGTTAACGACCATATTGGCGAATCTTCGCCAGTTTTGAAGTGTGATAGCCCTTTCGGAGCAAAGCTGTCTCTTTTAACGACTCGCCAGAATGTATGTCCAAAAGTTCCAGTGTCAGCGTGTAATCACGCTGGTAGTCCTTATTACTGTTGGTGGTCCCGGACATGATGCTGGCGAACAGCAGGTAGTCGAACGGTTGATCGACGCGTTCCAGTGCTGCCTGTAGCTGCCGTTGTTTTTCCGGCAGTACCAACACATCCGGTCGGCAGCGACATTCCACCATTGCCGCCTCAACGTATCGGCGGCTGATCATGCGAAACTGGTCAGACTGTCCGATCTGCGAATCGATGTGTTCGTAAATCTGATCACGAAAGTCGCCGATTTCTTCAATGCTCCGATTTTCTACGCCCACAAAGCAGACCTTGCGAACCGGCGTCCCGTTTTCGTTTGTGTACGAAACGGTTTGAACGTCAGTGCAGGCTCGCCCCAGCATCTTCGCAACCGATTCATCAATCAAGGGCTTCCAGGTTTCGGCGCCAGCTTCGTGGCTGCCGACCATGTCTTCGTCAGAATTTTTCAAAACGTGTGCGTACTGTTTTCCTCGGCACCCGCACAAGACAGATGTACTGACCAAAAGAATGGCGACGACAAATTGGAATCTGGATTTCTGCATTGTTCGATCCATCAAACAACCACACACGGAAAGAGGTTTCTGGCACACCACTAACATCGGCGCCATCGGTGGCGTTGCTGTTGGTTATATGCTTTCTACTGACACCGTAGAATAAACATCGAGGTGGCTTAGACCAATATGACAATGTGATTTGGAAACCGGCCGATTCTGCGCATAAAAAAAGGGACCCCGTTCGTGAAGCGGGATCCCCTCAGGAGAAGATTCGTTGTGAGTTGTTACCGGGACAGAACTTACGTCAAATTACGTCTGCCGTTTCATCAGTCGAGGTGATCGTCAGCTCGGCATATGGGAGCGCGATACGTAATTCGTATTCTCGATCGCCACCGAGCGTTTCGGCAAGTTCTGCCATTTCCTGACTGCCAATGCTGCGATAGCAGGCAACCAGCTCGCTCCATGCAAACCTGCGTGCCGGTGACGGCATCTGTCGGGCAGCCTGTTCAAGATGAGGGATGGCGGCTTCCAGGTTGCCGGATCGTTTTTGGGCAAGGCCGAGTAAAAGCTGTCGAGGACCTTCTAAAGGACCTGCATTCTCAACCTTTTGGAGTTCCGTGACCGCCCGCTGAGGCATGTTGAGTTCCATGTATCCGTCAGCTGCAACCAGACGGCGAATTGTTTTTGGTGTGATGGAACTTCGCATTGATCTTGTCCTTCTCAGATTGATTCGTCACCGAATGAGTTTGTCTCGTTCTGATGACAAGTATTGGCAAGTCGCGCGCCAATTGCTTTTCGAAATGATAATTTGAATCGTAAATCTATTGATAGATAGACTTTATGTAATTCATTCATTGGCGTGGCCATTTGGTTGCTGCTGTCGAAAACTACAATGCCCAGGAAGGAGCGTCTGAAATCACCGACTAAAGTACTGTTTTTATGTACACTTGTTGTGCCAAATTTACAAAAGTGCCCGTGTTGACATACCGCCAAAGCACGCGGAACGGGTTATTGGATCCATTGTGAACGGTGGCTGCGTCGTACGTTGATGCAATGCGTCGTTTTCTGGCTTCGAAAGTGTTTCCATGCTGAGCTTTGTGCTGGCGAGTTTTCTTGCCGCGTTTTTGACTTCTTTGTTGGTCACCCCCGTTGTCCGCAGGTTCGCCCCTGCGTTGGGTTTGGTCGATTTGCCAGGGCACCGCAAAGTTCACGTTTCGCCAACTCCAATGGGAGGTGGCATCGCAGTCTTTCTGGGACTTGCTGTTCCAACTGTATTCGTGTTTTCGCTGTCGGATTTTGTCTCGTCCTTTGTTCCATTTTTGCAGACCGTAATGAATGGTCTGCAACAGGATCGCGAAGCCGTCTGGCAGATGGTTGGAATTGCTTTGGGGGCAGTTGCACTGTTTGCTGTCGGGTTGGCAGACGATCGTTGGAGTCTTTCCTGGAAGTTGCGACTGGGCCTGCAGTTAATGGTTGCGTTCGGCGTGACTCAGGCGGGGGTTCGCGCGACGGTTTTTGTGGCTCAACCGTGGATTGGTATTGGCATCACGATGCTCTGGATTTTGATTTTGACGAATGCCATGAACTTTCTTGACAACATGGACGGACTGTCAGCAGGAATCGGTGTGATCGCATCATTGATGTCTGCCAGCATACTGATGTTGATGGTGAAGGAGCCTCACTGGGCCGTGGCGTTTGTCTTACTTTTGCTGGGTGGTTCGCTGAGTGGATTCTTATGCTGGAACCGGCCGCCGGCTTCGATCTTCATGGGAGACAGCGGCAGTAATCTGATTGGTTTTCTTCTGGCTACACTAACGGTAAGCGGAACATTTTATGAACGTTCAGGAAGTCGGCACGTGATACTCGCCCCTTTGTGTATTCTGGCAATTCCGTTGTATGACTTCGTGACGGTGATCTGGATTCGCCTGAAAGCAGGTCGCAGCCCGTTTCACGGCGACAAAAGTCATTTTTCACATCGTTTGGTTGAATTGGGTCTACGGCCAGCGCACGCTGTTCTGACTATTCACCTGGCCACCCTGATGACTAGCCTCGGTGGGCTGCTTCTGTACAAGGTTCAGGATTGGACGGGGGCGTTGTTGATTATCGCGTTGATTTGTTGCGTGCTCTCACTTGTTTCAATTCTGGAAACTGTTGGCCGCCGATCATTGTCGGAGCAGCTTCGTGAAAACAGCCCGAACAGTCAGGCACGTCTATCTGAAGTGCAGTCGGCAGGATTGTCTGTGTCAGATCCAGCGACTTCGCCTTCATGACTTCGTCGCCATTTGATTGTTTTCCCTGCCTTGATGTCCGAAGTAAATTGCCGCGGTTTTATGAGCAAACTTACCTTCTTTTATTGCTTGCTACTGACGGTCAGCTTTTTGTGGCCGTCGGAAGGCGCGATCAATGGTGACGGATTGCAATGGTCGGTGGCTTGGTTATGCGTCGCGGGTTTCGGAGCCTGGAATATCGGCTCTGTTGCGGGTGACTCCGGATTGGTTCGCCGGAGTTTACGGTTTGGAAACGGTCTGCCAGCAATTCTGCTGGTGTCAGGATTCTGGCTCTCCACCTGGCATGTGTTTCAGGTTGAGGGCGATCGTCGCGCGGCGTTGAACCTGGCTTTTGAGTGGACTGCGATTGGCGCTGTGTGGTGGCTGACACGTCAGGTGATCAAAAAAGAATGTGACTTTCAGGCAATCATTTGTCTGATTGTGGCATTGGGGTTCGGCATTTCGGTGATGGGTATCGTTCAGCACCATGTGACTTATGGGCAGCAGGCTGAATGGTATCAACAGCAGAGAAGCCAAATCAGTGAGGCTAGTGCTCGAGGGAGTCTTGAAGCGTCTGCATTTCGAAGCCAGCTACAGCGAATGGGAGTACCGTTGGATGGCCCGGGCCGAGAACTATTTGAAAATCGCCTGTTATCCAGTTCTGAACCCATGGCAACGTTTGCGTTGGCCAATACTCTGGGAGGCATTCTGGCAGTAATGATTGTTCTGATGTCGGCCTCTTTAGGCGAATCGTATCGGGAAGGCAGTTCGCGAAGTATAGCGGCGTGTTTGGTTTTTGCGATGTTTTTTGGGACGGTTGGATACTGCCTGCTGCTGACAAAAAGTCGCACTGCCTGGGTAGGGTGTGGCGTCGGTATGATCGCTTTGTTTCTGCAGCAGCGCAATCGAGGATTCACGGTTTGGTTCCGGCGAATCGCGCTGGTTGGCACCTGTTTAGTTGTATCTGGAATTCTTGGTTTTGCAACCGGAGCGATTGATCAGGAAGTTTTGTTTGAGGCACCGAAGTCTTTGCAGTATCGACTTTTTTATTGGATTGGGGCAACTGGTGTAATTGCAGAGTCGCCTGTGTTTGGAGCCGGGCCCGGAAATTTTCGTCAGGCGTATCTTGCTCATAAGGTGGCGGAGTCGAGTGAAGAAATTCTTGACCCGCACAACATCTTCTTTGACGCCTGGAGTTCTGCAGGTGTCGTGGGATTCGTGGCGATTTGCCTGCTGTTCGTCAGTGTGTTTTGGACAATGTTCTTCGCGGCCAGGTCTGAAGAAAGATTTCAGACAACCCAACCGGAGTTTCCAGCGGGGCCGATTGTTCCACTTGTAAAAGTCGTTGTGTCTGGCACTCTTGTGTACACAGGTTGGCGGTGGTTTGTGGGGGGAGCCTTCTGGGATTTTTCTTCCAGCAGTTTCTTTGCCTCTGAAAATCTGTTTTTGCTGGTCCCGCTGTGCGCGTGTGTTGCCGTTACGGCTTTGCGCGGTTCCCTGCGTGTTCCGGCATCAGCACCAGGAGCGGCCCTGTTGTGTGTATTAGTTCATTTGCTGGGCGCTGGTGGCCTGCACATTTCGATTGTTGGTCTGGTCATTTTTATTCTCTACGCAATGACTGAATGTAGCTGGCAGTCGGAGTCTGAAGGCCAGGTGCCAACATCTCGCAGGATTTACGCGCGATCGTTTGGGGGGGGAATGGGTGCGATAGTTGTTTTGACGCTCTGGTTTGGACTCGTGCCCGTCTTGAGAAGTCAGTCGCAAATTGCAGTGGCTGAATACCGGAACCAGTCTGGTGACGTGAATGCCGCAATGGTTGCATTTGACGAAGCAATTCGTATTGATCCTCTGGCTGTACAATCGCGCCAACAAAAATTGCAGGTTTTAGCGTATGAATTCCTACGAGCTGTTGGAAGGTTCGCGCAGTTAACAGTGACAGACAGCCTGCGGGAAATTCGCCTGCGCAATGAATTCGTTCAGGTTTCAGAAGCCTGCGATGACTTGATTGGCGCTGATAGCAAAGGGCTATTGGGTTATCTGTATCGCAGCAAGCTAAACGCGGCGATGTCAGAAGCGGATTCTGCCCCGGAATTGCTTCAGCAGGCGGTTCAGGACATGAAACATGTAGTCGACGAATATCCGACAAATTCGTCTAACCAGGCAGATTATGCGAGTTTACAATTGGCGGCGGGTGATCGTGATCAGGCGATTGTCGCTGCCCGAGCTGCATTGAGCCTGAACGAGTTGAATCGTGAGTGGGGGCATGCGGATCGCTATCTGGACGAGGTGGTAGTGGCTAAACTACTGGCAATCATTGAACATGAATAAGGTTTCAACATTTGAAGCCTGCGAAGCTGAAATTGGCTGAGGCAGTGAAGGGCAACTTTGATGAAGAACGTGTTTTTTGTAATCACAGCACTGGCCGCTGCAGCGGTCTGTGGCTTTGTCCTGTTGTCAGATGGCGCAGAAGACGGTCTGGGCGTGACTGAGTCGTTGAATGACATGACGCAACAAAGACTGGAGTCCGTTAGCCGGAAAAGTCCCCTGGGCGACGAACCTGAAGTCCCGGTTGCCAGTGAAACCGGTCCCTGGCCCAAAGCTGTTGCGGATTCGATGGATTATGACTTCGGTCGGATGCAGGTGAAAACACAACTGGAACATGTGTTCACAATCAGGAACAACGGTGACGCTGATTTGAATTTGCTTGCCGGTAAATCGACATGCAAGTGTACGGCGTTTACATTGTCGAAGAACCAAATTCCGCCTGGCGAAACTTCGGAGCTTTTGATCCGGTGGGAAGGCAAGTTCAATGATGAGCGATTCAGTCATGGCGGCCCGGTTTATACTGATGACCCCGAGCAGCCAGAGATTCGTTTCGTGGTTCACGGAGCCGTGGATGATCCCGTCAAAATTATGCCGGAAGATTTCTGGAATGTTGGCAGTGTGACCGATTCGCAGGCGGGTGAGTTTCAGGCCATTGTGTGTTCACGTGTTTTTAACGAGTTTGCTGTTACGGAAATTACAACGGAGTCTCCATTTGTGGAAACTTCGGTCGAGCCTCTTCCGGAAAAGACCTTGCAGCAACTGGATGTATTGGCTGGCTATTATGTGAATGTCAAAGTTTCGCCCGAAATGCCACCCGGACTTCTGGAGGCCCGATTGGCACTCACAATGGATTGCATCAAAAGTGGTCCGATATTGATCGACGTGACCGCAAAGAAGGATGGACCGATCACTGTTCTTAATTCAACTGATGCAATCTGGGTCGCGTCGTCGTCAGGCCTTAAAATGGGCCAGTTTTCGGGGTCTAAGGGACGGGATGCGACTTTGACCTTAATGGTCCAGAATCACGGAATGACTGAGCCGCTGAAAATTACCGAGATGGTCGCCTCACCTGCATTCCTAAAAGCGAGTCTGGAACCTGACGGCCATGCAAACAGTGAGCTTGATCGTTATAAATTGATTGTCAGTGTTCCGCCTGGAGTTGCGCCAAAGACCACGCGAGATGGTACGAATCCGGCAACAATCGACATCAAGCTTAATCATCCATCCGGGCAGGAACTTCGGATGAAAGTATCGTTTAGTACTTTTTAGGTAGTACCTGTTTGAGCGGTTTTCGAAGTCGATTTCAGCGGCTTTTGGTATTCAACTTCGATTCGTCTGCTGGTAACTTGTTGACTGACTCAACGATGGAAATGTTATGAATCAGTCATTTACTCAATCAACCGGTCGTCTTCTGCTGCTTGTCGCCATGGCCGCTTGTGGTCTCGCGGGTTTCTATTTGTACATGGATGTCACAAGTGATGTGGAGACTGGTGGCGATGAATCTGGTGTTGTGCCAGATGATGCTGTGGCTGGCCCCGGAAATGCTGCCGTTGAGTTGGCTGAAGAATTACCGAATCCGACGGCGAAGGTTAGCCTCGGCGAATTGCAGTTGACTGCCGCACCGCCCGTGAGAATGCCGTGGAAAGAATGGCCGAAACCAGCTGTGGCGTTGGTGTTGACCGGTGAGCAGTTTGGCTATTTTGAGCCCTGTGGTTGCACGGCAAATCAGATGGGAGGAATGTCTCGTCGGGCTGACCTTGTTGAAAAGATGAAGGCTGCAGGTTGGCTGATTGAAGGTTTAGATGTTGGTGGACTTCCGCGTCGGACTGGTGCTCAGGCGGGGATTAAGCTTCATGCAACGCTGAACGCTCTTGAGCTACTTGGTTATTCAGCCGTTGGCTTGGGTACGGAAGAATTGCGATTGGGCGTTGATCGCCTGCTTGACGTTCAAATGCAAATGATGAACGAGGCCACTTCGGTTAGATTTCTTTGTGCGAACGTCGAACTTCTTGGTGGTGCGTTGGACGGGTTTCCGGCGAAGAGTGTTATCAACGAAGTTGGCGGCTTGAAGATTGGCGTGACTTCGATCTTGAGCGACGTTCTGCAGCGTGAAGTATTTCCACTTGGTGATGCAGAATGGAGTGATCCTCGAGCGGCGATTGCGAAGGTGCTGACGGAGTTTGCTGATAAGAGTGTTGATCTGAGAGTCTTGCTGTCTCAGGCGACTGTTGAAGAATCTATCGAATTGGCGAAGGAGTTTCCCCAGTTCGATGTGATTCTGACCGCCAGAGGCGTGGGTGATCCGGATCCCAACGCGCAGCCTCAAAAAGTGGGTGACACACTGATTGTGGAAGCCGGCCGAAAAGGAAAACATGTTGGCGTGCTGGGCGTGTATCAGGAAAACGACATGCTCTCATTTCGTTTCAAACTAGTGAGTCTCGAACGTGACGACTTCGACGAGACTCAGTCTATGATCGCTCTGATGCAAAAGTATCAGACGCGATTGAAGGACGATCAGATTGTTCTTGTAGATGGCATCTCAGCCCCTCACCCATCACAGGCCGGTTTTGTTGGTGCGGATAAATGTGGTGAGTGTCATACTGAAGCATTTGAAATCTGGAAGAACACGCCTCACGCACATGCTCTCGAAAGTCTGGATCCGACTAACAAACGAACTGGATTTGAACGACTGAATGGCGTTAATCGCTCGTTTGATCCAGAGTGTCTGGCCTGTCACGTTACCGGCTGGGATCCTCAGGAATACACTCGGTTCCGTTCAGGTTTTCTAAATGAAGAATTCGCGACGAACGAAACCGACAAGTCCCTCCACAAATTGTTGGCAGGCAGTCAGTGCGAAAACTGCCATGGGCCCGGAAGTCGTCATGTGGACATGGTAAACGCGGGCGACGACGATGCCGGGAAGAGTGTTCGCGTGACGCTGGAACAATCCAGAAGCGGTATGTGTGGAAAGTGCCACGATGGCGATAACAGTCCAAAGTTTGAATTTGATTCATACTGGGATAAGGTGAAACATTCCGGAATGGAGTAATCTGCTTCGATTGAAAAAACCTGGTAGGTTTTACGATCAGCTGTCTGCGATCCATTCCGTCGATTTTCGATTTCTGTCTTGCCGCATCGCTTCAGATCGGCGGCCGTTGTTTCACTTTTCCTGTCCTCTTTGATCCAGATCATCGCGATGACGTCTGATTCTATACAGCAGTTAACAGAAATGATGGGCTGCCCATTGCCGGAAGATTACCTGGAACTTCTGGGGAATTATCCGGACGTTCTTCGCAAGGCCATGCGGGCGTTAGATAATACTGATTCGGAAGGATCGGTTGCTGATGTGGAATTGCTCGAACACCTCAGTTGCGTGCTTGAGTTGAACGTCGAGGCCCGTGAGGAATCCGTCACTGAACCAGAAGGGCTTGAGTTTTTCTGGCCTGAGCAATTATTGGTCATTGGTGAAACCGGTTCTGGTGACTACTACTGCATTGATGTGGATAGGCAGGAAGAAGGCGTCATACAGTTTGATCATCAGTCTGTGTCGTTCGATGTGATTGCCGATTCACTGAGTGAATTTATTGAAATTCTGGTAGAGACGTTTTCAGAGTCGGAATCAAATATTGATTGCGATTGAGTTGGGGAAATTATGCAGACACCGCAAAACGTTCGCGTTCTAAAAGATGATCGTGTTCTGGAACTGGTATGGAGTCCGGACGACATATCTCGTTTGCCGTTTCAGGCAATCAGGCAGTCGTGTCGATGCGCAGCCTGCATTGACGAATTTACCGGTCGACAGATTCTTGACCCGAACAGCGTTGATGAAGGTATCTTTGCGGAAGATGTATCTTTGACGGGAAACTATGCAATGAAGTTTCGTTGGTCAGACAAACATGATTCAGGTCTTTTTACATGGGATCACCTGCGCAGTATTGCCAAGCGACTACATGAAAAGCTCTAGGTGATGGAGGTTGAATTCAAATATTGAATCGCAGATCCCGAGCAGTTTAAGCGACAGTTGGCAGGGCGTGCCGACATTGAATTCATTGAAGATATTGCAGAAGTTGACACGTATTTCAATCATCCGTGCCGAGACTTTGCGATCGCTGACGAGGCACTGAGAATTCGAAATGCAAATGATGCAATTCGACTCACCTGGAAAGCTGCCCGGCTTGATGAGATTTCGCAGACTCGGCGGGAAGTTGAAGTTGCGATTTCAAGTGGCGGCACTGAGACGCTCGATGAATTGTTGCGTGCCCTGGGGTTTCAGCCGGTGATTGTCGTTCAGAAAATCCGTCGCGCTTATTTCGTGTCGGAGCTGGCTTATGATGTCAGCCTGTGTGTCGATCGGGTTACTGGGCGAGCGCCGTACGTTGAACTGGAGGTCATGTGTTTGAATGAGACAGCCAGATTGTCGGCCATAAATATTCTGGAAACGTTGGCGATATTGTCGGGGCTCGTTGAAGTAGAGCCCCGAACCTATCTGGAATTGCTGGTTCCGGCGTAATTGGTAGCATTCCACACTGTGTACAGACTTGCTACGCTACCAATACATTCTGATTGTTTTTCCTGTCTTGCCGAAGCTGGCGAGATGACAGATGTTTTCCAAGTTGACGCCGGTTTTCGTAATGGCTGCGGGCGTTTTATTGAGCTTCATACTGAACTGATTGGGATTGTGACTATGGCGAAGGTAAGAAGTAAGGCTCCAGCAAATCCAGTAGCTCCGGCTGGCAGTGATGGAAAGCTGATGCTGGAAAATGCGGTCGGGCAGATCGAAAAGATGTTCGGTCAGGGCTCGATCATGAAGCTCAATTCGGCTGCCGACTTTGCTGGTGTCGCCGGAATCTCAACGGGTGCTCTGTCACTGGACCTGGCACTCGGCGGTCGCGGGTTTCCTCGTGGACGAATTATTGAAGTGTACGGCCCGGAATCCAGCGGCAAAACGACGTTGGCTCTGCATGCGATTGCCAGTGCTCAGAAGGCTGGCGGCATCGCAGCTTTCATCGACGCAGAACATGCTCTTGACCCATCGTGGGCTCGTCGAATCGGCGTAAATCTGGATGACTTATTAGTGAGTCAGCCATCGTATGGAGAAGAAGCTCTGCAGATTGCGGAGATGCTGATCAAGTCGAACGCCGTCGATATCATCGTGATAGACTCTGTCGCAGCCCTTGTGCCAAAGTCGGAACTGGATGGCGAAATCGGAGACACGCATGTCGGCCTTCAGGCAAGGATGATGAGTCAGGCGATGCGAAAGCTGACCGGGGCCATCGCGAAATCAAAGACGACCGTGATCTTCATCAATCAGATTCGAGAAAAAATTGGCGTTATGTTCGGCAGTCCGGAGACGACTCCGGGCGGTCGAGCATTGAAGTTTTACAGTTCTGCTCGTGTTGATGTTCGTCGGATTTCGTCTATTAAAGACGGCGAAACGCAGATTGGTATTCGCATGAGGGCTAAGATCGTCAAGAACAAAGTCGCTCCACCATTCCGAGTGGCTGAGTTTGATATGTACAACACCTGCGGCATCAGTATGGAAGCAGACCTTCTTGACCTGGCTGTCGAAGACAAGGTGATCGACCGTAGCGGAAGCTGGTTTAGCTATGGGAAGAACAAATTAGGTCAGGGGCGCGATCGTGCTCGGGCATTCCTTGAAGAGAATCCAGATGCCGTGATTGAAATTCGTAACAAGGTGCTTGAAGCTCGCGGTTACCCGACCACCGAAATTGTTCCAGTTCAGGAAATAGTCGAAGACGAGTAATATCGCTATCGATCTCAACTTACAGCCGCTGTTTCGATGTTTCGAACGGCGGCTGTTTTTGTTGGGGGACTGGACGCGGATTGTTTTTTGTTGCAGCAAAAAGCAGCAGCGTGGGAGGGGCTGAAGCATCAGTTTGAAGCTGGTAGTCATCAGTCTGGATCTCTGCGGGAAGTCCTGTTTTGAGTTAAAATCGCTCCCGAATTAGAGATCTGTGTCAGATTTATTGCTTTGCTTGTCCTGTGGCGTTCCTCGAAGACTGATTCGCCGTGCAGGAACCGGATTTTTGTGTAAACTTTCAGTACATCTGACGACCTAACGTCAGGTTTCCAGCCGCAAAACACATCTTGTTGATTTCGTGAAATGAAAACAGACGAACTACGCGAAAAGTATCTCAGCTTCTTTGAAACCAAAGGCTGTCTGCGCCGCCCCAGCGATGTGCTGGTTCCGAAAGACGATCCCACCGTTCTGTTCACGCCAGCTGGCATGAACCAGTTCAAGAACGAGTTCATGGGGATTGGCAAGTTGAATTTTACCGCCGCGACGACATGCCAGAAATGTCTTCGGACGGGCGATATCAGCAATGTGGGTGTGACCGCATATCACCACACGTTTTTTGAGATGCTGGGCAACTTTTCGTTTGGAGACTACTTCAAACGCGAGGCCATTCATTGGGCGTGGGAGTTTCTGACGGACAAGAAATGGTTGGGGCTCGAGAAGGATCGGCTAACGGTCAGCGTCTATAAGGGCAAGTGGGGCTTTGACGAAGAAGCGTTGAACATTTGGAAAGATGAAATCGGCTTGCCGCTAAGTAGCATCGCCTGTCTTGAGGAAGACGAAAACTATTGGCCAGCTAGTGCGCCCAGCGATGGCCCGGATGGCGTTTGTGGACCGTGTAGTGAGATTTTCTATCACCCGCCCGGAACAGATGGCGACGTGGAAATCTGGAACCTCGTCTTTACACAGTTCAATCGCGTTGGGGATCCTCCGAATAATCTGCGGGCCCTGCCCTCTAAAAATATCGACACCGGAATGGGGTTGGAACGGACCGCAGCCGTGCTGCAGGGGGTGCTGAGTAATTTTGAAAACGATGTGCTGAAACCGTTGTGCCTGGCAGCAGCTGATGTTGTCGGCGTTAAATACGATTTCCATGGAGTGCATGGCCGACCAATTCGACGGATCGCCGACCATGTTCGAGCAGCCACGTTTGCAATGCATGAAGGGGTGGTACCGGACAAGGACAAAGAGAGCTACGTAATCCGACAATTGCTGCGTCGCGCTCTTTTGGAAGGTTACCTGATGGGGCGGAAGGAACCATTCCTTTATGAAATTGTGCCTGCTGTGGTTGATGTGATGAAAGGGGCTTATCCCGAAATCGCAGAGACAGTCGACAGCGTGCAGAACTGCATGAAAGAAGAAGAAAGCCAGTTCCTTGACACAATTGACCGAGGACTTAGCCGCTTCGATAAGTTTGCTTCCGCGGCGAAGTCTGCCGGAAAGAATGCAATTAGTGGCGACGATGCCTTTACTCTGCACACTGAAGACGGTTTTCTTGTCGAACTGACTGAAGCAATCGCGTCAGACCGCGGTTTGAATGTTGATATGAAGCAGTTTAAAGCTCGAATGGCAGTACACGAGGAAGTCAGCCGCGGTGGCCGCAAAGTCGACGTGATGTCAGCCGGGCCCTTGGATTTGATTCGCAAAGAGTTCGGTGACACGGACTTCGCAGGTTACGAATCGACGAAGGTTGAGTGTAAGGTCGTTGGCTTGTTGGTTGATAAGGTCTCTGTCAACGAAGTTCCGGCCGGATATGCCGACGCATTGGCCATAGTTCTGGACCGCACACCATTTTATGGTGAGTCCGGCGGCCAGGTGGGAGACATGGGAAAGCTGACGGGTTCCGGGCTCGAAGTACAGATTTTCGATTGCCAGAAACACCAGCAGGCGTTGTTTGTCGCGATTGGCTACCTGCAAAGCGGAAAGATAGAGGTCGGTGACAATGTAACTGCGGAAGTTGACGTCGCCAACAGAACAGCGATTCGCCGAGCTCACTCGGCGACTCACATTCTGCATCATGCGTTGCACGAAACAATTGGCGAGAACGCTACTCAGCGAGGATCAAAAGTTGAAGGCGACGCTCTGCGTTTTGACTTCGCTCATAAGCAGGCTTTGACCGCTGAGGAAGTGCGTCAGGTCGAAGACATTATCAATGCTCAGATCGCCAGCGGTGCGAACATCAACACGGAACTTCTGCCGATCAAGGAAGCTCGCGAACGCGGTGCGATGGCATTGTTTGGCGAAAAGTACCCGGATGATGTGCGAGTTGTGACGATGGGTGACTTCAGCGTTGAACTCTGCGGCGGAACGCATTTAACAAACACTGGTCAGGTCGGCCTTTGTCGAATCATATCTGAAGAACCAGTGGCCAAAGGTGTTCGTCGAATCACGGCGGTGACAGGTCCGAAGGCCGTCCAGAAAGGACGCGAAACCGAAGAGATTGTTGCTCAGTTGCAGCGGTTGCTAAAGGCAAACAAACCTGAAGAACTAGTGATTAAAGTGTCGGGACTTCAGAACCAGTTGAAAGATCTCGCAAGGCAGCTTTCGGAATTATCGAAAGCCTCCGTCGCCGATGCGGTGGGCGATGTGGCGGCGTCCGCCTCTGAAATTGGCGGTGTGAAGCTAGTGGCCATGAAACTGGAAAATACGTCGCGCGAGGGACTTCGCGAATTTGTTGATCAACTGCGTGATAATTATGGTCCCATTGCCGTGATTCTGGGAGCCGAAGTGGACGGCAAGGTGGCTCTGATCGCTGGCGTCAGTAAAACGCTGGTGAAGGCAAAGGGACTGAATGCCGGCAACGTCATCAAGGCAGCGGCTAAGGTTGCCGGTGGCGGCGGTGGTGGCCGTCCCGATATGGCCGAAGCGGGGGCAAAATTTGTCGACAAGATCGATGAAGCGATTGCAGCCGGTATGGCCACATTCAAAGATCAACTGAATTCCTGAGTCTCTGGTGACGACGCTGAGCGGCCAGCAGGAAAACCTTGGTTTTCTGCTTTCATTGAAAGCTGGTATACGCTCGAAGACATTGAGCGGCTTCTGATGGAAGCACAGCGATCAAAACTAACGGAACGACGAACGGAGCCGAGGCACTCGTTTGTTCGCCCCGTTCAGATTTACGTCGCTCAAAATCCGCCGTTTTCGGCGTTCTCTAAAGATATGTCAAAGCAGGGGATTGGCGTAGTTGCCGATCATGAGATGGCTGTTGGAACAATGGCCGTCATCTCAATTCACTCGACAACGCACTATCCGGTGCACGTTAATTGCGAGTTGCGGTGGAGCGAAAAGTTTGGCCCGGGCTGGTTTCTGACCAGGTGGAAGTTTATCTCGATCGTAGCGACCCCTCGGCCCTGACAGCATTTTGCCCCGTGATTGTTGCAGCGAATGTCCCAGCTGTCGGCTGTCTCTGATGCAGTTAGCGCCCCGGCAATTGATCCGAGCAGTGTAACTTGCTGTGGAGGGACAGACTCTGCCAGAGTATCTTCGTTTGTCAGAGGATTGGCATTCGCCCACCGTGTCAGTGCGCGGGTTAAAACCGGCCACTTGTTTGCGGGTCAAAACCGGCCAGGGTTTTGGTGGAAAGTGGTCTAATTTGCTGGTTTTTTCGTCGTGTTTTTCGGTGGACCCGGTGCGCGGGTTTGGCCGGTTTTGGATT
>JBDNFN010000254.1:0-2696 GCA_041689795.1 Fuerstiella sp. | reverse complement strand
GTAACGCCGAAGCGAGTCGTAGTCATCGGAAAAAACGCATCGCCGACTATCCCGCGATGGACCTCAACCCTGATGAAATCAAAAGCGTTGACCCCAAATTCACCCTGAAAATAATTCGAACACTATCAATGTGCCGCTGTCGAGCTAATCGAACTCAATCATCATAACCCTGAGCTCGCATTCGGCAGATTAATCGGAAAGTAGTACATGCCCTCATAGCCAATTGGTCGATGTAATATTCGTTGCAGGCGTTCCAAATAGAAAAACCAGCGGATTTCGACATCTGGCGATCTGAAAGCCCGTCTACTCTTAGCGGCGAATAAAGAATTTGCTACACCTTAGCGACCAACAGGTTTTCCATTCACTAAAACAGTCAATTAAGAAAGGCGGACGGATGCCCATCCTTCAGGACAATTCGTTGTCTATCGGCCGAACTCCACTCGTCAGAATTAATCGCCTCACCGCTGGGTTGAAAGCGACCGTACTTGCGAAGATCGAAGGGCGTAACCCTGCGTATAGTGTTAAGTGCCGCATTGGAGCATCCATGATCTGGGACGCCGAAGAACGCGGTGTGCTGAAACACGGTATGGAAGTCGTTGAACCTACCAGCGGAAACACGGGTATCGCTCTGGCGTTTGTCTGTGCTGCCCGCGGCTACAAACTGACATTGACCATGCCAGATACAATGTCAATTGAACGTCGGATGATGTTGCGAGCATTTGGAGCAACTTTAATTTTGACTCCTGGTGCAGACGGCATGAAGGGAGCTATTAATCAGGCGTTTGAGTTGTCGCAGCAGGACAACTTTTTCATGCCACAGCAGTTTTCGAATCCAGCCAACCCGGCGATTCATGAAAAAACCACCGGGCCGGAAATTTTCGAAGACACAGAAGGCAAGGTCGACATCTTTATCGCAGGCGTCGGCACTGGCGGCACGATTACAGGAGTCACCAGGTACTTGAAAAACACAAGAGGACTTCCTATCAAAAGCATCGCGGTTGAACCGACTACCAGCCCGGTGCTGTCCGGTGGTGCTCCCGGCAAGCATCCGATTCAGGGAATCGGGGCGGGCTTTATTCCGGACAACTGCGACGTCAGCCTGATTGACGAAGTTGTGCAGGTAACGGGTGAAGAGGCGATGGAAATGGCCCCTCGTGTTGCACGTGAAGAAGGTATCATTTGCGGCATCAGTTGTGGAGCGGCGATGGCTGCAGCGCTGAAAGTCGCCGCTCGCCCTGAAAGCGAAGGCAAAACCATCGTTGTGATTCTTCCGGACTCAGGCGAACGCTATCTCTCGACGCCAATGTTTGAATATGCTCGGGATGCGTCCTAGTTCCAGCGGAGTCAAATAAACTGTCCAAACGCGAAACAGCCCACCGTATTTTCGGTGGGCTGTTTTTGTAGATGATCGACGTGGCAACTTATAACTGGTCTATTGCACGACAGATTGCCAGTCGATGCGAGTTGCATTAGCTTTTAGGTTTTCGAGGTCGTACAGGTCACGTCCTTCAGCGGTAAAGACGTGCAGCACAACGTCGCCAAAGTCCATCAGAATCCAGTTGGCTTCGGTTCGATAGCCTTCAATTCCAAGTCGAGCATTCCCGCCTTCACCCTTCAGCTTGCGGTTGACTTCATCGGCAATGGCGTGCATCTGGCGACGACTGGTGCCCGTGCAGATCACGAAGAAGTCCACGATCGACGCGATCTTTGTCATGTCCAGAACCACAATATTGGTCGCTCGCATTTCATCGGCACAACGAGCGGTGATGATCGCATTTTCAAGACTGCGAGCATAAAGCTGTTTGTCTCGCGGAGCCGTCGCCGACTTTGTGTCGAACGTCGGGTCGATTTCTGCCAGCATATCGGCCTCAGCAGTCCTCATCGCCGCCAGTTCCGGACTAACTTTAAGGTCGGATTTTGCAATTTTTGATACAACTTTGTCGTCAGCAGACATTTCATCAACCACCAGTAAACAGCAAACAGGAAACAGCGCGTGGCATCAGCCTCAATCGCAACACCTATTATATTACGCGCGTTCGATGGCGTTTGAGCCAGCCAGTCGCAATTTCTGAAAAACTGCAAGGAAATACTTGAATTTTCCGCAATCTCCGGTTCGGTAGAACACTTTAAACCAGCTGACCACGGTTTAGAAGCCGACAAACGGCAAGCTGGACCAACGCAAAATTGATTCCCGAGCGACTTTGAATGCCCTAAGCCAGAAGTCGTCGCCCGTAGTAGATCAGCTTCTGAGGATTCTTAGTTGCGAACGATTTAGTGCGTCCTCAAGTCTTAATAATTGGGTAAAGTGGCTTCAGTTTTTGCCGGGCTTGATGGATTGTGTATTGCCAATCGAAACCGAACTATTTTGCGGTTGTCTTCTGTGACCACGTGCCGATTTCTAATGAAAGGATTTTCAGCTCGACGATCCTCCGGCCAGTTACGCATTGAACGATGTGGTGCCGATCTCGTGCCAGCAACGATTATTTCTGAACGACGCCCATGGCCGCGTCGACGAACATGTTGAGGCTTTGCGAAGCAAAGCGTGGAAGAAACTCAGTTGCGGCAGTGGCACGAAGGGCAATCGTGTTTATGAATGGGCGTTTGTCCCGTTCAGAATTCCCACCGCTGCCGGCAAACGCAAAGGTCTACTGGTTCGCAGATCACGCAAGGATCAAACGGACATCGCCTACTACTTC
>JBDNFN010000253.1:0-6407 GCA_041689795.1 Fuerstiella sp. | reverse complement strand
GATGACCCCGAAGCCGTGTTAGATCATTGCGACGGTGTTGTCGCTCAAAGCATCGGAGAGTTGACCGAGCAGGAACGAAAGATTTTGTTGCTGCGAGCGGTCGGAGATTTCAAGTATCGAGAGATCGCGGAGATTATGAACGTTCCAATGGGCACAGTGATGGGACTGTTGTCGCGGGCGAGAACGCAGCTTCGCAGCAAGCTGCTCGACTATGCTCGCCAGCATGGTTTACTTTCCAAAGGCGATAGCGCATGAACTGCCAACAAGCACGTCGACACTGGGATTTGTACTACGACTCGGAAGGGGACGCGGAACTGCACTTCCAATTGAATGAGCACCTCGCGAGTTGTGCGGGGTGCGCTGAGTGGTTTGGTAAGCAGAGTCGGTTGGAATCTCTGATCGAGCAACGTCTCGGCAGTGAAGCAGCGAGTGAACCGTCTGCTGAAGTGGATTGGTCCGGCGTGTTAACCGCTGCGGGCGTTACGCCGGTAGTGAAGTCGCGGTCATGGATATTCTTCGGTTCCACCATTCTGGCGTTGGCTGCAAGTCTACTGGTCCTTGTCGGTCTTTACGGCCCTCCCGTTGGAAGTGACGCCTCGCCCAGTCTGTCACGCTTGTCCGCTGAAGTTCACCAGCATGTTGTGACCGGCAGTCTGCGTCCTGAATTTGAGAGTGCCTCGGACATTGAAGTCGACAAGTATCTGTTGGGCAAGGTGTCGTTTCCCGTTCGTTGTCCACCTCGGAAGGATTCTGGCTTTGCGGTGAGCGGAGCTGGCTTGTGCGAATTCTCCGATCAGCCGGCCGCGTACGTTGTCGGAACTGTCGATCGACGTCCGGTATCAATCTTCGTGCTGCCAATAGAGAGTCTCGATGTTTTTCCACGGCAGCGTGCCGAACTTGGTCGCGAACCACTGTCTGCGTATCGCGAAGGCGATACCGAGATGGTTTTTTCTATCGTCGACAGGAATGTCGTTCTGGTCGCAGGTGACGTCGAGCGTTCGAAGTTGACTCGCGTGCTGAAGTCTTACGGAACCTACCCACACGCTTTATAAACAATCCAGCGATACAGGAAAATTCATGACGAGCAGCAGTAACGATGATCGGCCGCCTGCCAACGATGCCGAAAATGAACCGGCGGTTGTGACAGTGGATCAGCATGACGCAACCAGCGAAGCTGTCGCCGATCTTATCCCAGACAACAAGCAGGCGTCGTGGCTGGTTCGCATCTCGATCAAGAATCCGTTTCTGGTCATCGTGCTGTGCCTGCTGATCTGCGTGTTGGGCTACGTGACGATTGGGAAGATCCCCGTTGACATTCTGCCGTCGTTCAAGACACCAGCCGTGCAGGTCTTGACGCTCTATCCGGGGATGCCGACGGAAATCATGGAACGCGACATCACCAGTCGAATCGAGCGCTGGACCAGCCAGTCGGAAGGCATCGAACGTCAGGAGTCTCGCAGCATGATGGGTGTATCGATTGTGAAGGATTTCTTTCGCGATGACATCGACCCCAACACGGCATTCTCTCAGGTGACTAGTTACGCGATGAGCGACATGTATTACCTGCCGCCCGGCACCGTGCCACCAATGGTGATGCTGTTCGACCCGAGTGCTCCGTTGCCGACGGCACTGTTGGCCGCGTCTAGCGAAGTCTTGGATGAGAAGGAGAGCTACGACCTTGCGTATTACAACGTCCGCAACATGCTCTCGGGTTCGCCCGGTGTGATTGCCCCGGCGGTGTTCGGAGGGAAGCTGCGGCGCATTTACATCTACCTGAATCCGAAGAAGCTCGAATCCTACGGCCTGTCGCTGATGGACGTGCAGCAAGCGATCAAGAAAAACAACCTGATGATTCCCACGGGGACCGCCAAGATCGGCGACGTCGACTACATGGTCGACATGGCCAACATGATCGAAAGCGTGCCCGAGTTCGACGACATCGTGGTGAAGGTCATTGATGGGCGCCCCATCTACGTGCGCGATGTGGGGCATGTAGAGGACTCGTCGGCAATTCAGACGAACATTGTGCGCATTAGCCGCTCACCCGGTTGGAAAAGTCAACGTCAGGTCTATGTGCCGATTTTTCGGCGGCCCGGTGCCAACACCATTGATGTTGTCGATGGTGTGCGCGAGCGGATTCCCGAGTTTCTCGGCCGACTGCCGCCGAAGGAAGGATACACCGATCCTGATACGGGCGAGCCTGCTTCGGGACTGAATCTGGACGTCGTGGCGGATCAGTCAGTGTTCGTTCGTAAAGCGATCAGCAACCTGACTAAGGAAGGCATCCTCGGTGCCGTGCTGGCATCGTTGATGGTTCTGTTGTTCATCGGCAGTTTTCGATCGACACTAATCATCGCGTTGGCGATTCCGTTGTCGGTACTGGTGGCGATCATCGGCTTGTACTTCACTGGTAACACACTCAACGCAATGACCTTGGGTGGTCTGGCGCTGGTGATGGGACGACTGGTCGATGACCCATTGATCGATATCGAAAATACATTCCGCCACCTCGACATGGGAAAGTCGCCTGTCCGGGCGGCACTGGACAGTGCGACAGAGATTGCTATGCCCGTCCTTGTGGCTACGATCACGACGTGTGTCGTGTTCTTTCCCGTTGTGTTCCTGTTCGGAATCGGAAAGTTTCTGTTCACGCCGATGGCCGTCAGTGTGACCATCGCCATGTTCGCGTCGTATTTCCTGTCGCGAACATTGTCGCCAGCCTTTTGTGCGTACTTTTTGAAGGCACACAAACCGGACGAAAAGAAATTCTTCCTGTTCGCTTTGACCGACTCCGCTTACGAAGCCGTACGAGAAATGTACGTCGGATTACTTCGCGTGGCGATGCGACTGCGTTGGTTGACAGTCGCTGCAGCTCTCATCCTGGTTGTCGCTTCATTGCCGCTGTATTCATTGATCGGCAAGGAACTTTTCCCGGCGACCGATGCGGCTCAAATTTTGATCAACGTTCGCGCTCCGTCGGGAACGCGTATCGAATTGACCGAAGACATCACTCAGGAAATTGAGAAAGAGATTCTCGCAACGATTCCTGCTGAAGATCGCAAGATGATCGTGACGGATATCGGCGTGCTTTACGACTGGCCTGCCGGTTACACGCCCAACGCCGGTCCGATGGATGCGACAATGCTCTGCCAGTTAACCGAGGCCGACCAACGTCAGTTGACAACTCAGGAATATGCAATTCGCCTACGAAAACGTCTCAATAAAAAGTTCCCAGACATCTCGTTCGCGTTCAATACGGGCGGCATGGTGCAGGCCGCGCTGAACTTCGGCCTGCCATCACCAATCGACATTCAGATTGCCGGACGGAATATGGAAGAGCAGACTCGCTTTGCCGCCGAGTTACGTGATTTGATCGCCGAAAAGGTGCCGGGGGCCGTCGATGTGCGCGTTCAGCAACCGATCGATTACCCGACGCTGAAGATTAACCCGAACAGAACGAAGATGGCGCTGTCGGGGGTCTCTCAGGAAGATGCAACGAAGAATCTGATGAGCATGCTGAACAGCTCTACGTCGTTTGACCCGTCGTTCTGGCTCGATCACAAGTCAGGCAATCACTACTTCGTCGGTGTCACTTATGAAGAAGATGATATCGGATCTTTCGAGTCGCTGCGTACAGTTCCGATCACCGGTGCAGGGTCGACTTCTCCGATTCAGCTTCAAAATCTTGTTGACGAACCGACGATCGAAAAATCGGCCGTGGAAGTCAGTCACCTTGCACTCGGCCGGGTGGTTGACATCTACGCGAATGTCGAAGGTCGCGACATTGGGTCGGTGTCCGATGACATCGAACGTGTGCTCGACGAGTGGGCAATTCGTAAGCAGCCGAAGTCGGGCTCGACGGTCACAAACGTCTCCTGGGTTCCGCGAGATTCCGCCAAAAAGGACAAGGGGATGGCCGGCTATGCCATCACCATGCGCGGCGAGGTTGGAATCATGCACGAATCCTTCAGCAGCCTCGGCTACGGCATGATTTTGGCGGTGACACTAATCTACCTCATCATGGTTGCCCAGTTTCGATCGTTTCTCGACCCGTTCATCATCATGTTCGCCGTGCCACTGGGAGTGATCGGAGTGCTGGGTATCCTGTGGCTGACCAACACCACGTTCAACATTCAATCGCTGATGGGCGGCGTGTTTATGATCGGGATCGCGGTCACGAACTCAATTTTGCTGGTTGAGTTCGCCAACCGATTGCGTGAAGAAGGACGCTCCACTCTGGATGCGGCAATCGAAGCCGGTTCGGTACGGCTGCGCCCCATCATGATGACCGCATTGGCGATGGTCTTTGGCCTGATCCCGCTGGCATTGCACGAAGGCGATCCCACTATGCCGCTGGCAAGAGCGGTCATTGGAGGGCTGACTGCTTCGACGGCGTTGACCATTTTTGTGGTCCCATGCCTGTATGTTATATTCAAAGGAACAACAAACACCCGCACGCAGCAAACGTAGAGTGAAGTCACTCATTGCATTTCGTCGTCCTCTTTTGAGGGCTCGCTCTTTCATCATCTACTACATCCGATATCCGGAAGCTCAATATGAACATTCAAACTCAATTGCTTGCTCTCACGGTACTGCTTTCGAGTGGCGGCTCTTTCGCAAACGCACAGCCGCCGACAATCTCCGCTCCCGCTCAGGTCGAACCTTACGAACGAGCGGAACTTTTCGCCAAGGCGTCCGGCTTCGTGGTGACAGTCCACGTCGATATCGGCGACATCGTGAAGAAAGGTCAGTTGCTGGCGGAACTTTCTATCCCGGAAATGAAACAGGAGCAACTAAAAATGCAGGCGTTGCTGGAACAGGCTGATGCGGCGATCCGTCAGGCGGAAGCGCACGTCGCATCATCCAAAGCCAAAGTGGTCTCAGCCGGGGCAAACGTCGCCGCATCGCAATCACAGGTTGCTGCCGCCCGAGCACAACTTGAGAAACACAAAGCCGATATCGCCTTCGCCGAAAGTGAGCTGTCTCGCATTACGACGCTGGTCAATTCGCGAGCTGTCAATGCGGCGATGCAGGACGAGAAGCAGCAACAATTTCGAGCTGCGAAAGCCTCTCTGTCCGGTGCAGAAGCCGAAGTGCAATCCGCTCAATCTCATACTCAGGCGGTCGAAGCCGGGGTTCTGGTTGCTGAGGCGGATCAGAAGCAGGCCGAAGCCGATCTTGTCTACGCGTTATCGCAGCGGAAAGTCGCCGAAGCATCCCTGGCTCATACTATCGCGTTGATGCAGTATGCAAAAATTCACGCTCCTTTCGCAGGCAGAATCTCGCATCGAGGAATCGACACGGGCGACTTCGTCATCTCAGCCGCCTCGTCGCGGGAAACGGGGAAATCACTCTTCACACTCAACCGCATCGACCATTTTCGGATCGTGTTCGACGTGCCGGAATCAACAGCAACCTACGTGGAAATTGGTCAGAAAGTGGAATTGAAAGTCGATTCCGTCAAGGACACCACCTTTATCGGCGAGATCAAACGTACCACCGGCGAACTCGACACGCGCACACGAACGCTGCGAGTCGAAGCCGAAGTCAAAGATGAACAAGCTCAACTGCGTCCCGGCATGTACGGTACCCTCGTTGTGACGGCGGCAGAAAATGCGGCATCGGATAAACGCAAAAAGTAACTTTTCAACACGCTCGCACACGTGGTCCGCTCGCGCTGGGACTATACGGGTAAATCGGTGCTACCCACATTAAAAACCCGAAATCTCTTTCTTTCTTATTTCGCTTTCATTTCGCAGCTTATTCAGCCCAATACCTAATGTGGGTGGCACCATTTCTGCACTGAAGAGATTCGGACGAGTCGATATTCAGCAGGTCATGCCCGACCCGCAGCAACCACGTACCGAATTCGACGAAGATGCCATTTTATCACTGGCTGCCAACATCAAATCCAAGGGCCGGTTGCGGCCGATCCACGTCCGCTGGTCAGAGGATTCACGCAAGTGGATAGTCATTTCCGGAGAACGTCGATGGCGAACCGCGACACATGCAGCCCTTACCACAGTTGACTGTTTCTTCCACGAATCGCCACTGACTTCCGGTCAGGTGCTGGAACTGTAACTCATCGAGAATCTTCTGCGTGAAGATCTGCGACCCATCGACCAGGCCAAAGCGTTTCACTCGCTGATAGAACTTAACAAGTGGAACGGCAAACAACTTGCTGAATCCCTGCTTCCACCGTCAGCCGCTTGCTAGCACTACTCAGCCTGCCGAACGATGTTCAGCAGCAAGTCGACACCGGCCAAATCGCCGTCCGCACGGTCAACGCCGTTAAGTATTTTGTTGCGGCAAAAAGCGGGGTCGTGAAGAATGACGGGACCTGAAAAAAACCAGACTCCCGCATGTGGCGTGCGGACTGAAAACATCTCAGCCCGGAAGGGAGTCTG
>JBDNFN010000252.1:0-40316 GCA_041689795.1 Fuerstiella sp. | reverse complement strand
TGGCGAAATTCCAGAAAAGCAAACGCGGACCCAAACGCCAGCAACCCCAACGCAAGTACTCCGGCAACGGACAACACGTCGCCACGGCAAAGCTACTCGCCAGAAGAAACACCTAAAAACTCACCTTCAAAGGGCTGGCCGTACCTGGGTATGTTCGGTTCTGTAAGGGTGTAACGAGTTCTGAAATCTGTGCGGGGGCTGTTGTTAAACTGCGGTGCGTATTTCAGGTAATGTCGGCAGCCAATGGAGATCAGAGTGTCTATCGGCTTTCGTCGTGCAGGCCGTATTCGTCGATTTTTTTATGCAGCGTGTTACGATTGATGCCGAGTCGTGTGGCCGTTCTTGTCTGGACGCCCTGACATTGTCTCAGGACCTGCAAAATTACTTCGCGTTCAACACCGCTGACGACTCGGCTGTAGACATCTTTTGAGTCATCGCCGCAATCTGCGATCCCCATGCTGACCAGCGAGGCGCACATGGATTCTGCGTCGTCCTTTTCCTTGCGGCCTATTCGCTGAGGAGCAAGGCCGCGCACGTGTTGAGGCAGGTCGACCGCATCCAGTTCGTCAGAAGTACCAAGCACCAAAGCTCGTTCAATATAGTTCTGCAACTCGCGAACATTGCCCGGCCAATTGTACTGTGTCAGAAAATTCAACGCGTTGCTGGTGACACGTGGCACGGACGAATGATTTTCTTCCGCGTACCGTTTTACAAAGTAGCTCACCAGCGCTGGAATATCTTCCGGTCGTTCTCGCAAAGCCGGCAGGTAGATCGGAATGACATTCAGGCGGTAATAAAGGTCTTCGCGGAAGTCCCCTTTCTGGATCAGGTCCATCAGGTCGATGTTAGTTGCAGCGATGACACGGCAATCCACCCGAATTGTCTTGGTGTCGCCAACTCGTTCGAATTCCTGTTCCTGAAGAACTCGCAGCAGTTTGACCTGCAGTTGGTAGCTGACCGAGTTGATTTCGTCCAGAAACACGGTTCCGCCGTGAGCCGCTTCGAAGCGGCCCGTGCGGTTTTCAATGGCACTGGTGAAAGCGCCTTTTGTGTGCCCGAACAATTCACTTTCCAGAAGATTTTCTGAAAGTGCCCCGCAGTTAACGCGAATAAAAGGACCGGTGGCGCGGTTACTAAGTTCGTGAAGCGCCCGTGCGATGAGTTCTTTACCGGTTCCAGTTTCCCCTGTCAGCAATACCGTCGCAGCTGACGGCGCAACTTTGCGAGTGACCCGAAACACCTCCTGCATAGGAGGGCTGGTGCCAATAATTCCTTTAATCGGGTCGGTGGTCGGCATTTCTTCCGCAAGACTATTTGTACAGGCTAATTAATAATTGCCCAGAGTTTGGGCAAGTGTTTACGAAACGGGCAGTGTTTCGCGAGTGTGGTTTGTTTTAGACGAGTGGATTAAAATATCGAGGCACGCTGGACGGTAATTGCAAAAGATATGCCATATTTGCGTGCGAGGGTTAGTTTTTATGTGCACATGTGCGGTTCGTTTCCGCTTTCGGTGGCTTCGCTGTATAGTAGGAAGACGCTAGGCATTTCGCAGCGAATTACTGAACCGCAACCCGCAGGCTCTAGGAAAATGTTAACGGAAGCATCAAAACAGCAGATCGCTCCAATTCTGGGGAGAGTCCCTAGTGGGGTGTTTATTTTTGTGGCTGCAAGTGAGGCGGGCCAGCGGACGGGGCTACTTGCCAGCTGGGTCCAGCAGGCATCGTTTGACCCGCCTCAGCTGACAGTTGCTGTTAATAAGTCACGGTATTTGAATGAATGGCTGAAGCCCGGTTCGGCCGTTACGTTGAATCAAATCAAAAAAGGCGATGGGGTGCTGTTCAAGCACTTCGGCAAAGGATTCGAACCCGACGTTGACGCTTTTCATGGTGTGGATGTTGTGCTTTCAGAAAACGGACTTCCACTGCTGACCGCGGCTATGGCTTCAATGGAAGGTCACGTTGTATCCAGCATGGATGCAGGCGACCATGTGATTTATCTGGTTGGCATAACGTCTGCGACCGCTCATCAGAATACTGCGGAACTTGAACCGTTTGTTCACGTTCGCAAGAACGGATTCAACTACTAGGTGTCGTCAGAAATGTCAGCAACGTCGGCTCATAAACCCTGCGTGATTACTGCGGAGTTTCTTCACGAACTCGCCGCGATTGTCGGCACAAAGCGGTTGCTCGATTCGAAAGACGAGCTGCTTGTTTACGAGTGCGACGGGTACATTGTTGAAAAGAACGTGCCGGACGTAGTTGTCTTTCCGGAAAACGCACATGAAATTCGGGCAATCGTTCGAGCGTGCAACGTTCACCATGTTCCGTTTGTTCCACGCGGAGCCGGTACGAGCCTTGCTGGTGGCTGTCTTCCTGTTTGTGGCGGCGTAATGATTTCGCTCACCCGAATGCGCCAGATCGTGGAAATCAATCTGCGAGATCGGTACGCAATTGTGGAGCCTGGCGTCGTTAATGTTAACCTGACGCGGGCGCTGGCCGGTAGTGGCTTCCATTATGCTCCGGATCCCAGCAGTCAGGGGGCCTGTACGATCGGCGGCAACGTCGCAACAAACAGCGGCGGACCTCATACACTGAAATATGGTGTTACCGTTAACCATGTAATTGGTGTTGAGTTTGTTTCGCCCGAAGGTGAAATCGTTCAGCTGGGTGGCCCGGTTGGTCGAGGCAATGACTTCGATGTGACAGGGTTATTTGTCGGCAGTGAAGGCACGTTTGGTGTTGTCACCAAAGTTTGGGTACGGATTACTCGAAACCCGGCGGCCTATCGAACGATGCTGGCTATCTTCGAAAGTATCGACGATACAACTCAGGCCATCAGCGATATTATCGGAGCTGGCATTGTCCCAGCGGCTTTGGAGATGATGGACAAAGGTATCATCGGTGCTCTTGAAGAAGCATTCCACTTTGGATTTCCTCTGGACGCAGAAGCCGTGTTGCTGATTGAAGTGGATGGGCTGGAAGTGGCCGTGGATAAAGAGGCCGCAATCATCACACGTCTGTGCAAAGAGGCGGGTGCTCGGGAAGTACGACTGTCGCAGACGGAAGAAGAACGAGCGTTGTTGTGGAAGTGCCGCAAGCAGGCCTTCGGTGCAATTGGCCGACTGAGTCCGAGTTATTGCACTCAGGACGGTGTTGTGCCACGCACGAAGGTACCCGAGATTCTTAGGTTTATTGCGGACGTCAGTCAGCGTCACGATATTCGCATCGTTAATGTTTTTCACGCCGGTGATGGGAATCTGCATCCCATTCTGCTGTTTGATGAACGTGATGCTGAGCAGCTGCAGCGAGTGATGCTGGCCAGCGACGAAATACTTGAGAAGTGCATTGAACTCGGCGGCAGCGTGACGGGCGAGCACGGCATCGGCGTTGAGAAAATCAGCTTCATGAGTCGGCTGTTCACTGAGCAGGATCTGGCCGTGATGAACGACGTGCGAAAGGCATTCAATCCCGATGGTCGCTGCAGCCCCGGCAAAATGCTACCCACAGCTGGTGCGTGCGGCATGGAGCACATCGAAAAAAGCCACCCCGGACGAAGGGCGGCGATGTGATGACAGACGTTTCTGAACAGCTAAAACCATCATCCGCGACCGAAGTGAGTGCAGCGGTTATCGATGCCATTGCCGGCGGCTATGGTCTGTCAATCGGTCGCGGTCAGGCTTCGAATCAGAAAGTGCACGCTCTATGCCTTGGCAATATGCAGACGATTATTGACTATCCCGCTCGTGATATGACGATTACCGTTCAGGCGGGAATGGGGGTCAGCGAACTGCGGAAGGTTCTGCAACAGGAAAATCAACAGTTGCCCATTGATTGCCACGACCTTTCGATGAGCGTGGGAGCGTTGGTGGCAAGCGACACGGCGGGGCCGCGACAGTTCGGTTATGGAACTTTGCGAGACTACGTGATTGGCATTGAGGCGGTTGATGGCCAGGGCCGCATTTTTCACGCGGGCGGTCGCGTGGTGAAGAACGTCGCTGGCTATGACCTTTGTCGTCTGCTGGTTGGTTCGCGCGGAGCATTGGGAGTGATCACTCAGGTCACTTTCAAGCTGAAGCCGCTACCTGAACATTCCATGTTGCGAACGTTCAGCTTTGATTCTGCATCTAACTTTGAACGCAGCCTTGAATGTTTAAATACGACGTCGGCTACCCCTGTCGTGCTGGACTTCATGTGTGCACCTGCTGAACTCGCCGCGAAGCCAACTGCAGATGCCGGGCCGGACATTATGTCGTTGACGATCGGCGTTGAGGGGTCAGTGGAATCCTGCGAGTGGCAGCTTGCTCAACTACGCACTGACTGCATTGGTGCGAAAGAGGTTGCCGATGGTTCGACTGATCGTTCGATAGTCGAACAGCTCGGACAAAGTTCCTGTGATGTGTCGCACGGATCAGATGTGATTTTGCGAACGGTACCATCGCAGGTGGCCCCGATTGCGGCGGTTCTGGCTGAAGCCGGCCTGAGTTGTCAGGGGCATGCGGGCACGGGGATTATTTGTGTCAGCGGCACGCATGATTCGACAAACGTTCGCGCGGTTTGTGAGAACCTGACGAAAGATAGACATGCCACCGTGTTTCAATGGGATGTAGACCATCCGGCAAAGAACGCCAGTCCGCTTTCCGCCCGCCTTCGCGATACGTTTGACCCACATCGCATTTTTGCAGCAACAACCCGCTAGATTTGGTTTCGGCAGGACTCATGTCAGACGCTAAAAAGACAACTCCAGTCACACAGCCGATCGGCCAGTCGATCCCGTACGAACTGTTTCTCGACTGTGTTCATTGCGGGCTGTGCACTTCGGCGTGTCCCACGTATGTCGAAACAGGTGATGAAAACGATGGTCCTCGAGGACGCATTTATTTAATGCGTGCCGTCGTCGATGGTCGCCTTGACCTGACCGAAAAAGTAAAGGGCCATCTTGATCTTTGTCTTGATTGCCGCAGTTGCGAAACGGCCTGCCCTTCTGGTGTGCAATATGGTCGGCTGCTGGAACCGTTTCGCGTCGAAATGCATCAGCAGGAAATGACGACGGATAGCCATGGGAATTCAAAATCGTCTCCGACGAAGCCCGATTGGTTTCATCGGTACATCCTGTATGGATTGTTTCCAAATCGAAAACTCATGAAGTGGGCGCTGCTGCCGGCTCGCTGGATGCAGATTTTTCGGCTGGATCGTGTCATCGAATCTGTTGGTCTGAATCGCCTGCTGCCTGAGCGACTGCGTCGAATGCAGCAGCAACTTCCACAGCTGCGTAAGTCGCTGCCGGAACTACCTGAATTTCTGCCGGCCAAAGGTGAGCGTCGAGCCACTGTGGGGCTGTTTGTCGGTTGTGTGGCCGATGCCATGTTTCGGCATGTTCACTGGGCGACGGCTCGTGTTTTGCAGGAAAACGGCTGCGACGTTGTGATACCACGTTCTCAGGGCTGTTGCGGTGCCATCCACTATCACAGTGGTGCGTCAGCGCCGGCGGTGGATTTGATCCGTCAGAATACGTCAGCCTTTGATGTCAAACTGGACGCAATTGTGGTGAACGTGGCCGGTTGCGGAGCGATGTTGAAGGACTACTCGCACATTGCCAGTGAGATCGCCGCCGGTGAGGCGCTCGATACGTCTGCCTTGGTTAGTAAGATTCGAGACATCGCCGAGTTTCTTGCGGAACTTGGTCCACGTGAGCCGGTTGGTCCCATTGATGCCGTGGTCGCTTATCAGGACGCGTGCCATCTGCAACACGCTCAGCAGATACGGCAGCAGCCGCGTGACCTGCTGTCGCTTATTCCGGGAATCACTCTGAAACCTGTCGCCGAACCGGAACTGTGCTGCGGTGCTGCCGGCAGCTATAATCTAACTCAGCCTGATATGGCCGATCGACTGGGACAGCGAAAAATTAATAACCTGCTGGCGACAGATCCTGACCTGATCGTGACCGGCAATGCTGGCTGTTCTTTGCAGTTACAGGCCCAGCTAAAGAAAAATGGAAAGTCGGTGCCGGTGGTGCATCCGATGGAACTGCTTGACTTGAGCTATCGAAATCTGGGGCTTGAACACCTTTCATGACAATACATGCAGAACGAACAATTACAGCCGTCGTATTTGATCTGGACGGCCTGATGCTGAATACCGAAGACGTGTTTTATTTGGCCGGTAAAGAACTTCTGGCCCGGCGCGGTCTGCAGATAACCAGCCAGATTCATCACAGTATGCTTGGCCGACGCCCGGATGAAGCCATTCAGGCCATGAAAGACCTGACGGGAATTAAAGATAGTATCGAAGAGCTGAAGCAGGAAACACGCGTACTGTTTTATGGATTCGCAGACCAGCATCTTGCCGTGATGCCGGGACTGCTGAATCTTCTCGACAACATTGAGCGACTGAACCTGCCGCGAGCTGTCGCTACGTCATCGCCTCGTGACTACATGAATGCCATGCTAAGTCGCTTCGATCTGCTGGACCGCTTTGACTTTACGTTTACCGCTGAAGATGTGACGCACGGAAAGCCGAACCCGGAGATTTATCTGAAGGCAGCTGTGTCTCTGAACGTCGCTCCTGAACGAATGCTGGTGCTGGAAGACAGTGAAACGGGTACTCGCGCAGCGGCATCTGCCGGCGCGTTTGCTGTAGCCGTGCCTAACCAACACACTCAGGCGGGGGACTTCAGCATGGCCTCCATGCAGATCGGCAGTCTTGAAGATCCCGCGCTGACGGAACTAATTCGCGGGTAGTGCACAGGCGGTATTACGATTCCAGCCCGGACTTGTTTCCATTCATCATAATATAGAGTGCCATCCATGTTAGAACGCCCCTCAACCGTTACATGGTCTCGCCGAAGTTTTCTGGCTTCAACTTCCGCCGCTCTGCTAGCCGCCACGGCCGGTCGCGTCACAGGGCAGGAAACGAAGACGACTAACCCCATCTGTGTTTTTACCAAGCCGTTTGATTCGCTCAGCTATCAGCAACTGGCTGAGCAGATTGCCGAACTTGGCTTTGACGGTATTGAGGCACCAATTCGCTCGGGCGGCTACATCGAGCCCGAGGCGGTTGCTGATGAACTGCCGAAGTTGATGGAAGCTCTGAAGCTGCGAGGACTTACGATTAACGTAATGACTTCCAGCATCAACGACGCGAATGATCCGTTGACGGAGCGAGTTCTGAAAGTTGCAGCAGATCTGGGCATTCGTTTTTATCGCATGCAATATTTTAAGTACAATGAAAGTCGGCCCATCGCGCCTCAGATTGTTAACTGGAACTCGCAAATGAAGGAACTTGCGGCGCTGAACAGGCAACTGGGCGTCACGGGCGTCTATCAAAACCATGCTGGGCGGAACTATTTTGGTGCGGGAATATGGGATCTGCAAAGTGGGTTAAACGATATTGAGCCGACGGAAATTGGCGTGGCTTATGACATTCGGCATGCTGCCGTCGAAGGCGGCATGAGCTGGCCGGTGGCGTTGCAGATGATTCGGCCACACGTTCAGGTTGTTTATGTTAAAGACTTCGTGTGGGAAGGCCGGAAACCGGGCAATGTTCCCTTGGGGGCAGGCAGCGTCGATCCGAAGTTCTTTGACATGTTGAAGAAGTCCGGCTTCAGCGGTCCGATATCGTTGCATGAAGAATACATCGACCACCGTGACCCGGTTTTGGTGCCTGATCACCTGCAAGCCATCAAACACGATTTCGCCACACTGAAAACGTGGTTATAGGGCTTCACATTTTTCAAAACGTGATCGGTTGGCAGATTCCGGCCGCCGACACTATGCTGCCTGGCATGGACGAATTGTTCAACTTAGCTAATACGAATTGATAAAAAATGATCTCCACAACTGAATGCCGAGTCCTGTTTCGTCCTGACGCGGCAGAACTTCGTTTCTTGCCCGAAGGGCCGTATTCGTTGCCTGACGGTGGCTTCAGCTGGGTCGGAATTCAGCATGGTGCGAGTTCCAAAGTCGGCTCGGTAAATGTAATGAACCTTGCGGCTTTGACCAACGCTTCGTTTGAATTACCAGGCAGGCCGGGCTTTGCTTTTCCCACGACGAAGCCGGGAGCGTTTGTCTGCGGTGTTGAACGTCAGTTGGGCCTGTTCGATGTGGATGCCGGAACCTGGACGGTTCTGTGCGACGGAGTCGACAGCAATGTTGACAACACAATCATCAACGATGGAGTGGTTTATGAAGGCAGCCTGATTTTTGGCTGCAAAGACCTTGAATTCCAGACAAATAAGGCAGGTTTGTATCTCTATCGCGGAAGCGATCATAAGTTAATACAGTTGCGAAACGATCAGATTTGCTCAAACGGCAAAGCCGTCACGCGAGGCATCGACGACGGTTTGCATCTGGTTGATATCGATTCTCCGTCGAAGTCTATCACGATCGCTTCGTTGGATATTGGTGCTGGTGTTCTTGGTGATCCAAACGTGATTGTGGATTTATCCAGCGAACAGATGTTCCCGGATGGCATGATTGTCACGCCGGATGGACAGAGTCTGATTGTGGCAATGTACGATCCGGCCGACCCGGCCTATGGCGTGGCTCGACAATACGGGCTGGCGACAGGTGAACTGGAAGCCGTCTGGACGTGTCCAGGTTCACCTCGCGTTACCTGTCCTCAACTGGTGATGATTGATGGCAGTGTTCAGCTTGTGCTGACCACCGCTGTCGAACATATGGCAGCCGAACAGCAGGCACGTCATCCAAATGCCGGATGTCTGTTTGCCGGTCTCACCACGTTCGACAGCATTGGCGAACAACCGCTGTTTGATGCTGGAAGCTGAGCAGCGGGATAAACGGCCTTCCTGCATTTGCATATGGATGGACTCTGCATTCTGATGGCAGTCGGGTAATCATTGCGAATGATCGCCATTCAAAGTGTCTGATGAAAACGGCATCGTCGTTCGACAGACAGTCTGTAGCGAGCAGTCTATTGTGAATGAACGGTCGGGAAACTCACGGTTCACCGTTCCGTTGATTGCTTAACTGCCTTGATGGCCGAACGGTGCGTGACCGCGGCGGTTGTTGCCGGGTCTTACTGGTCTGTAAACCCGACTTTGCAGATTTTGTCGAGTGGGAGGTTTGTATCGGTCGATCTGTTTTCGTGCGGGTCGACTTTGCGCCGCATAAGCCACATTCTTTGTGTGCTTCACGTTAAACACTTTCGCTGTCCGCGATTGACAGAATGCGGAGATCACGAAAATGCCATCTTTCTTTAAATATCAAATTGCCGGCTGCCTTGTCTGTATGGTCGTAACCGGCTGTGCTTCGATGCAGGCTATTCCGTCGAAGATGAAATCGCTGGTGTGGCGACAAAGCGATGCCAACGATCCGCTGGACGATGATCTGCTAAAAGTCAGCCCCGGCTTCAAAGCGGCCAAGAAAAAATTGAAAGCGGCCGACGAGACTCTGCTTTCTTTTGCAAAGTGGAGCGAAGATCGAGGCGATCACGAAGAAGCTCAGCGAAGATATCGTGATCTGCTGGCCGACAACCCTGACAACGTGGATGCGCGCGTTGGCATTGCTCGTGTCGAATTCAAATCGGGGCGCAAACTGGAGGCGGAAAAAATTCTGCAGTCGACAGTTCGTAAGTTTCCTGACAACACAGAGGCCTGGATTGAAACAGGTCGGTTGTATTCACAGATGGAACAATGGGGTAAGGCCGTTCAAAGCTTTGAGAAGGCAATTGAACTGGATCAGCTGAACCGTACAGCACAGTACGAAATGGGGCTTGCACTTGCTCACAACGAACGTCTTAGCGAAGCCGTTACTCACCTGACGATTGCAGGTGGAGAATCTGCTGCGTTATACAACGTGGGATATATTCTGCATCAATCCGGCAGGAATGAAGAAGCGGCTCAGTGGTTCCGTCGGACGATGGCTTCACAGCCAGACGAACAAACGCGCAGGAACGCCGGGCAAATGCTGGCAACCCTTGGTTTTGATGCTCCTGTGTCGAACTCCAGTCCGGCAACTCAACTCGTTTCCAGTCCCAGACCCCAAAGCGTGGTTGATGTTGAGCAGACCAGCTACCAAAGCTATCGGGAAACGCCGGGTGTACCATCGCCCGATGCCGGAGGGCTTCCTCAGGTAAATCTGATGGACACCACCGGACGTGCTTCTGTTCAGTTCCCTGTCGCATCCGGTCTGCCGATTCATAAAGCAAACATGCCGACCACATTACAACAGCCAAACACGTATGCTCAGTCAGTGCAAAATGTGACTTCTCCCGGGCAAAGTCAGCCGCAGGGCGTCCAGTCAATGAATTCCGCTTCTGCGGCATACGGCGGTGCCCCCGTCGCACCTCGTCAATGGGTGCCATCCGGGCAATAGCATCGCACTGTCAACATGCTGGACAGGCCGGTCGGACACCACTGGACATCTATTTCAGCTGGGACAGCTCGTAGGTAAAGCCTCCGCTGAGAATTGGGAAACGGCACCACGTTCGGGGATCTAGATTTTTGTCGTCCACATGAAACGAAGGAGCGTAGCGTTCTCGTTTCCATTGATTGCGGCACCAAAGTCGGAAGAAACGAGTTACCCATTCGATGAGCTGTGGTTTGGAATACTCGGGACGAGTTTCCGTAAGCAACTGCAGGATTTCGGTCGGACTCAGTTTATCGCCAATCGCGAGGCCTTCGATTTCATCGAGCAACGGGTACGGCATCAGGTCGCCTTCGTCTGTCTGTTCAAATTGAGAAGGACGAAGTTCGGCCGTGGGCTGCTGCTGATTGACCAGACTCAGCGATGGAACCGGTTTGCATTCAGCCGAGCCGGAAGTTTGCATGACAATTAGCCACTGTCGTAGAAATGCTTTGTCGATCCCCGCAATCGGACTCAGGCCGCCCGAAGTGTCGCCATCCATTGTGGCATAGCCGACTGCAGCTTCAGAACGATTGCTGGTTGACAGCAGCAGAGCATTTTTCAGATTCGCGAACATCCAGATGCTCGGAGAGCGTGTTCTGGCCTGAATGTTCTGCAGCGCGATGTCGTCTGTTTCCCACGACAGGTTTCGACCAATTGCAGACTCAATGGTTCCTGTGTACGCAGCAACAATCTTATCGATATCCAGTTCGTGGTAGGTACCACCAACGCCGCGTGTGACTGCTTCAGCCGCCGCACGAGTGGTTTCTGAGCTGTTGCGAGTTGCCAGGTAGACGCCCGTGAACAGCTGCTGCATGACATGATCCACATTCGCTGCCGATGATAGTTTCGGTAGGTAGCTAAGCTTGGCGCGAAACGCTGCCATTCCCAGATGGGCAATGGCACGTTCAACGGAGCAGCGAATCAGGCAGGCTGTTGCCGATGAATCTGCCCCACCGCTCATACTCACAATGAAGCCGTTGGAGAAACTCTTTCGCATGTAATCGAACAGCGCCAGTGCGATAGCCTGAGTGAACTCTTCGTATTCGCATTCTGCCGGCGCTATTGTTGATGCGGCAGCTATGTTGCTCGGTGCTGGCAGTCTGCCGGGGATGATAGCGATGCGATCATGTACGTCATCAGTTACATCAGCAGGCATAGAATGAATGCTGGCACGGCGAGAACGGGTTAATTCCACATCGACGTCGGCCACGGTGACGTCAACGTCTTTGAAGCTGAACCTTGGACCTGCGGCGATCAGTTTACCTGAGGACGCTATCAGTGCTCCGCCATCATATATCGTTCGACCTGCTTCGTTGCCAACCAGATTTGCATAAATGTAGCTGACACCAAAGGCCCGAGATCCTTCCAGAACGAAGCGTTTACGAATCTCGTGTTTACCGAATGCAAAGTGGCTGGCACTGGGGTTAAGAATAATGTCAACGCCGCATTCTGCCATGCGGTTCCCTGGTCGTCCGGCAACCCATGCGTCCTCACAGATCTCAAATCCGATGCGCACATCGTCGCATTCAAAAATCAGATCGCCGATCGGCCAGACTTCTCCGTTTCGATGATATTCGCTGATGGTTTCGGCGGGCCATGCTTTAAACCAGCGAGGTTCGTAGTGTAGACCGTCGCCTGCGAGATGTTGTTTTGGGACAAAACCGACGATACTTCCATCGGACACGATGCACGCCACGTTGTACACACCGTTGGTAACGAACAGCGGCAGACCCAGAGACACGACCATGCCTCGCGTTTCGGGAACAATCTGTTCCAACATCTGCCATGCCATTCGCCATGTGTTCGGCGAAAGAAACATGTCTTCGCATCCATATCCTGAGATGCACAGTTCAGGCAGACACAGCACACTGACACTCTGGCTTCTGGCGGACGCAATTGCATCGACAATGCGTGCAGCATTGGCTTCCCAGTCCAGCGGGGTTTGATTCAAAATTCCCGCACCCAGCCGAATACGCTTCATGTTGATTTCCTGCGTGAATCCGCATTCTGCTGCGGAACTGTCAAATAGACTATGCGAACGCCGGCGCGTGCTGTGGACAGATCATGAACGTTTGGATCGCTGGAACAGTCATCGAACGATGGTGTTTTTCATGCTGTAAGACATTTTCGTGGGTCATTTGGTGGTGACAAGAAGCAGGAACCGGAATTAGCGAATTCGTCTAAAACAGCAACTCCCGGGCGCTGCTGCAGTGTTTATAGCATTGCCTTCGGGCGGCGAAGCAGACGTCAGTCCTGTTGACCAGTGTGGCTTCGTGGCGATTTTAGTGGTTGTATGCAGAAGTGTGAGAAGTTTGAAATAACGCCTGCCGCCAGATCATCGTAATCTTCCAGAACAGGCGAGTGGCGTGTTCTGTGATAATCGGCAGGTGCCCTAAGTCTCGATTGCATTTGGAGAATTGTGAATGAAAATGTTCCGAACCGCTATTTGTCTTGCATTGGTTTGTGTTGTCAGCGCCAGCGGAATTGCTGACGAAAAGAAGGGCAAAGGAAAGGGCGGAGCCCGGAAAGCTCCAGGCGTGACTCAGAGATTTGTCGCCAAGATGGAACTGACTGACGAGCAGAAGGAAAAAGTTGCTGCGATCGACAAGCAGTTTGCAGCTAAAGCTCAGGTACTGAATAAGCAACGAACTGATATTCTGACTGACGAGCAAAAACAGGCTCAGAAGGACGCCACAAAGGCTGCGAAAGACGCAGGAAAGACTCCGGCCGAAGCTCGTAAATCTGTACAGGCGGCATTGAAGCTGACCGACGATCAGTCAGCGAAGATGAAGGAACACGGCAAGGTCCAGTCGAAGCTCAATGAAGAAGTGCTTGTAGAGCTCAAGAAGGTTCTGACAGCCGAGCAGCAGGAAATGCTTCCCAAGGCCCGTGGTGCTGCGGCTGATGGCGAAAAGAAGGGTAAAGGCAAGAGGAAGAAAGACGCAGCATAAGCTGGCGTTCTTCATGAAATGCCACCGCAGCGTCTGAGTTTTCCTGGTCATTATCAACGAGCAGGACAGAGTCTGTCGCCTAGCCAGGTAATTCAATAAGCCGCCGTCTTGCTGCACAGTACGACGTCGGCTTTTCTGTTGCGCTGAATAATTTTTCCTGCCGAGATGTGGGAATCGCCGTTAGGGTGGAATCACACGACGAAAAAAACTCGGCATTTTTTGAATGCCAAGCTTCAGTACTTGTTGATGCGCCACTTGCACGCCGTGCGTGCTTTGGGCTTCTTAAACCATCTATTTTGTACGTACCTGTCGCTTTTCCAGGGCAGCCTCGATGAAACCTCGGAACAACGGATGAGCGTTGTGTGGCTGCGATTTGAATTCCGGATGATATTGAACGGCGACGTACCACGGGTGGTCAGCGATCTCAACGATTTCCACCAACGTGCCGTCAGGGCTGGTTCCGACGGGCGTCATCCCCGCCTGAATAAACTGCTCGCGGTACTGCGGGTTGAATTCATACCGGTGCCGATGGCGTTCGTGAATATTCGGCATCCCATATGCTTCCAGCGAGCGTGAACCTTCTGCCAAAGTGCACGGCTGTGACCCGAGTCGCATGGTTCCGCCCTTATTCTCGACTGTCGATTGTTCTTCCAGCAGGCAGATTACAGGATGTTGGGTGTCCGCCTGGAATTCGCTGCTGTTGGCGTCTGACAGTCCCATTACATTGAGGGCAAATTCAATGACAGAGCACTGCATGCCCAGACAGATGCCGAAATAAGGGATCTTGTTTTCACGTGCGTAACGGATCGCCTGAATCTTGCCATCGACGCCACGCATACCGAAGCCACCAGGCACCAGAACTCCATCCACGCCCGCAAGCAAACATTCGGCCCCTTGTCGCTCAAGGTCTTCCGCTTCGATACGCTTGGCAATTATTCGGGTTGAATGATGGAACCCCGCGTGATCCAACGCTTCGTAAATTGATTTATAAGCGTCACGATGTTCGATGTACTTGCCGACGACAGCGATGGTGACCTCGTGGCGAGGGTTTCGGATTTTGTGAATCAATTCACGATAGTCGTCCAACTGCAGCGGGCCAGATTCCAGTCCCAGTTTTTCGATAATCAATTCGTCCAGCTTATGTTCCACGAGCCCAATTGGAACTTCATAGATTGAATACTCGGTGTCCACTTCTTCAATGACGGCTCGTTTCTCGACGTTGCAGAACAGAGCGATTTTGTCGGTGTGTTCCCGTCCAATCGGGCGTTCTGTGCGGCAAACCAGAATGTCGGGCTGAATGCCAATCGTACGCAGTTGCTGAACGCTGTGTTGAGTGGGCTTTGTCTTGGCCTCGCGAGCAGCCTTCAGATACGGCACCAGTGTGAGATGGATGAAAAGACAATTTTCCTTGCCGATATCCAACGGAATCTGGCGGATGGCTTCCAGAAATGGAAGGCCTTCAATGTCGCCGACGGTCCCGCCGAGTTCAGTGATGACAACGTCTACGTCAGGCCCGGCAAGTCGACGAATGTTTTCCTTTATCTCGTCCGTGATATGAGGCACGACCTGAACGGTGTGACCCAGATATTCACCGCGACGTTCTTTGTTGATTACAGTCTGGTAAATCTGCCCTGTTGTGTAATTGCTGTCACGATTCAGCACGCTTGACGTAAATCGTTCGTAATGGCCCAGGTCGAGGTCCGTTTCGGAACCATCATCCAAAACGTAAACTTCACCGTGCTGGTAGGGGCTCATCGTCCCGGGATCGACGTTGATGTACGGATCCAGTTTTTGCATGCGAACCGTCAGACCGCGACGTTCGAGCAACATACCGATTGAAGCAGAAGTCAGACCTTTACCAAGCGAGCTGACAACGCCGCCGGTTACGAAAATATGCCGAGTCATGTCGTTCCTATTCCCTGATGATACAGGCCGACAACAAAGCTTGCCGGTTTCCTGCGTTTTTTGCGTCCGTTCGGTCTTTGACAGGGAAATACGGCTAACCGCCAGCATGTCATCCCTGTCATTGTCCCAGCCAAATGTCCTCAGCTACGCTATTAAAGCGTATGCAGAAAAGTCCTCAACGCCATCACCATTCAATCCTTAATAAGAGTCGAAAATGGGAGTCGAATCACCCTTCCGGTAGAGTTTGACTGCCTTGTTTGTCGCTGGCCATTCTTCTACTTCGCTGTCTTTTTGGCTCCAACGGTTGAATCCCGCGAAAAGCTTTCACTGCTTTCCATTTCGTTTGGGAGCAGCGCAAGCCGAGTTACGCCTCAACGATTGAAGTTCAGAAGAAATTGGGTTTTAGCTCCTGGCGAGCAATCACCAATCGTTAGAACGTGTTTTTAGCTCTGTGATACTGCATCTTGATGGCCGAAGGATTACCTGTGGCTTATGCCTCAGATCGCCATGAGATCGTGAAACTGTTTCACCGAAACGGCACGTGGTTCCGCACTGCCTTTGCGTTTCTGGCAACGTTCGCGGTTTCTGGCGGCGGGGGGCACACCGGACCAGCCCGAGTGCCTTTGGAAGGCGTTGTGTCGTCCGTGCAGATTGCCGGAAAATTTAATGGATCGATCGCTGTGTTGCCGGAATGTGAAGCAAAAGGTCCGGCGGCTAACGGGCTGATCAAGGCAGGTGTCTATCAATTCACAGAGGCAAATGGCCCGGTTTCGGGAACAGACCACGTGCTGATCGATGTCGAACAGTGCGAGGCAGGATGGAAGATTCGACTGAGCAGGCTTTGCTGCAAGGGAAGTTTGAATTCAACATTGATGTACCCTCCGAAGGTCCGTCCATATCGGACTCTGAATTAATTCGGAACGCAAAACGATGAACTAACTGCCAGACCTTCAATCTTCAGTAGAGCCTATATTGGCATCCGGAAGTATTGCAGATCGCAATATGCGGCACCGCGGTTTTACGTTGAGTGAACTGCTTGTTGTGATCGCCGTTATTTTAGTGCTGATAGCACTACTGGTGCCAGCCGTCCAACAGGCTCGAGCGGCGGAAAAGCGGAGACCGTTTATCCAGAGGCGGTCCTGAAATCGCAAATTTACAGGCATGCGGCGCGGGCCAGTGAGTCCAGCCATTTCAAAATTAAGTCGCTCGCGGGTCGTGCTTGTAATGGGGATGTTCGCCGGAACGATTTTCGGCCGCTTTTAGCAGACGAAGTTTTCGGGACCCAGAGTCTTCCCAGCGACAATGACTGTTGTGATGGCCTGAGTCTGACCACAAATCAGTTTTTCCTGCCAATAACTCAACGGGTTCGGGCGTCCAAAGAAATAGCCCTGAGCCATATCGAAGCCAAGCTCGGTGCAGATCTCGACCTGTTTCTGAGTCTCGACGCCTTCTGCAAGTGCTACGACATCAAGGTCATGCACCATATTGATTAACGCTCGCACACTAGCTCGATGTAGCTTGGAAGCGGTCTCAAGACCACGAACAAATGATAGATCGAACTTAAGATACTTTGGTGGAACTTCAAAAAGTTCAATCAGTCGAGCCTGGCCAGCTCCGAAATCGTCAAACGCAAGTTCGATATTTAGGTCTTTCAGCGACGCAATCAGTTCGGTCAGATACTTGACTGAAGTAATGGCCGCTTCATTAATCTCAAGTACGATCGCCATACTGGGAAAATCGTCCCGGAGTTCCTTGAGTGATTGAATCAGGCGAGGCGTTTCGAGTTCGGTGGCATGCGTGTTCACGAAATAGCGACTACTCGGATGCAGTTGAATCGCGCTGAGAAGTCCTTCGGAGCGACAGACTTCGCTTAAACGGGCTTCTGCCATTCGCATTGCTGCGATCTTGAAGATCTTGTCGGGAGATTCCAGCCCCTCGATGTTGCTTCTTACAAGAATTTCATAGCCAATTGTTTCCACATTTCCAAGAGTCACGATTGGTTGAAAATGCGGATTGATGTGCGGTTGATTCAGCAGTCGGTCAAACCCCTGATACAAAACAGCATCTTCATGCATCGATGCGACGCAGGTCTTGCTTCCAAACCCACCACTCGATGACAACACTTCGACGGTTTTCTCGACACTGAAAATAACCAGTCCAAAATGTACGACGTCTCCGTCATGAAGGACTTCCGTATCAGTCACACGGTGACCGTTTAGTAACGTCCCATTGGTGCTACCCAGATCGTTCAGTATCAATTCGCCGTTTACAATTTTCAATTCTGCGTGGATGCCGGAAACTGTGGCATCGGTCAGGCAAAGACTGTTCATTGGTCGCCGCCCAATCGTCAGTGTTTCGCTTGAAATTGAAGTTCGATGTTTATCGTGACCGCTGCTGCACGTTCTGAGCAATGTCCACACGCACGATCGCACGGTCGCCCCCGATTCTCTCGCAAAATGTTCAAATTGGCCGAAGTCCAACATTGCCCGTTGGGGATTTGGTAGTTTTTGCGTCATTTCTTGGTGCCAACGAAACTTCGGGGGTTGAAAAAAATCATCGCTTCTTGAGTTGCCCATTTTGAAGCAATATGACGTTGCTTCTTCCATCCGATTAATTGCAGTAGAAACATAGCCCCTGGCAAGCTGCTGTGATTCGACAACACCACACGCCTGAAGCGTGATGAACGACATTGGCCGTGGAAAGCAGTGATTTGCCCGGTTCTAACGTTTTTTCTGCGCAAAAAGTGCCGCCTAGAGAACTTGAAAGCTACATAAATTAGCACGCGAGACTACTTGGTATTACGTATTTATGAATACGGGGTGCTTCATTGTGTTTGGCTTAGGTAGATTGACGAGGGGAATAGTCCCCGTGATTGCCGAGATGTGATGCCACTTTGCTATTGAAATCAGATGCCTACTTTGAGGTAACTTCAGGGCGTATCGTGCACATCCGGGTTATCTTGGCGACGTCTGCTGCCTCGATGGTCATAATTGAATTCGAAGATGTCCGATTAACGAATGCGTCCGTTGGGGACGGCTTCGCCTGGAACCGTGGAGGGATTCGAACCCGCCAATGTTTCTGCTGGTCGAGAGGGCACAACGCGACGTCGTGGCGTACGGTGTGCCGCAGTTCTGCCGAATGCGGACCGATACGCTGCGTTTTGCGAGCGTTTAATTGCCGACCGATTCAGTCCGAATCAGCTGGCGTTACTTTCCGACGCACTCAGCGATTGCGGGCTGTGCATCGCCTATGAAGTCCGCGCCACCTCAAACTTCACTGGATAGACTCTGAAGGACTTCCACAGAAAAGAAGAGCCTCTAACTTAGCTGTACGAAACTCTGTCGTGTTCGGTAGAACTTCGCATTCTAAGGCCGTGAAGTTGAAGTTCGGCAAGAACTTCAGGCAGTACCATTAGAAAACACATGGACAATGCGAAAGTGTTCTTCAAGGGGGCGAAGCGGCGCGGGCTGATTGCGTTCAATCCGTTTGAACACCAGCTCAGCAGCACGAAACCGAATCGAGAACGCGACTATTTTCTGACTCGGGAAGATACTCAGGAAATCGTCGGCAGGTGCCTGGATACTGAATGGCGTTTGCACGTCGCTTTATGGCGATTCGCGGGCCTGCGAAAGCTGGAAGTCTTCCAGCTGACATAGACGACGTGCTGTTTGATCAGGGCAAAATGCGAGTTCATGCCACAACAACCGCACGCTATAAAGGCCAGGACATTCGGTTTGTTCCGCTTCGAGACCGCCGAAGTAAGCTGGAAGACCTGTTTCAGCAGGTGGCCGACAAAAACGGCCGGATTGCCTCGGAAACCCCGATCATTACCCGGTTCTCTGAGTCAAACAGCAATCTGCATAAGCCATTCAAGGCCCTTCTGCAGCGGGCGGGTTTGTTGCCCCGGGCAAAGCATTTTTCCCGAAAATGCGGGCTAGCTGCGAAACGGACAGGTTGAACGAAGGGCACTCAACGCACATTGTGGCGGGATGGATCGGCCATTCCGTGAACGTTCAGCGAGATAGCTATGCTCAAATAACCGACCCCCACGACGCCTCTTTTAACAGCCATTCGACCCGAAAAGACCCCGGAAAAACCAAGTTTTTCGGGGTTTAAGGGAGCGGTAGGTTCAACTTTTGGAACGGCTAAACGCTTTGCTCGCGAACAGCTTCCTGACGAGACGCCAATTGACGGTTGTAAGCACCGATGGTTTCCTTGCGTCTGAGCATTCCAAGCAGTTTGCCCGGTGCGTTCGGATCCATTACTGGTAATTCATCCAGGTTCAATGCCGTGAATTTTCGCATGGCGACGTTTAGGTCATCTTCTGGACGAACGCTTAGGAATTCTGTCGTCATTACGTCCGCAGCATCGGCAAGTTGCCAGATTGTTTCGTCGTAAATGTACGAGCGGACGTCATCCGCCGAGAAAATTCCGACCATCATTCCTTCGGCATTAAGCACGGGGAAATAGTGCTGATGCGTGGTGCTTAGCAGCTTGACGATTTCGGAAAGCGGCATTGCTTCCGGAACATTCTTGATCCGTCGATCGGTTTTCATGGCATCTTTCACTTTGATGCCTTCAAGCACGTCCACCATAAAGTCGCCACGATGGGCTGGAGATTCCAATCGCGAAGGTACCTGTTTCTTGTACAACGTAGTGCCGCTGCACAGCAGGAAACACAGGGTCGAGACCCACATCGTCGGCAACAGTAATTGATATGACCCGGTCATTTCTGAGACCATGATAATGGTAGAAATGGGGGCTCGAGCAATGCCGGCGAAGAAGCCCGCCATTGCCACAATTCCGAATGCGCCGGGAGAAATCAGCGCCGGATCCCACCAGATATAATCCTGCACGGCCTTGCCGGTTGCAACACCCACGCAGCCACCAATGACCATGGATGGACCGAACACTCCGCCGGAACCCCCTGAACTAATGGTCAGTGAGGTGGTCAGAATTTTCATGAGCCCCACCGTAAGCAGCAGGGAAATGGTCAGTTTTTCGGGAGTCTCAAGTGCTGTTTGCAGCAGGCCGTAGCCCGTCGCCAGTACGGCAAGTGATTGTCGATCTTTGTCGCAGTAGTAATACAAAGCGATCGCGACGCAACCAGTTAGCAAAGCGCCTAATGCCGGTTTGAGGTGTCGGGGGCCTGGGATTCGTTTGAAGACGTCGTGGACGCCGTAGAAGACTTTGATGTAACAAACGCCGACAAAAGCCAGAATTAGCGACATGACTCCATACGGCAGCAGTTCAGCCAGAGAGTTCATCTTGTATGCAGGTAGTTTTCCGAACACGTGACTAAACGTCATATCCGACGGTAGAAAGAGACCGTACAGGGAATAAGCCGTAATCGAAGAAATTGCCGTTGGCACGATGACTTCAGACTCAAGGTCTGCATCGCGATACATGATCTCGCCGGCAAAGATCGCGCCGGCCAAAGGCGCGCGGAAGATCGCGCCGATGCCAGCTCCCATTCCAGCCGCCATCATGATACGGCGGTCACGCGCTGAAAGCCCAAGTGTTTGCCCCAGGAATGAACCTAAAGCAGCGCCAATTTGTGCAATCGGGCCTTCTCGGCCACCGGAACCTGCCGTCCCTAGAGTAATGGCTGAAGCCAGAGTTTTAATCATGGCCACTTTAATCGGGATATTGCCACGCTTGCGATGAAAGGCGTCAATGGCTCCGTCGGTGCCATGCCCTTCGGCTTCCGGGGCAAATGTGTAAACCAGCCATCCGGACAGTAATCCGCCAATTACCATTAATGCCAGTAATGCTCCAAAGCTGATTATGCCAGGAGGGGCGTGAAACAAATGAAATTCGCCTTTGGCTCCGATCGGTGCGAATCCAGCAAACTCTACCAGAGCAAATCGCGTGACGCATTGTCCCGCGATGTCAAAGATAATGGCTCCGATTCCAGCGGCGATCCCAACGATCAACGAAAGGAAGAACCACTTCCCGGTGAACGGTGAGTGGAAGAATTTCATGAACAACCGGGGTCCTGTTGAGGCTTAATAGCGGGGAAAACGCGAAACGATTCGAGTACTGTCGCTGATCGACGACATGTTCGCTAGTGCTTTGTGAGTCTTTCGAATTCTGGGACAACCACAGAAGACGGTGTACGCTGCATCGATGCCAGGCTTGCTGTTTGGGAAGATGCATTCAGTTCTTATGGCAGCGTCCTGTCTAAACTTGAGTGTCGGCTCAGGTGGCTTTACTGCGTTTCTGGCGACATTTGAAAGGCGACAGAGGCTGCACGGGCATGTTGACTTTTTGGTGTCTCGCCACGAACGTCGCGGCTAGTTTATTAACGCCGCGTCGACAAACACGTTCAAGCGGCGTCCAATAAAAAAAGGAGCCCGGATATTCTCCGGTCTCCTTTAATATTTGTTCCGCAAACAGCATTGCGGTGGTGTGATCAGTGTTCAGAACACGTGTGACAAAACCTGTGTTCCCTGTGTTTGATTAACGAACTCGCGTTCGAACGGGAATGGCCTCGTTGGCTGGGCTGTCGCCTTTTTCTCGGACTCGACCTTCTGCTGTCGACACAATTACCTGAGCTGTGCGTAGCTCATTGCCGCTGAAATACGGGATCTTTCCTCCGAGTACATTGTACGAAAACTTTGAGGCCAATTCATGCCAGCTCAGGTTGTCAGTGCGTGTCCAAACCGCCGCCTGAGCTCCCTGTGGAGGAAGCTTGCCGCTGCCAACCATTGAAATCATTTCCTGCAGCACAGGATCCTTTGTGTATTCTTCGACTGGTACGATTTTGTATGTCGCTCGTGGAGTAGGGTCAGCCTTGCCGTGTTCAAGGCAAACAGAAACGTAAGGGACCCGCACAGTTTTTTCTGGTGGAATTGAAAAGAACCCCGCGCCGCCGCCGCCACCCTGGCCGCCGCCGCCCATGCCACCGCCGCCCATGCCACCGCCGCCTTGACCGCCGCCGCCCATGCCACCACCTTGGTTTTGGTTACCGCCGCCTTGTCCGCCGCCTTGGCCGCCACCCATGCCGCCGCCGCCCATGCCACCACCACCGCCGCCCATGCCGCCGAATTGCTTCAGCACGTGAACAGTTACGAACGCTTGAGGCATTTCGACGGTCAATGGCTGATCTGTATGATTTGTAATCAGCAAACTACCTCCCATCGGGCCAGTTGCGATTACTTTCGTTTCCAGAACACCGTCTTCCATTCCTTTGAAAAACTCAACGGATTCAGCAGCTGCATCAAAACTCAGCTTACTGATTGGGCGAGAACTACTGCGTTCGCTCTTGGTTCCCGCGTGAGATAATGAAGTCAGGAGTCCGAGCCCTGCAACTGCCAACGCTACGACATGGATTGCACGAATTTGCCGACGCATGAAACTGAACTCCTGTATGGTTTTCCGGGAGAAACGGGCCGCAAAAAGCCGCTTTTGGGCCGAGGTCCGGTTACACAAACGCGAATTGGCCGAAGCCTTACGTAAGTTTATCGCCGATTTTTACGAGTTAGCAACAAAAATCCGCATGGTTCTAACCCATAAGCCGACAGATTTTTGCAGGTAAACCGATGAACGAAAGGCGTTCACTTCGGCAAGCAATACTCACTAGCCCGGTTTTGACGTTTGATCGGTTTGTGGCACCGACTTAGGCACCGTGTTTCGGGTATCGGCCGTCAGTGACCCGTTGAAAAGAGGCTGCAACCGGGTTACAGCGGTGCGTGCCGCACCGGTCCACGGCACTTCAAGTCTTGCATTTGCTGTCTATTCGCGGCCCGAAAAAATGGCACCCGTCATAACAATGCATGCTACGATGCCTACTAAAAACGTTGTCAGAGTGGGCCCCTGGTTCATCGTTGCGGTGACATTGCCGTTCGGGGAATGAGCTCGGCTAAGCTGCCATGCCGTTGCTTCATGACGAAATGCACCTTTTTCGTCTTCATTTGCCAGCGATGCGTCTAATTGCCATTTATCTATGACAGTTTCTTGCTGCAGCTGTTCAAGTTCTTTTTCGCCCGAAATTAAGGGGTTGGTAACTGAGTCGGTTGCGACCGGGCTTTTGCGTTTTTCAAGTGGAACGGCTTGTTCGCCATTCTGTTCTTTTGCGTCAGTCGTCTGGCTGCCATCTTGTTGCTCGTCTTCCTGCCTGTATTCGAGCTGCCAGAGTTCGGATCGAAACGGCTTCGCTGCGTCAGGTGGGTTTTCGGACCCTTGACCGCGAATTTTGGGCGCTGCAGTGCTAAGAAGCAGCAGCGTGAGCAGAATTGTTGCTTTGCGGTTAGTCATGGAATCACGTCGTCGTCTCTTCACTTCAAACCTTTATGCCGACAAAACTGACGCTTCAAACACCTCATGATGAAGTCGCGTGAGTCGACGTCGCGTTCAATCCCAAACTCAGTCTAACGCCGTGTGCCGGTAGTCCGTCAGGCATTGCCAAATGAATTCAGCAGCGTTTTTCTGTGTCTGATGAATATCAACAACAGTTAAGCTCTGGGCCAGACAATATGGCAAGGATAGCTTGTTGACTTGTTTTGTCAGGATTTTTTGCCATCGTTTGTGATTCGACCCGCGTTGATTTTTTGACACACGGTCTTTCATCCGGCCTTTGAGCAAATTTGCGGTTTGGCGTCCACTGACAGGAATTCGGCGATTTCTGATTCCGTTTTTTTTTGAATTGCTGCAAATGTCCCGAGCAAACCAGAACGGATCTACCAGCACAGCTTGACCGCAAATCCATACGACTCTTATACTTCCGCTCAAATGCAAAAGAAGACAGATGTCGTCTGGATGTCTTTCTGCACCTGAAAATCACTTAGCACGCTTTAGATACAACGAAAATCAGTAGCATGTCGGAACATGAAGCGCCATCGCATCACCACCACGACGATCAGACAGAGCTGGAGAAGCTGTTTCGCAACAGCAAGCCATGGTTTGAAGAAAACGGAACGGTCCTGATTTATGCGGTGGCCGCTTTTATGGCGATCGCTGCGATATACGTTTACGTCAATCGAACTCCTCCGTCACAGGTTGAGGCATCTCGCGATTTGCTTTTGGCGGTGACGCCTGAAGAATTTCGCGATGTCGCAGACGCCTATCCCGATACCGAAATTGGAACCTGGGCGCGGCTGCGTCAGGCAGACCGGTTATTGGATGACGCTGTGACGAATATGTTCACTAACCGCGAAGAAGGAGCGAAACTGCTGGAACAGGCGGACGTGGCGTACATTCAGCTTGTGGAACGGCCCGCCCTGAATGATCAAGTCCGCGAACGCGTGTTGATTGGCCTGGCACGTATCGCTGAGACTCGCTGTGATGGTGGAGATGCGACAACAAAAACAGCGATTGATGCGTGGAAGCGAGTGCTTAACGAATATCAGACCACGCTGGTTAAAGAACACGCGGAGAGCCGCGTTGCGGAACTCGCGACAGAAAAAAGTAAGGCGTTCTACGCTTGGTTCTATGCTCAGAATCCAAGCCCGAATGATCCAGGCATGGCACCCGGACAGCCTCAAGTGCCTCAGGTTCCCGGCTTCGAAGGCTTAGGCCTCGATATTCCAGCTGCTGATCCGGCCGTTGAAGAAGGGGCGAAAGAGATGTCCGAGCCAGCCAAAGCGGAAGCCGATACACAACCCGCCAAGCCTGCTGATGAGTCGTCGGACAAGGCGGTAGAAGAAACGCCAGCACCGAGTGAGCCTGCGAAACCCGCTATTCCAGACGCAACCACTGCAGAACCGGTCAAAGAAGAGCCCGCGGTTCCAGCAACTGCAACTCCGGAAACCGCAGCTGAAAAAACGCCTGTGCCGGAGGCCGCCTCAGAGTCTCCAGCTCCTGAAACAACTGAGTCTGGTTCCAGTGTCGGAGAGCAACCTAAGTGACGCAGCAGGATCGCTCTGCTGAGCGGTCTGGGTCGGATTTACCGGACGCCGTCGATGACGATGCTTCGATTGAAGACACAGGCAATGTTAGTCAGACCGAGCCAGTCGATCTGACGGTGGAGTCCCGCGCCCACGGATGGCGGCTGGATCATTATCTCAGCCGTCTGTTTGGCAATCACAGCCGAGCTCAGTTGCAGCGTGCGATTGAATCCGGTCAGGTGACGTTGAACGGCCTCAACGTGAAGCCATCACGGCGACTGCGAGTCAACGACCGTATTCATATGGCCCTCGAATCCGCGGAAGAACGCCACTTTCTTCCGGAAGATGTGCCTCTGGATATCATCTACGAAGACGATGCACTGGTGGTGGTTAATAAGGCCCCGAACATGGTCGTTCATCCGGGGCGAGGAAGTTATTCGGGAACACTGGCCGCTGCTCTTCAGTTTCACTTTGACAAGCTTAGCGACGTTGGTGGCAGGCACCGTCCGGGAATCGTGCACCGACTCGATCGTGACACGACTGGCGTCATTCTGATTGCTCGCGACAATCAGGTTCACCAAAAGATCAGCCGGCAGTTTGAAAACCGTGAAGTTAAAAAAGAATATCGAGCGATCGTGCGAGGTATCCCGGAACTTGATGCCGATTTCATTCGCACACATGTTTGCGTTCACAGCCGTACGCGTGAAAAAATGACGGTGTGTGCCCCAGGCGGTCGTTCCCGTGAAGCCGTAACGTTTTATAAAACGGCTGAGCGATTCGGTCGGTTTGCTTACATGGAACTTCATCCCCACACCGGGCGGACTCATCAGCTTCGTGTTCACATGCAGCATATTGGCACGCCGATTGTGGCGGATCGGCTTTATATCGGTGAGGAACGATTTACAACCGGACATCTTGTTGGCCGACCGTTGGAAGGTGAAACGTTGATTGCCCGGCAGGCACTGCACGCGTTTCGTCTGACAATTTCTCATCCAGTGAGTGGAAAACCGATTACGTTTGAAGCACCATTACCTGCTGACTTCACCGCCGCGCTGACGGCTCTACGCGAATCTGCGGGTTGAGGTTTTTGCTGTTGATTGCACTTTTTAGGACACAAAGCCACCGTGAAACTGGCAAGAATTCGTCTCGCAGATGGCACACAGACCGTCGCTGCCGTTCATCCAACCACTGTCCAACCGCTCGATCTAACTCAGGTCAGCAATTGCCATTCGCTGAGCGATGTGCTGCATTCCGAAGATCCAGCGGGCCTCGCTCGGTTTCTGCTGCGGCCGGACACTCAGCCCATTCTGTTGTCCGATGTCGAGTTGCTGGCGCCGATTGACCAGCAGGAAGTCTGGGCTGCCGGAGTGACCTACAAACGCAGCCAGGTGGCCCGGATGGAAGAGTCAGAAAGCGGAGCGTCTCATTACGACAAGGTTTATGACGCCGAACGTCCTGAACTTTTCATGAAGGCAACCCCGTCGCGGGTTTCTGGACCAGGGCAGCCGTTGCGTGTACGCCGCGATAGTGAGTGGTCAGTTCCGGAGCCGGAATTTACACTGGTGATGAATCCTGCCGGGAAAATCGTTGGTTACACGATTGGCAATGACATGTCGGCCCGCGACATTGAAGGTGAAAATCCCCTGTATCTACCTCAGGCAAAGGTCTATCGCCAGTGTGCCGGATTGGGGCCATGCATTCTTTTGGCGGACGGCCCTGTCAACCTCGAGGCGACGGCGATTGAATTGATTATTTATCGAGCCGGCAACGAAGTGTTCAAAGGAAGCACAGATCTGGGTCAGCTACATCGATCGCTGGAAGAACTCGCTGGCTGGCTCTATCGCGAAAGCGAGTTCCCCAACGGGGCATTCTTAATGACAGGTACTGGCATCGTTCCTGACGATAGCTTTACGCTGGAAAACGGAGATTCAGTGTCAGTTACAATTGCAGGCATTGGGACTTTGTCGAACCCCATTGTAAAGGACAGTTAACTCCACTTTTGGACTTCTCAGGGAACGCATTTGGTCGCCAGGTTCTCAGATTTCTAACAACTCCCGCTTCCCTTGGGCATCGGTTGGCATTTAGGAAATGCAATGGTTCCAACGGGAAGCGTTACTGAGTTTTGCTCGTTTGAGGCAGCCGGTAATTGCAGCACTTAAAAAACATAGTAAACAAGGCATTTGCTGAAACGTTATTAGTGGAGCTGTACTTGAAAATAATGGAAGATGGTTATTCTCGGCAGAATTGGTAGGCTTAAATTCTTGAAGCCTCTCATGTTTGTCAGGCGGATACGCCATTAGTAGTGATATTTTAGACGGATGTTTATGCAAAATGTTCACGGGCAGTGAAAATGAGTCGGCCGTTGGTGACGAATGTGCTAACTGGGCGAACAGTTCGCCGGCCGACCCAAAACCCTTCTTTTTCTCATCTGTCTGCATATCTCATTCTGGACGTTCCCTGTCCGACCTGTCATTCTTAGCAATCAGTTGTATTCCGTTCAGTATTAATCACCCTCCACTTGCAGTGTATTGTCCACAGAAGACCTGTGGTTTTGCGAGTTTGTTTGATTCGCCAGGAGTCTCCGCCAGATCCGTGTCGGCATGAGATTAACGGCAATCGTAGAGACAATGACGTCTCAAAGATGTGGTGCGAATTATGCCGGTTCATCATTCCGAAAGAGACCTGGTGACGGGACTTAGAAAACTCACTCGCGTTGCGAGAATCCTGATCGTCCTTTCGCTTGCATCAATAGCTGAGGCTCAGGAGCCGAGCACTCAGCAGGATTACGAAATTGCTCAACGCAAAGCCGTGACTGCACTGCGGCGGTTAGATACCGGGCTGATCACGCCTCAGGTCTTCAGCGATTATAACAAGAATCTGAAGACGTACCGGACATTGCTGTCCAACGGAACCAATGGGCGAACTCAGAGAGACTTAGATGTCCTTCGCGCTGGGTTGATGTACCGAATTCTGGTGCTTAGTGACGTGACTATTCAAGGGGATGCCAAGACACTCGAAATCGCTTTTACTAACGTGGAACGCGACATTAGTGGAGCAGGCAATCTTATTTTGAATGCCAACGACAAGAAGACCTTTCGCGAGTTGGTTTACAAAGAAGCATTGCCGCGGATTCAAAAACTGGTGCAGGATAATTTTCTTGCCCGATCGATGGGGCTCGAATTACTGCTTGAGATGGAAGTCGTTCAGCCGCGCGGCAACGCCCGCATAGAAATGTTCGATCAGGTTCACGACGTCATTCTGTCGATTCTGAAGGACAAGGGGCAGCCCGACGCGGTTAAGATTCGCGCTGCGAATTCTGCAAAACGCTATCTCATCAAAGCCAACGCGATTCCTCAAATTCAAAACGCTCTTGCTGAGGCAATGATTGCTGAATTGACCCGGCCGTTTGTCAGTGTTCCCTTTCAGAATACGATCCTGATGGCTCTGGAACACATCACCTCGCCACGCCAGTTGGTGGCCCCTCGCAAGCCGATCGTGTTTGACGCGGCTGTTTCTATTCTTTCCGATCAATCCCAGGACCTCCGCATTCGCTGTCGTGCTGCTCGCGTTCTTGGACGCGCTGGTTACGACGCTCAAATCGATTTCGAACCATTGGCTTGGAAAGTGGCGGAACTAACCTTGGAAACGGCGGCTCGGTTTTCGCAGGCGTCAAACAGGAAAGATCCAATGTGGGACTACTGCGGATGGTATCTCTACACCGCGTTTCACCACGAAAGTCGTCAGGAGACAAGTGGCCGACCACCAGCTGATCCGAAAGGTTTTCTAAACCGGGCTGCAAAGTCTGAGCTGGTCCGCGCAGCTTATACAGCGGCAGTGGGTCCAGCGGCAAATATGGCATTTGACGACAAGCCAGTTGACGGAAGACAACTAACGACACTTGCCGCCTGGACTGATAAGAACACACCTGCAAACATGAAATATGACCCGTCATCTGCGCCGGTCAGGCCTGTTGGAGCCACTGCGGCAGGCAGCGGTCCATGAATTCGGGTGTGGCCGCCAGGTGGCCCGCTGTTGGGGAACCACTTGGTAGTGCGTTTTATTTTTCGCCTAGGCAGTATAAATATTCCTGCCGCATGCCCTGTTCCATTTTTGCAACGCGAGTGTAAATTCTTCCGCCACAGATTGTGGGCGTAGCGAAAACGCTTTCGCCCAACTGGTTGGTTGCAAGCTTCCGGAAACCATCACTTCCAGCTGCGATCACAAATGTCGTTCCTTCTTCATTGGTGACGTAAATTCGTTCACCAACAAGAATTGGCGAACTGCTGAACGTGCCGGCAAGTCTGCCTTTCCAGACTTCCTTCCCTGTTTCGCTGTTCAGGCATGTGGCAATTCCGGCGTCCATAACCGCGTAAAGTAATCCGTCCTTTGACAGCATTGAAGGTACATAAGTGCGGATGTTGTTTTCCCACACAACGGTGCCGGAACCATCAGCTGCGACAGCGGAAATATGATTTTTGGGATAACCGCCGCTGGTGAATATTCGATGACCATCCGTGATTGTTGTGGTGACACATTCTGTCGTCGCGCCCTCGAATTCCCACAATTGTTCACCAGTTAAGGGATCAAGGCTGGTTACCAGATCGCAGCCTGTAAATAACAGTTGATCGTGCCCATTAATTTTGACGATCGTCGGTGAAGCGTAATTCGGTTTGCTTGGACGTTCACGCTTCCAGACGATTTTGCCAGTTGCACGATCCAGTCCAGCGATTGCTCCTCCGCCTTTGTTGTCCCCGGAAACGATTACCAGGCCCTCGTAAATTGCTGGGGAAGAACCATAGCCCTGGTGGACGACATAGTTGGTGATTTTTGTCTGCCACATCTGCTTTCCATCCAACGTGAGTGCCGTAGTGAAGATTGCCTTGTTGTTTAGGAAGTTAATGAACACGAAAGTGCCATCACAGGCAACTGTCGAAGATGCCAGTGACGCCTTTTCGTTACCACCGCTTCGTTTATCTTTTGCGTCCGGAAAGCCACCTTCGTGGATTACAGTTTCCCAAAGCTGCCGTCCCGTCTGTTTTTCCAAACAGACAACGGCTTGTTTTTTAGCATCGTTGTCAGCAGTCGCCAGGAAAATCCGATCACCAACAACTGTCGCTGATCCATGGCCCCGCCCTGTCAATTTGGCCTTCCAGAGTACATTTCTGCTTTCGTCCCATTCCAGCGGAGGGTGTTGGTCTGGGCTGGCAATGCCGTTTCGGTTCGGTCCTCGCCACCACGGCCAGTCTGCAGAACTAACGTCTGTATTGTCTGTTTCCGCAATAGATTCCGCAGTCAGGGGATTGGCCGGCAGAGAGAGCAGGATCACTAAGGAAAGAATGAGACGCATGGGGGGATCTCGCCAAAAGTCGGGACGGAAAAATTTCGATACGCTGGGAGGTAAAAGTTTGACAGGCATTGTGTGCGAACCAATGTGTAGCTGCACCAATTCGACACCATGAAACGTTGGTGAATTCGACAAGTCATCGCACTGCCAGCAAGTTCATACCGGATTCCGCGGCTTTGTACTACCTGACCCAATCAGTGTTCTCGGTTGAGTCTGTAGTTTTGCTCACGTCAGTCTCTTATGCCATTGTGCCGGGGGTTGCGAAATGCTGGGGAGTAATTGCCCAGCCGGGGCTTGATCGCCGTTATTAGCTTATATTTGCACATTCGCTGGGCACAGCAACAATGTCATCACAGCTCTGAAAGCGTTATGAGTTAAGTGGTTGCAGGTTTTCTGGGATGTTGTTGAGCGTTCCGGATCGCCGACTGCCAAATCGGCGGTGGTAGACCAGGCGAAAGCTGAATAAGTGTAATGCGATTTGCTGTAAGTTGATTCTGTTTAATACTTTATGATTCAACTTCAGGTTCTGGCACGCTGTTCGCTATACACTCAGGTCACTGCAGATTGCTGCCAGTTAGACACTCAACGTGTGCAGACCCGTATCGGTTGTAAATCGAGGAGAAACCGTGGCTAAGTTATTGACGTTCGACGAAGAGGCAAGCAAAGGCCTGCTTTCCGGCGTTTCCAAGCTTTCCCGAGCAGTTGCCAGTACTCTGGGACCTCGCGGAAGAAATGCTGTTTTGGACAAAGGTTGGGGGGCTCCCAAGGTTACTAAGGACGGTGTTACCGTTGCTGAGGACATTGAGCTGGAAGACCCCTTTGAAAACGTGGCTGTCCAGCTGGTAAAGGAAGCGGCTTCAAAAACCAACGATGTGGCTGGTGACGGAACCACAACAGCGACTGTTCTTGCGGAAGCTATTTATCGTAACGGTTTGAAATACATCGCCGCTGGTTGTGGTGCGATGTCTTTGACCAGAGGTGCTCAAAAGGCTGTCGATGCAGTAGTTGCCGAGATTGCGAAAATGTCCAAGCCGGTAAAGGCGAACGACAAAGAACAGATCTCGCGAGTTGCTTCAATTGCAGGTAACAACGATCCGGAAATTGGCGAGATTCTTGCTGATGCGCTGCTGAAGGTCGGGAAAGACGGTGTTATCACTGTCGAAGAAGGCCGTCAGGTTACCACTGAGGTGACTTTGGTTGAAGGGATGCAGTTTGATCGTGGCTATCTGTCACCACACTTCATCACTAGCGAAGACGATCAGGAATGTGTGCTGGAAAATTGTCGCATTCTGATTCACGAAGAAAAGATCTCAAAGGCGAAGGATCTGGTTCCTCTATTGGAAGCGATCTCCAAAGATGGTTCGCCTTTGCTGATCATCGCTGAAGACATCGAAGGCGAAGCGTTGGCGACTTTGGTCGTCAACAAAATGCGAGGCATCGTTAAAGTGGCAGCCGTGAAGGCTCCGGGTTATGGCGATCGTCGCAAGGCAATGCTGGAAGACCTTGCGGTACTGACCGGTGGCAAGGCGTTCTTTAAAGACCTTGGTGTCAAGCTGGATAATGTTCAGCTGTCAGATCTTGGTAAAGCAAAGTCAGTACGAATTGACGCTGACAAGACCATCGTTATCGAAGGTGGCGGCAAGAAAAGCGAAGTTGCCGGACGAGCTGAACAGATTCGTCGCGAAATCGAAAACACAGACAGCGAGTACGATCGCGAAAAGCTACAGGAACGGCTGGCGAAGCTTGCCGGCGGTGTAGCTCAGATTAAAGTCGGTGCTGCGACTGAAACTGAAATGAAAGAACGCAAGGATCTTGTCGACGATGCTTTGGCGGCAACGCGAGCTGCCATCGAAGAGGGTATTGTGCCTGGCGGCGGTGTAGCGTTACTGCGTTGTGCGTCTGCCGTGGCCGCCTTGAAGCTCAAGGGCGACGAAGCTTTTGGTGTTGAACTAATCAGCAGCATTCTGGAAATGCCTCTTCGAATGATTGCCTCAAACGCCGGACTTGACGGTGCGGTTGTTGCAAATCGAGTGAAGAAGGAAAAGAAGGCCAACTACGGCTACGACGCCATGCACGACCGTTACGGCGACATGATTAGCTTCGGCATCGTGGATCCGGCCAAGGTTGTTAGAACGTCGCTTCAAAATGCAACGAGTGTTGCAGCGTTGCTGTTGACGACTGATTGCATCATCGTGGATGAGCCAGCGGAAGCCGACGACAGTCAACATGACGACCACCACCACGACATGGGTGGCATGGGCGGCGGCATGGGTGGCATGGGCGGCGGCATGGGCGGTATGGGCGGAATGCCTGGCATGATGTAAGCCCGAAGATTCCGTCGCGTTGGCGGAACTTGGCTTCATTGTTGTCCGGTTTTCGGTTCGTAGCTGTTGAGACAAGTATTAAACAGCCGCCCGAATCGGGCGCTTTTTATCATAAACCTGAATTCATACGGAGTAGACAAGCATGAAAATTAATCCTCTTGATGACCGAGTTGTAGTAAAATCTGACGATGCAGAAGAAACCACTGCTGGTGGAATTGTGCTTCCAGACGCTGCCAAAGAAAAGCCACAGCGTGGTACTGTGATTGCAGTTGGTCCAGGACGTCTGTTGGATAGTGGCGAACGAGCCGGCATTAGTGTCGAAGTCGGTGACAAGGTGCTGTTCGGCAAGTACGGCGGAACAGACATCGAAGTTGATGGCGAAGAAGTTAAGATTCTTCGCGAAAACGACATTCTGGCGAAGGTTGTGTAGCGAGTCGTCGGTGCTTTGTGGTCAGTGGCCGGCATTTTGTTTGAGGTGGATTCCTTCGAATCAGATGCTGGCTTCGGGCGACTCATTGATAACTGCTAACTCAAAACCCTAAATCTCACCTTTCGCTCAGAAGGAGCATTTACAAGTGGCTAAGCAACTTTTGTTCGACGACCCGGCACGCCTGAAGCTACAGAGCGGTATTGAAACGCTGTCTAAAGCCGTCGCCGTCACCATGGGACCAACTGGTCGCAATGTGATTATTGATAAGAGCTTCGGCAATCCCGTGGTCACAAAAGACGGCGTGACGGTCAGCAAAGAAATTGAACTGGAAGATCCTTACGAAAACATGGGTGCCAAGCTGGTCAACGAAGTTGCCAGCAAGACCAGTGATATTGCCGGCGACGGCACAACCACTGCCACCGTGTTGGCTCGAGCGATCTTTCAGGAAGGTCTTCGAGGCATTTCTCTCGGAGCCAATCCAACGGTTGTTCGACGCGGGATCGACAAGGCTGTCGAAGCAGCACTGGCTAGCATCAAGAAGCTATCCCAGCCTGTAAAATCCAAGCAACAGGTGGCACAGGTCGGTGCTATTTCTGCCAATAATGACCGTGCGATTGGCGATATGATCGCTGATGCCATGGAACGTGTTGGCAGGGACGGCGTGATCACGGTAGAAGAAGGCAAAGCCAACGATACAACGTTGGATTTCGCCGAAGGGATGCAGTTCGATAAGGGATATATTTCACCGTACTTCGTCACTAGTGCCGAAGACATGAAGTGTGTCATGGAAGACTGTCTGATTCTTCTATTCGAAAAGAAGATCGGCAACCTGCGTGACCTTGTTCCTCTGCTGGAAAAAGTTGCTCAGACTGGCAAGCAATTGCTAATCGTTGCTGAAGATGTTGAAAGCGAAGCTTTGACTGCTTTGGTAATCAACAAGCTGCGTGGCATTCTGAAGATCTGTGCCGTAAAGGCGCCGGGCTTCGGAGATCGTCGTAAGGCAATGCTGGGTGACATGGCAGTTCTGACCGGTGGTACGCTGATTTCAGAAGATCTCGGAATCAAACTGGACACGGTTGAACTGTCACATCTTGGATCTGCTCGCAAAGTTGAAATTGGCAAAGACAGTACCACCATTATTGAAGGTGCTGGCAACGTTAAGGCCATTAAGGCTCGAGTTCAGCAAATCCGCGATCATATCGAAAAGACTGATAGCGATTATGATCGTGAAAAGTTCCAGGAACGTTTGGCGAAGCTGACCGGTGGTGTGGCTGTGATTTCAGTTGGCGCTGCCACAGAAGCTGAAATGAAGCAGACCAAGGCTCGAATGGAAGATGCACTGCATGCGACTCGTGCGGCCGTGGAAGAAGGCATTCTTCCCGGTGGTGGTGTTGCTTTGCTGCGTGCGATCGCAGACGTTGAAAAGGTCAAGGCTGAAGGTGATGAAGCGATCGGTGTTCGAATCGTTGCAAAGGCACTTGAAGCTCCTATTCGTCAGATTGCTTCAAACCGTGGTATGGACGGTGCCGTGGTCGCTGATGAAGTTCGGCAGTTGAAAGGGGCGGAAGGATTTGACGCTGCAACTGGCGAGTACACCGACATGCTGAAGGCTGGTATTCTTGACCCTACAAAGGTTGTTCGCAGTGCCCTGTCACACGCGGCGTCCATTGCTGGTTTGATGCTGACAACTCAGGTATTGGTAACTCGGACTGATAATGCTGATGGTGGTGTCAAGGCAAAGGTTGCCGGAGCTGTCCGTTAGTTCGGTTCAGGATCGTTGTCCCGTAGCTGGATTCAACAGAATCCGGCTGTCCTGCTAACGGTCTGACGCAGACTGCTTAGCCCTACCGGGCAAAGCGTAGTCAAAATAGATCACGGGACACCTGCTTTGGGTGTCCCGTTTCTATTTGTAGATAGGTACTGCCTGATTGCTGGGCAGACCTTCGGTGAGTTGACCAGCCTGTCGTCCGAGAGATTCCCAGAGCGACTTCTGAACAACAAACTGTTTCACCCACGGCCGCAGGTAAGGTCGTTACAACCATGGACCGGATGCGACAATGGCAACTCAGACTTGCTACTACGAAGTACTCAGCGTGTCACGAACCGCGTCGGGAGATGAAATCAAGAAGGCTTACCGCAAGCTGGCTTTGAAGTACCATCCGGACCGAAACCAGGGCGACGACGCAGCTGTTGAAATGTTCAAACAGGCGTCAGGCGCCTTTGATGTGTTGAGTGATTCGACGAAGCGTTCTCGCTACGACCAATACGGCCACGCTGGTGTGACCGGCGCGGCCGGCCGGGCCGCCGGAGGTGGCTTTAACGACGTTAACGATATCTTTAGTGCGTTTGGCGACATCTTCGAAGGTTTCGGATTTGGCGGAGGGGGAAAGCGAAGTCGTGGAGCCAGTGGCGCGCGACGTGGAGCGACGCTTGAAACCACAATCGTCTTGGAACTTCCTGAGGCGGCATCCGGGTGCAAACGAGAACTTGAAGTATCTCGCAGAGAAACCTGCGATACGTGTGACGGATCCGGTGCGAAAGCAGGGAGTACTCCTGTCACCTGCAAAACCTGTGGCGGTCACGGTCAGGTGATTCAGTCGCAGGGATTTTTCCGCGTTCAAACGGCGTGTCCGGCATGCAAGGGTGAAGGTAAGGCAGTCAACGACCCCTGCGGCGACTGCTCTGGCAGTGGGCGCGTGATGAAAACCAGCACACTGGAAGTCAATATTCCGGGTGGCGTTGACAACGGTATGCAGATGCCAATTCGCGGCGAAGGCGAAGCCGGAATTAAGGGCGGACCGCGTGGCGACCTGCACGTCAACTTTAAGGTGAAAGACCATCCATTGTTTCAGCGGGATGGTCAGGACCTGCTGTGCCGCGTTCCCATTTCTTACTACCAGGCAGCTCTGGGGGCCGAGGTGGAAATTCCGACTCTTACAGGTCGGGAAACGTTAAAAATTAAACATGGGACACAACCGGGCGAAGTTCATCGACTCCGACACAAGGGGATGCCCGATCCTAATGGTCGTCACAGCGTCGGCGACCTGCTTGTCGAGATTCAGATTGAAGTTCCTCGCAAGGTGGAAGGGCGTCAGGAAAAGCTGCTGCGGGAACTGGCTGAACTTGAGGAAGCGAACGTAATGCCTCACCGGAAATCGTTTTTCGACCACGTAAAGAACTTCTTTGCCGGAGACGACGACGCTGAATAACCAACTGTAGAACAGGCGTTCTTCAGGCTAATGGCATCTGCCAATATCATTCAACAACGCTTCGGGAATTCCATCCCGATCAACCTGCCACATCTAACAACCATCGATCGTGAGTCAGATAATGAGCACAGACGACAACCGACCAGAAGAAGATTCTTCAGAAGGCTTTGAGGCATTCGCAAAGGACGCAACAAATTTTGCAGGCTCTACGGAAGAAAGTGAAGTTCAGCGTTTGAATGCAGAGAACGCTGAACTGAAGGATCGAGTTTTAAGGATTCAGGCAGAACTCGAAAACTTTCGCCGTCGTACTCAGAAGGAAGCGATGGATGCGATGAAGTACCAATCCATTAGCGTTATTCGCGATATGCTGCCAGGCATCGACAATCTGAAACGAGCTATTGATATTACCGAACAGACGGGTGACACTCAGAAATTGCTGGATGGAATCAAGATGGTGTTGCCACAGTTTCTGGATGCGTTGAAGTCGCATTCCTGTGAACCGATCGATCCTAGCGGCCAGCCGTTTGATGCCAACTATCATGAAGCTCTGGCTCAGGTGCCATCCGCCGATTACGAACCGATGACAGTGCTGCAGGTAATTGAGCAGGGTTATAAGATCCATGATCGAGTGGTTCGGCCGGCCAAGGTAATGGTCACTTGTGCTCTACCAACGACATCTTCAAGCAGTGACGAGTCATAGTGGTTGGACCACGTCTTAAGTGAATTCCTGAATACACAATCCGCCGGAAATCCCGTTCATGCCAACATACGAATATCGCTGCAACGCCTGTGAACACACGTGGGAAGAATTTCAGCCCATCACCGCCCAGCCTTCGAAGAAGTGCCCGACATGTAAAAAAGCTAAAGCCGAACGCATCATCAGTGCCGGCGGTGGGATTATTTTCAAGGGATCTGGTTTCTATCAAACGGACTATCGGAGCGAGTCTTACAAAAAGGGGGAGAAGGCCGAAAAGTCATCCAGCGATTCCCCTAAATCTGACACGCCTTCGACCGGCAGTTCGAAATCGGAATCTAAAGGCAGCGCATCAGGCAGCGCATCCGAGTAGGCATCGCGGTCCGTGTTCCTTGATGATCAGTTATCACCTTACGCGTCGGTTCTGAATTAGACAGATTCGGGTGTCGACGAAAGTTTGATGCCACCGCGTGCGAAGGTCCGGCGATTCGGAAATTGGCGAGGTTGCCTATCACGCTAAGTTGCCATCGGAATGGGTGCTGTCCGTGCTGTCGTGAAATGACTTTGGCATTTGGACGTGTGATCTACGTCTTGCAGGTTTTGACGGTTACCAGTGAGGCTGCGTTATCTGGCAGTGGACGAATTGGGGTACGTGGCTGCCATGCAATTGAATCATTGGCGCGAAGTAAACGGAAATTTCGTTCAGTCGAACACGTTGCCGCTCTGGCATGTTTCCTGAAACCAGGACGGTGTTTTCGTGGACCGTTAGGACTTACTGATTGATGGTCTGAGGGCTTTTGGCTACCGAATTGTATGGCAAAACGGTTATATGTGAGCGGCAAGGCTCAATGCGGGGGCGCAGCAACAGACTTTCACTGTTTGCTTTCCATTTGCCGCGTGAGGAAGCGGTGCGGCTCTGTTTGGATATTGATCGTGCGCGTTGTTCGTCTTCTGAGTCGATCTGGAAGGCAAAAATCCCGCTGATCTTTCTTCCCTCTGAAGCATGATCCGCAAGGAGGTTTGGCGCTTGTGGTTCATCTGTCCCGGCACCGCGTTCAATTCGCGATGAATCGTGCGGCAGACTTCATGTCATGGCCGTTCAAGGCGTTGAACCGGGATCGATGAGTCAGACCGAAATTTCGATGTCGCTTATAGTTACTTAACAATGCTGTTCATAACATGGAATCGTCGAACATCTCAAAGATGTTTGAAAATGGCTGCTTTAGTGCGGACGATATCCGCCAGGATAACTTGTTGACACGAAGGTGGTGCGGGCAACAGGCGTTACAAGAGCCTCAGGTCGATTCTGGCAAGCGCTGCATCCTGTTATAAAGTGCAGGCAGCTGGGCCATTTGAAACGGCTGATATCACCCATGAGTGAACATTTTTTTCCGAAACGCGAATGTCAACACGTGCCAGCCACGGCAGCTTCGCGCTGAATTCCTGCGTCAAAGCGAGCGAGCGAGCGAGCGGATATGGAGCATTTACGCCTGGCAATTGGGTTAATGGGCTTCCTATCCGTTGCCACTTTCTTTGTGACCTGTCGACTCGCAGTCAGGGCTTCTCAAACAGCTCTAGATTTGTTCGCAGTGATTATTCTTCTGCTGATCGCTGTCTACGTTTACTTTTTTTGGGGGCAACTGTGGATTGTTAATTGGATCCCACTTCCGTCCGTGATCATTCTGTCAAATTGGTTCCCCATTCTGCTGGCAATGCTTGCGGCGATCCTGTGGACACGACAGCAGACACTGTCGCTTGTTCGTCGCCTTCCAATTCAGGCTGCATTGCTGGGCGTCACGGTCTGGTCTGTTATCTATGTTATTCCGCAGTCACCGCCTGATTGTAAGGACAAGTGGATAGCCGCTGAACCGCCGGTGCCGTACCGCATCTGTCTGCAGACGACCGACCACACGTGTTCCGCGGCTGCGGTGGCAACGATCCTTGAAACGTTTGGTCTGGAAGCGACCGAAGCTGAGATGGCCCGGCTATGCCTGACCAGCAAAGGGACTACCTGGCTGGGGATGTATCACGGATTGTCCATCAAGCTTTGGGGCACAGGATACAAGGCAAAATTTTTTGAAGGCTCGGTTGACGAATTGGCCGAAGTTGTTCGTTTGGGACCAGTATTGCTCTGCTGCCAGCTGACGGAACAAACGGCAGCTGTAGTCCGTAAATATCAGGAAGATGACGGCTGGATACCTGGTGTGCAACATTCCGTTGTTTGTTTCGGTGTTGCGGGTGACGTCTTCTTTATTGGTGATCCTTCGCAAAAACGCATGGAACGGTGGCGTCGCAAGGACATGATCAATCTCTGGACCGGGACTGGCCTGATGGTGGTTGAGCCTTGAAATTAACGCTGCCAGGCTATCAACGCCCCGGCTGAATTGAGTTCTTGCCTGCAACTCGCCTGAGACCGTTGTGCTGTATGCTGCAACTGCTCATGCACTTTAAACGAGTGAATGTGCCAATGATGTCCGTAGACTTGATCGCTAAGACTGGCTGCCACCAGATTGTGCTGTCGGCGGGGAAAGCCGTTAGATGCGAAGTACGTGATAAGTCTGGAAATAAGTCGAATTCCTGACTACGCACAGCATGTTGAGTCACCATGTTTGGTTTTAATAGACCGGTAGGCCCCCGATAATTCTGGCGACTGGTTGGACAGCAGAAAAGGCAATATGCGATGGTGTCGGAAACAACCGGCAGGCAGGTGGCACGTACAGTTCTTCAGATCAGGCCATTTTTATTGTGGCTCGCAGCCTTCTATTCCGTTTGGCTGACAGTCGTGGTTTGGCTTGATGCATGGCAGACTCTGAGAAACCACTGGCCAATTTCATTGACGATGGCTCTGGGGTCATATGTTGCCGGTGCTACACCGATGGGGGGTGGCACCGTTGGCTTTCCGGTGCTGGTGCTGCTGTTCGACATGCCGGGCTCACTCGGACGAAATTTCGGTCTTGCGATTCAGTCGATCGGAATGGTTTCAGCCAGCATTTACATTTTCTCGACGGGCCGTCCAATAGCATGGCCACTGCTGCGTCCAGCATTGATCGGAGCATCTGTGAGCACTCCGCTGGGAGCTGCTTTTGTAGCCCCGATTGTTCCTGATATCTGGGTGAAGCTGACGTTTGCTGTGGTGTGGTGCAGTTTTGGGATTATGCACCTGCTGAAGATACGTGAACTGGTCAGTATTCACGGCACAACAATCAGGCACCATCCCTGGAACCAGACCGTGGGGTTGGCAGTTGGCTTGTTCGGTGGAGTGCTGGCCG
>JBDNFN010000251.1:0-6019 GCA_041689795.1 Fuerstiella sp. | reverse complement strand
AAAGACGACTGCGATCGCGATGCGAGCCAGAAGCAACGTTGAGGCGACCTGTGACATTGGAAACGTCCTAGAATAAAGTAATCACCACTCAGCCATACACAGTTGTTTCACTTGCCGCGAACTTACTAAACGCGTTTTGTATTGTGTAGTGTGAAACACTACCCTAAAATCGCTACAATCTTCACGATTCGTAGTCAGGTGGGGAGATTCCGCACGTAAGGCGTGGCCAGTACGAGGCAGAGTTGGGCAAGCTCACTGGGCGGGGCTGGATACTGACCTGTAGTGAATGCTGCTGGCGGTCGGGAGTGCATTTCCACTCGATTTAACAACGCTCAACGGTTGGCGAGTTAGAACAACTGCGTCTGGCCGATTCAGAACGCCTTAACGAAGCTCGCAAGGCACTGGAAGCATGGGAGCAACGTGCAAAGCTGAGAACAGAGCGCAAGCCGCAGATGCCTGGTTTGATCGACAAAACAAAACAGCAACTCGCCGAAAGTCGCAAGACGCTGCAGACAGCAGCCGCGGACGGCGAAGCTGCAGCCATCTCGGAAGCTCGCCGCACAGAGCAGCAGGCATTCGTAATTCTGCTTCAATCGCAGTTCGAACTGTATGAAATAGAAAGATCGCGCTACGACGTATTAAACGAGTTGTTTCCGTTGCAGCGAGATCTTCTGATTCGCAACCGCAACCTGCTCGAAAAACGATCCGAATCATGGAAAGCCGTTCTGATGGAAGCGGGACGACGAGAAACTGCACGACAGGCCGCCGAAGCCCGAAGAAACCTCCAGAACGCTCATCCTGCGCTGCGAGAATTGGCGCAGAAAAACTCGGAACTCATCGAGCAGCGAAAATCTATTCAAAGCCTTTTGAGAACAACTCGCACCCGTCTTGAGGCCATTGGGAAAACGCTTCATCAAGTCGACACAGATTTCAAAAGTGTCAAAGACAAAGAAGACCGTGCCGGCCTGACCACGGCGATTGGCATTCTGCTGCGAAACCAGCGTAGCCATCTTCCAGAGGACGCCCAATATCGCCAAGACAGAAGTCGGGCCGAATCGGAAATGTCACGACTACAGCTCGAACAGTTGCCGCTTGAAGACCAGTGAGACGAGCTCGGCGACACCGCCGCCGAAGCCGAAAGAATCGTCGCTGGCATCGACGACGTCGTCACAGATAGCGGCGTTGATATCACTGAAATGACGTTATCGATGTTGAACGACCGAAAGAAATACCTGGTCGATTTGCTGACAGACTACGATGTGTGCATCCGAGAATTGGCAGAACTTGACATCAGCAGTCGCAAGCTGGTCGAAACAACGCAGGACTTCCGCAACTACATCGACGAACGTGTGTTGTGGACTCGTAGCGCCGCATTCGTCAGCACCGAGACTCCCGGCCGAGCATTTCGGGCAGTTGTCGATCTGTCGCGAACCGATCGTTGGCAGCGAATTGGGAAATCGCTCGCCGCAGAAGTTTTCCTGTTCCCACTGGTGTCGCTCAGCTTCGCCTGTGGCCTTCTCGTGCTGCTGGGAATGCGATATCGCCTTCGCAATTCCATCAAAGAATTTGGCAGAAACCCTAATACGCGATCATTGGTCAGCAGTCTGACAATCGCGGGCGCTCTGGCGCTAAACCTTGTCATCGCGTCTGTCTGGCCGATTGCCATTTGGCTCATTGGACGCAGGCTGTCGACCGGCATCGCCGGTGAGTTCGGCGCGGCTGTAGGTGACGCGCTAAAAACAACCGCGGCAGTATTTTGGTCGATCGAGGTCTTCCGACAGATTTGCCGTCCAGGAGGAATCGCTGCGATTCACCTGCATTGGCCGGACCAATCGGTCAGAACTATTTATCACAAGTTGTTGATCCTGATGTTCGCCGGATTGCCACTTGTTTTCGCGGTGTCTCTGATCGACACATGGGACGATGGATTATGGGCAGATTCACTGGGAAGAATGCTGTTTGTTGTCGGTATGGGTTTGTTATCAGTATCCATCAGCCGAGTTCTTAAACCCCAAGGACGCGTGCTTAACGAGATCCTTCAACGACACCGTGAAGGCTGGTTTTATCGCGCTCAGAAGTTGTGGTATCCGGCAGCCGTTGCCATCCCGTTGCTGCTGGCCGGAATGGCAATAGCCGGCTATCAATACACCGCAGAACAACTGCTGTTTCGTGTTGAAATGACGCTTTGGCTATTAGTTGTGCTACTTATTGCGTTTTCGATGTGCATGAGATGGCTGGTTTCAACACGAAAACGCCTGGCCATCGAACAGGCCCGTGCCCGTCGAGCAGCCGCAATGGCAAAAAATGAATCACAGTCGGCAACCGTTGTCGCCAGCGCCATGCCGAAGGTCGAAGAACCCAAAACAGACTTCTCGATGCTTAGCGAACAGATGCTAAAGCTGGTTCGTGCCGCAGTATGCGTTCTGTTTCTTAGCGGCAGTTGGTTTGTCTGGGGCGAAGTGCTGCCCGCGTTGCAGGTTTTCAATCGAGTCGAAATGTGGCACACGACGGTTGAGGTTGCAGTACAAGTTCCCATGGACGATGGCCTGTTCGAAACTCGAATGGTCACCAAACTAAAAGCCATTACACTTGGCAGCATGCTTCTGGCGATTGGATTTCTGGGTGTATCAATCGTCGCCAGCAGAAACATTCCCGGCCTGCTGGAATTGTCGATCCTAAAACGTCTTCCGATGGATCATGGAGGACGCAATGCGATCACTACGCTTTGCCGCTACGCACTCACGCTGACTGGCGTTCTTCTGGCGGCGCAAACAATGGGTATCGACTGGGCAAGCGTACAATGGCTGCTGGCCGCGTTGACCGTCGGATTAGGATTCGGGCTGCAGGAAATCTTCGCCAACTTCGTTTCCGGTTTGATCATTCTGTTTGAACGCCCCGTGCGTATCGGAGATGTCGTAACAATCGATGGCGTCAGCAGCAGCGTGTCACGCATTCAGATTAGAGCGACCACCATTACCGACTTCGATCGCAAGGAATACATTGTCCCCAACAAAGAATTTGTAACTGGCAGAGTACTGAATTGGACACTTTCTGACCAAACCAACCGCATCAGGATTACCGTTGGCGTGGCGTATGGAACAGATACGGAAATGGCTCGCGATCTACTTGTTAGAACCGCAGAAGAACATTCGTTTGTACTGAAAGACCCTGCACCAATCGCCACGTTTGAAGAATTCGGTGACAGTTGCCTCAACCTTCAACTGAGATGTTTTCTGCCGAGTCTGGAAAATCGGCTGGCCACAATCACGCAACTGCACGAAGCCATTGACCGCAAGTTTAAGAAGAACGGACTTGAAATCGCGTTCCCTCAACGCGACATCCATGTGCGTTCAATGACCGCCCTACCAGTCGCTGTGCCAGCGGCCGAGGCCACTGAAGTCGCAACGGCCGTCGCATCGGCAAATGATGCCAACACTGCCAGAACCACTGAATCCGGCAAAAAGCGAGCGGCATGAATTTTCCAGTCCGAACGCGACGCGTTCGGGCCACTTTCGTTTCTGCATCCGATGTCCAGATTTTTCGGGCATGACAGGCAGGTCGTTATCGATGCGCTCTGCCAGCGGCGGTTTTGAAACCGCAAATTTATAAGCATGCGGCGCGATCACGTGAATCGAGCCCTGGAAAAACTAACTTCCTCGCGCGTCGTGCTGGTATTGAGAAGTTCGCCGCAGCGGTTTTCGCAGCGCTTCCAGCTCCTTCAGCCTGGCTCCGAACGTCTCTGCCTGGCAATCGTTTGGGGGCCTATCGAAAGGTCTGACACGCAGGACACCGCCGCCAGGAATTTTCACGCCAGCGATATTTTCGCAACTTTACCCCGCGGCAACTCACGCGAACAGTTAGATCGAAGAGGCTTTGATATCATGCACTCAGCAAACGCTTCAGCAGCGACTTTCGCTGACTTGTGGCCATGTCCAACGGGCTTCAGCCTGCCACGCGTGCTTTCCACGAGCCAAATACCGATCACGTGGATTCGGTAAGCTGCTTGACTTAGACGGTTTGCTTTGTGGCCCCCCCTTTACGGCAGGATAAACGGAATGTCAGAGTACAAGATCCACGTCGAAGATTTTAAGGAACTACGCGAACTTGACGGCGACTGGCAGGCGTCTGATCTGGCAGCAATTCTTGAGACTCTCGGAGTTGACGACGCTACTGAACTTAGCCCACAGGAAGTTCGTGAAATGTGCGTGCTGTCGCTTCAGGATCTGGAACCAGCAGAGGCCGCCGCCATCGTGCTGAAGCACAAACTTGGCAACGTCCTGAAAGCAGGACAGATTCAAAACCTCAGTCACGATTGCCAGTTCGAAAAATTGTGGGAACAGGGCGGAGACATCGAACTTCATCGAGCGATGTTCAGCGTCGGCAGCCTGTTGGCAGTTGTTAACGAGCAGCAGTTTCCCACACCAGACGCTGTTTGTGTAACGCTTAAACTGGAATGTGCGGATACCGCAGCCGTCGAACGACTAACAGACCATACAGCGCCAGCAACAGTTGTACGCATGCTGGCTGCCGGCATGAAGGATGATGCCATCCTAAATCGCCTGTTCGAAGACGACTTAGCGAAAGGCGACTTTCCTGACGCACCTGCGATTATCTGGGACATCAAAGTCGAACACACGGGCGAACACACTGCCACTCTGAAGATAACCAGTTCTGGCTACTGGTTCGGACCACTACAAGAAACTGAAGCCTACACCTGGAAGGAAAACGCCTGAGCTCGGTCATCACCACCCACCTGAGGACGCTGTTGGATGAGATCTCTATCGGGCCGGTGTCGAGAATAACCGCAGCCGTTGATGAGGCTGCATTCAACCTGGCGTACAGAACTCGCGAGAATCGATAGCGGAGCAACTCGAACAGTCAATAGCCTGTTTTGTTCGTCCGGAAGTGTAGTCCGAAGTCGCATTCTGCTTTCAGGGACGCCGTACTTGCGGCACTCAGTTGCTTCAATGATCGATGTATGTTGTCGACTGTTTCGGCTATTCTTGGTGGCCGTATTGGGATGCCGTAGAGAATGCATTCGATCATCATCGAGTCCACGGCTTTCGTTGAGCGGTCGCCGCCTGCAATACAGAAAGCGTTGATAACTGATTGTGACGGAATGTCAGCCGATTATCGCAAGGCGTTGCGATATGTCACAATTGTATCTGTGAGTCACGCGACTAAAATCAGCGCGTAGCGGATTAGGTTTCCAGCCTGTTTCGGAATCTGGACGAGTCGCTCAACGACGCGTCGGTTCCAAGACTTGATGATGGAATTGCACCCCGTCCCGCTAAGACAAACAGGCGAGTCCTCTGTAATACGATTGATAAGCATGGAACGACAATTTGTCGCTGCAGTCGGCGTGTTACTTGCAACTGCCCCGAGCTTCGTTGAAGACTGGGGCTGCTATTCCACCATTCCCGTCAGCGCCCCGAAACTGGTTCTGGAAGCTGTCAATTCAGGGACGACGGAAGGCAGGGTGGTGTCGATCGGTCAACCGACGGCTGAAGCCAACCAGAAATCGCAAAAACAAAGGGAAAAATAAAGGTGTCGGACAAAAAGGAGACAACAAAAGGTGTCAAGTACCGTATCCTGTGATAGGTTTATTATTGTGTGAGTAACATGTTTTGTTAAATTGATCGAGTTATAAGCCACAAATGGGGGACGGTTATGGGCCGAGCACCGCGTGCGGATGAAGCTGGCGGGATTTACCACGCGATGAACGGGGGGAACGCCCGGCAGCCGATCTTTTTTGAAGATTCGGACTACGCGGCGTTCGAACGAATCATCACGGAGGGGCTGTCGCAGTTTCCGATCCGTCTGATCGCGTACCAGTGGATGAACAACCACTGGCACATGGTTCTTTCGCCTGTGGAAGATGGCGGAATGGGCCGGTTCATCCGCTGGGTCACACTGACACATACTCAGCGCTATCACGCCCATCACCAAACGACCGGCTATGGACACGTTTATCAGGGGCGATTCAAGAGTTTCCCGGTGCAGGAAGATGAGCATTTTT
>JBDNFN010000250.1:0-3717 GCA_041689795.1 Fuerstiella sp. | reverse complement strand
TTGTTCACGAGGACCTCCTAAATGTGTTCCCGGAACACGTTTCCAACTTGTATAATGCGCTCAAGGTTCCGGCACTCGCGATCATGAGAGCTGAACCGTTTCGCAACGAAGCCAGCGAACCATCGGATGCACGGGAGACCTGAGCGTCGTCCGTCTTGAAATCAGAATCAACTCCTCGGTCCCCGTGATCAGTACCGTTCTGTCTTAGACTCTCTTCAACCACCGACGAACCAGGCACACGATGACATCACAAGCAAAACGCTGGTCAATTGTCGCTGTTCTCGCACTGTCGATTTGCGTTGGTCTGATAATCTATGCGGGACACCCTTCGCCCGCTCCATTGATAGCGATTGGATGTTGACACGAGCGACAAAAGTCGGTTGTTTTGAGGTTGGGATTTGCCGCAATTCCTGATTTGAATCCGTCAGGCGACTGTGAAGCGCGGGAAGCCGTTTCGAAGCAATGTGAGACCGTGCAAGAGCTCTGAAATTGCGCGAGACATAGGCGCAGAATCCCAGCCTTTCCACCTTTCTTCAGTTTGGTAGAGAATCAAAGGGGTCAGGCATTTTTGATTGGGAATTTCCAGCACTTATGATATCGGCGGTCGAAGACGAAGTATTGGGGGCCATCCAAAGTATTGGACAGATTGATTTTGGATGGCCCCACCGTCTCACTCTTTGCGATGCAAGTAATCCTTGCCGGTAGTCACATCTTCCCCACAAAGGTACGTGTGTCTGACGCAGCGATTAATTGAATGAAACGCTTGTATCTCATCCGTGCCGCAAATCTCCGTTCGATTCACCCGTGGCCTCGCATTCACCTCCATACAAGAAAAGGTCACATGTCGACGTGCGAACAACACCGTTCCTCCAAACCCCTGTCAAGGTGGGTGGTTCGTTGTTTCACTTCCTCGTCCCAGGTTAAATCATTTATTGCGTTAACTTGGTAACACCGTGCCCCGTGCCCTGCTGGTCGGTTGCTTATCCAAGAGACTCCTTTGCAATGCCAGTAATCTCCGACCACTTGGAACGAAAGCTTGCGCGTTCGAAGAGTTCCGGATTCAACACACCAACCGGCCGTTTGCCCTGTGACAGATTTAGCATGCCCTGACACGCCGTTCGGCCGATGTCTCGAAACAGCTCGGCCGTCCAGGCGATCGAGTGCGGTGCGAGGATCACGTTGTTCAGCTCGCCGAATCGATGAGGTTGTGTGACCGGCTCTTCCTCGAAGCAGTCGAGTGCGGCTCCGGCAATGCGTTTTTCCTGTAACGCCTCAAACAGGGCCTGCTCTTCGACGATGCCGCCTCTGGCCGTGTTCAGCAGATAGGAGTCAGGCTTCATCGTCGCGATTTCATTCGCCCCGATCAGACCACGCGTCTTGTCGTTGAGTGGGCAATGAACCGACACGAAGTCAGCAGTCGTGAGTAGTTCAGCCAGCGAAACGCTGCGGACTCCGAGTTCTTCCAGCACAGAAGCCGGCACGAACGGATCGAATGCGATGGGCTGTTGCATACCGAAACCCTGCAGCAGCGAGACCAGCTTCTGGCCGATGCCGCCGAGCCCGATAATTCCCAGCGTCCGGTCGCGCAGTTCACACCCCATGTAGTTCGTACGGTCGTCCCATTGGCCCGTGCGAACCATGCGGTCCTTTGGCAACATGTGATGCGTGAGTGCAATCATCCAGCCAATCGTTGCTTCAGCGACCGGACGATCGACGGCGCCCGCAGTGATCAGGGCCAGGACATCGCGTTCTGTGCAGGCATCGACGTCGACCGAGTCATAGCCAACTCCGAACCTGCCAATCGCAAGCAGTTCATCGCTGTTTAAGAGAGACTCGGCCGTCACTCGCGGAGTCAGCACAACCACGCCAGCACAACCAGCGAGTTGATCCGGAGTGATCTCAGGGCGGTGTTCATTGAATCGCGTGACCTCGATGCCGTCACAGCCTTCGAACACGCCAAGACCAAGATCTTCAAACTTTGGGTTGCCTGACTCGTCGTAGAAATCAGCCGTCAACGCGACGCGAAAGCGGGAATTCGGATGTGTTGTCATTTCTGTTCCTATGTATGAACTGCGGTTGAGTGTGCGGTCTGATCCAGTTCGCGGAGCAGTGTCCTTCTTAGCGGAAGGCACTAGGACTTTCGGCATTGCGCGACTGGCCGAAACTCTTGGCGAGTTTCGCTACCGGAGACGTAGTGAGTTTCGCTACCAGAGGCTTGGCGAGTTTCGCGACCGGAGAATTGGCTGTGACGCATTCGTTGAATGTCATTCATCGTTTGCGGCCTCCGATGACTCGGCTTCGACTACCACGATCCGCTCTGGCATTGGGCCGGCATAGACCCAGATCATGTCCATCGACTTTGAAGAGTTATTCACGAAGTAGTGGACTCTTCCGCGTGGAACCATGGCGGTCGCACACCCCGTTAATGAGTAGCGACGTCCTTCTACCAAACAGTTGGCCTCTCCGTCAGTAATGCAGATCGATTCGTCGAAATCGTGAAGATGCGCGGGCAGTCTTCCACCGGGTTGGAAGCGAGCGAACCCGCCGCTCATTTCGATGCCGGGGATGAGCTCCGCGTTGAAGAAATCAACGAACTCCGCACCGGGCCCGACTCCGAACGATCGCGGGGAAGACGCGAAGCGGTTCACTCGCTCAGCTCCTGCCAGGCCGATGGAGTCCGGCGGCATCTCGGTACGCGCGAACTCGTGCGTCACCAGTTCGCGTTCCGGAACACTCATCGCAAGTGCAATGTGAAGCCGTGCGGTGTTTGCGGGATCAGGGTTCCTGGCGGCATGCGGAAGCCATCGCGGAATGACAATGTTGTCCAGCGGTCCCAACCGATAGACGCGACCTTCTACGGTGATCTCCGCCTTGCCTTCCAGCACGGTGATCGATTCGCTGCACGGATGCGTGTGGCAGTCGAGGTGTGCTTCTGGCGAGAAACTCACAATTCCGGTTGTTAGATTGCGTGCTGTATTAAAGTCGCCGACTAATGGTTGAAAGATAACGCCCGTCTGTAGTTCAATCGGGTTGCAGTCTTCGATCGTCGTGATGACTTCGTCGCGGTCCGGCTGCATGTGTTCCGGCGGTTGCGACAGCGGAAGTTGGATGGCTCGGCCGTCGCGCGGGTCGAGACTCGTGGCCGGCTTGCGATCGCGATTGACGGCTTGGAGCGCCTGATGCAGAGATCGACACAGAAGTCCGGTGTCGGCTCCCAAACCGGGCATCCGGAATCCCTGCTCGACACGCTCGCACAGGTTGTCAATGCCGGTGGCAAGTAAACCGCAGTGTTTGCCCGCGGCTCTGATTTTGTCCTTCGCGTTCAGTATCTGCTCGGCAACTCCCGGGCCTTCCCACTGACCGCGGAAACCTGCTGTCGCTGATAAGTCAGCCGGTCCGAAGAAGAAGACGTCAACCCCGTCGACTTTGCACATCTCGGCGACGTTGGGCACTGCCGCCACACTTTCAATCAACGGCACGACCAGCACATTCTCATTGGCTTCAGCTGTGTGCTCGGCCAGGCACTGCCCCCAGACCGTCGCGCGTTCTCCGCCAATTCCCCGCCGTCCTTCGGGAGGATATTGAGCGTCCCGAACCGCTTCCCGAAGCTCTTCGGCCGTCTCCATCCAGGGAATGACGACTCCGTCAGCGCCAATATCGAGTGCGCGTTTTGTCAGTGCTGTACTGCGTTCTGCCAGCCTGACCAGCACGACGGTG